>NZ_JAAIJR010000051.1 GCF_010915725.1 Thiorhodococcus mannitoliphagus
GCCAGCTCGGGACTTTTCTTTGCGTCTCACCCAAAATAGGTCGCGACGCTCTCCCTAAATCAGCGCGGGACGTAACAGGCGGGGATGATGGTCATCCCGGGCACGGCCTGCCGTCCCGATTCCGATTCCGGCGCAGGCCGTTGCGTCTGGGGCGCCTTGCGGGCTGAATGAATAGGAGATCGCGTCATGACAGACACCCATGATCTGCAGCGTTTCGTCCAAGCACAAGAGGACGACTACGCGCAGGCCCTCGCCGAGATTCGCAGCGGTCGCAAGCGCTCGCACTGGATGTGGTACATCTTCCCGCAGCTGGCGGGGCTTGGATTCAGTGCCCTGTCGCAGCGCTACGCGATCCGCAGCCTGGCCGAGGCGGAGGCCTACCTGAGTCACCCCGTTCTGGGACCGCGGCTGCGGGCATGCGCCGAAGCGGTCATCGGCGTCGAGGGACGCTCTGCGCGGGAGATCTTCGGTTCGCCCGACGACCTGAAGCTGCGCTCCTGCGCCACCCTGTTCGCCCGTGTGTCGCCCGCAGGTTCGGTCTTTCATCGCGTTCTGACGCGGTATTTCCAGGGTGAGGGCGACCCCCAGACCCTGCGCCTGCTGGGCCTGGCGCCAAGCGGCGATGGCTGATATGAAGTCTGTTGCAGAAAGATCCGGATCAATACTGATCGTGAGCCTATGACCAAAACCCACACCCGCGCACCGACCTCCACCCACCAGCTCCAGGCACCTGATTTCGAACGGCACCCGCCGGGAAGCATCCTGCGGGATTTCGACGCCTTGCTGGACCTGATTGGCGATCAGGGGCTGCCGCTCACCCCCGGCCACCTGTTCGCCATGAAAACCCTGGAGTCGATCAACCAGCGTCTCACGCACCCCCTGGAACTGGGGCTGAAGCGCGCGATGCAGAAATCCTATCCGCACATCAATGGGCTCTATCTGGTGCTGCGTGCCAGCGGCCTGGCGTGGATCGACACGGCGTCCAAGAAGCCGCATCTGCATCTCGACCCCGTCGTCCTGGCCTCCTGGTCCTCCCTCAATGCCGCCGAGCGTTATTTTGCCTTGCTGAAGGCCTGGTGGGGTCGTTCAAGCGAGGAGATGATCGGCGAGCGCGCAAGCTGGGGCAGGGATGCGTCGATGAGGGTCGTTACCTTTCTCAAACGGCTGCCCGCCACGGGCGATCTGATGATGGACACGCCTGATGATGTGGAGTTTTTGCGGTATTCCCCCGGCTTCCACCATCTGGCGTTGCTTGAACTCTTTGGCTTCCTCGACCTGCGGGCGATGCCGCCCGCGGAAGGTAAGGGATGGCGGCCCGAGCGGGTCGCTCTCACCGCGTGGGGACGCTCCTTGCTAGGTCACTTGGCGAGCTTCATGCGTCAGCCTTGGGATACCGAGTCCGACGCAGACATTCCCATCCTCGAGGGCCGGGATTTTTTCGATCCCCTGGCGCGTTTCGAGCACTGGAGCGAGTTGGTGCGTCCCCATATCCCGGATTGGCGCCACGAATTGGAGATCCCCGAGGACCCTTTCCAGCCCGGCCAGCATCTGCTCAAGGTCGCGCTGGGGAAGGACTGCTGGCGGCGGATCGCCATTGGGGGCGAGACCGCTCTCGACGCACTCGCGGACACCATTCTCGACGCCTTCGACTTCGATGACAGCGACCATCTCTACCGCTTCAGCTACCAGGACCGCTTCGGGTGCACCGTCGAGATCGATCCCCCCCATCTGGCGGGCGCGTCCGAATACGTCGCCGATGAGATCAAGGTCGGCGACCTCGCGCTTTGCGAGGGGATGCGGATCGACTTCCTGTTCGACTTTGGCGATGACTGGCGCTTTGAACTCCTCGTCGAGCGCGTGAACGAAGAACCCGCGAGCCAGGAACCGCAGGTACTGGAAGCGCATGGCGCGGCGCCCGAGCAGTATGAGGATTGGTAGCGGGCATCGACAGGCGCGTGATCGTTTGATCATGCGCGGAGCCCCCCCAATCCGGTGGTCGATTCCCGAGGTGCGATCTGCTTCGGTCGCGCTTTGGGGCGAGCTAATGCTCAACTCCGGTCGTCAGGATTGTCGCGCAGACCATCTGTGGGCCTTGCTGATAGGACAATGTGCTCTGTCTTGCGGTGGGTGCTTCACTCAACCGCGTGCGTCCAACTCCTCGCGGATGATGCGGCGCAGATCGGTTTCGAGATGCTCCGATTCGATCACCCGTCGGAGCGTCTCATTGATCAGTGTCTGATAGCCACGATCCCCGGCCATCGCCTTGAAATGCTCCACGATGGGCGCGTCGAGCATGATATTGACCCGAAGCTTGCTCGTGCGTGCACGCACGGCGGTCTGCCATTCGGGGCGACTGACGGCTCGCCCCCCGAGTTGAAATCGGGCACGGTCGAAATCGGCCTGAGTCAGCGTCGGCGCCTCATCAGAAGTATCCGGCGTTACGGTAATAGAGGTCTGTTTCATGGCTGTCTGCCTTGCGCATGGAAATGATGCTGATGGTGTCGTCAGATTCGACGTGGACGACCAACACGACCAGACAATCCAAGAGTCCGATGCCGATCATACGCTGTTCGCCATAACCCTGGCGGGCGTCTTCGAACAAGAGCATCGGCCCCTCGAAGACTTGGGGCGCATCGACAAAATCCAGCCCGTGCTTCTTCAAGTTGGTTTGTCGTTTGGCTTCATCCCATGTATAGCGCATTGGAGGATAAATGCATATTTTGATGTGTATAACCTCAACACCTATCGGTTTCCCGAAATCAACCGGAACAGCCGCTCCAAGCCTGCGTAGCCAGGCCATCCTCGCCTGGTTCGCCAGGGCTGGAAGCCCTGGCTACATAAAACCGATAGGTGGTGAGGTGTATAACAAGGGCTGAACGAACATTGAAAGCCCGGTCCAAGCTCTGCTTTGCGAACGCCTTGCTGTGTGGAGTGGAGTCCTCTGACCCTGAGATCCCTGACCTTGATGCTGTCCTCGACTTGGCAGATTTTTCAGACCGCCAGTCGGACTTTACAGCAGGTGACGAGCCGGGTCGTGAGGTGTGCCGGAAGATGTGCAAGAGCATCGCCGTGAGTCGCGTGAATACGGCTGGACAGGGCGGGAATTGGAGTTGCGCGGGCGGTATAGACGGCGAGGGTCGTTATGACAAACAAGGCGCGAGGCGCAGCGCTCACACAACCCATTGCGAGGGGCGATCTGCCGCAGTTAGCGCTGGGTGGTGAGCCAATTCTCGACCCGCAGCGCGGGTACCCGGCTGAATTCGGCCGCGTTGTCCGTCACGAGCGTGAGATCCTGATCCAGGGCATGTGCGGCGATCAGCAGGTCGTTGGGGCCGATCGGCGTTCCTGCTTGCTCCAGGGCAAGGCGTACCCTGGCGTAGGCTTCATCGACACCGGCCTCGAGCGGCAAGACCGGCATGGACGCGAGCAGGTCCGAGACTTTGTCGAGCAAGACGGGCGAACCACGCTTGAGCGCGCCGAAGCGCAGCTCGGCCGCGACGATGAGGCTGGTGCACATCCGATCGTGGCCACGGCGGCTCAGGAGTGTCGCAACCGCGCCTTGCGGCTCGCGGATCAGCGCCGAAAGAATATTGGTGTCTAGGAGATAGCGCAGCGCGGACATGGGGGTGCACGCAGCCTAGAGTTGAATATCGTCGAGTGGCGGGAGCCCTTCGTCGATATCCGGCAGGGTCTCATCGAGGGGCTTCCAGCCGGCAAGCAGCGTCGCGAGATCGGCTCGGCGTTTGATCGGCTCGATGATCAGCCGCTCGCCGTCACGGCGAATCACCGCCTCGTCGGCATCCAGCTCCAAATCGCGCGGGATCCGCAGCGCTTGATTGCGACCATTGCGAAAGAGGCGAACATGGCGTTCCGACTGCATGGCATCCGAATCCAGATCTGTTGGCATATGGCTAAGCATAGGCCAAACGTCTTTCAGCCGCGACCCTTGCAGCTTTGGGCGAAAGCCCCGGTCCTTCGTCGTCTCATGTTGGGCGCGTATCCTCGGCTCATGGGAACGAGGCTGGTTGAGGTTCTCCTGGTGGGAGATTGGCGAAAAAAAGTTGGTGATGATCATCAGAGAGTACCCCTCAGGTGTGCCGGAAAATGTGCGGGACCATGGCTGTGAGCCGCATGACTGCGGCTGGATAGGGCAGGAATTGGAGTTGCGCGGGCGGTGTAGGTTATTGATTTAAAAGCTTTCCCCAAGCGCCAATCGGAATGGGGTTCAGGTGGTCGGAGGTTCGAATCCTCTCGCACCGACCAATAAAATCAACGGCTTAGGTTATTTAATACCTAGGCCGTTTTTGTTTGAGTCACCATAGAGTCACCACGCGGATTGATGTTATGTGACGCAAACCACGCTGGCTCAACAGGTCACGTGCCAGGTAGCATGAGGCCGCTCTCTTATGGAAGACGAAAAACCGCGGGAACCTCAGATTGAGCCATCACCTTTTGGGATAGGCTCTTAGTGATTTGGACTGAGTCAAACCGGCACGAACGGCGAACTTCACCAGTCCAGGCAGGGTCTGGATGCCGAGTTTGAGCATGAGGCGCTGACGATAGGTCTCGACCGTCCGCGCACTGATGCCCAGTGTCGCGGCGATCTCCTTGGTTCGTTGACCTTCGGCCAGCAACCTGAGCACTTCCAGCTCGCGCTCGCTCAGGGTCTTGACATCGACTTCGACGCTCCGTCCGGGCGAGGGCGCAGCCAGGTTCGCCAGGCATGGGCTGACGAAGCACTCGTCGCGCAGGACCGCCTCGATGGCGCTGATCAGATCGTCGATCGCCTCGTTCTTGAGCACATAGCCACGGGCGCCGGCGGCGAACATCTGGTCGCGATAATAGGGATCGCTGTATGTGGACAGGGCCAGAATCCGTGTCTGGGGTGACACTGTGCGGATATGATGCGCGGCCTCCAAGCCATTCATGACGGGCATCTCCACGTCGAGCACCGCGATCTGGGGCTGTAAACGCTCGGCCAGTTGCACGGCCTCCGCCCCATCGCTCGCCTCGCCGACGACCTGCCAATCCGTCTGCGAGCGCATCAGCAGGACGAGTCCCTGCCTGAAGATGACATGATCGTCGGCCAGCAGCAGCGAGATCGCCATTAGCGTCCTGTCCTCATCGTCGATGGAACCCGGATGGTCACACGCGCACCCTGGGCTTTCGTCTCGATGTCGAGTTCTCCACCCCAGAGGCTGAGACGTTCGCGCACACCGAACAGGCCGTATCCACCCTCGCCCGAGGTCAGCCCATCCAGCGCGACGGGCGCGAAACCGCGACCGTCGTCGTCGACCGAGACGCAGATCGATTCCAAGTCACCCCCCAGTTCGATCCGGCCGCGACTGGCCCCGGAGTGTTTGATCAGGTTGTAGACCAGCTCGCGCGCACTCTGGAACAGCACCACCGCCAGGTCGGTTTCGATCGCGGGCAAGGTGGGCGATTCGACATAGTGGAGTTCCACGCCAAAGCGTTTCGTCTTATAGCGGGCGAACCAGCCCAGCGCCGCGCCCAGCCCTCCCTGATAGAGTACCGGCGGGCTGAGTTCGAACTGGAGTGTCCGCAGCTCCTGGAGCGCCTCGCGCATCAGTTCCTGACCGACCTCCAGCAGCCGGTCCGACTCGCTGTCGCGGCAGCGGGCGGCCGAGGCGATCTGCATCTGCGCCAGATTGAGCTTCTGCATCGGACTGTCGTGCAACTCGCCGGCCAGGCGCCGCTTTTCGCGCTCCTCGATCAGCGAGACCTCCATGGCCAGACGTCTGAGGCGGTCGTTGGCCCGGCGTAGCTCGCGGTTGGCTACGCGCAGTTGTCGCGAGCGCTCATCGAGCGCCGACTCCAGGTCGTGCGACAGACGCCCGAGCGTCAGATGGGCGCGCACCCGCGCCAGCAGCACGTCCGTCTCGAAGGGCTTGAGCACATAGTCCGCGCCCCCGGCCTCGAAGGCCCTGACGATGGTCGCATGATCTTCCTTCGCCGTCAGGAAGATGACGGGGAGGGTGCGCGTGCTGTCTTGCTGCTTGAGACGACGACAGGTCTCGATGCCGTCGAGTCCATTGGGCATCAGGACATCGAGCAGGATCAAGTCCAGTCGTACCTCGCGCGAGAGGGTCTCGAACGCCGTCAGGGCCTGCTCGCCGCTCTCAGCCACATGGATCTGATAGCCGCGTGCGGCGAGCAACTGGCCGAGC
Organism: Thiorhodococcus mannitoliphagus; assembly: GCF_010915725.1. Classification (GTDB taxonomy): domain Bacteria; phylum Pseudomonadota; class Gammaproteobacteria; order Chromatiales; family Chromatiaceae; genus Thiorhodococcus; species Thiorhodococcus mannitoliphagus. The sequence continues at coordinate 6,189 of NZ_JAAIJR010000051.1, forward strand.
AACCGGATGTTCTCCGGTTCGTCGTCCACGATCAGTATGTTTTCGCTGGATCGATCCATTCTCAATCGCCGTTTCGAGCCTCGGGTCGACCGCTCGCCGCTCTATTGTGCACCCTCTCCAGGCGCTGGGCGAGTCGGCGCAGCCCCTCCATATCGAAGTTCTGGGCCAGGGTCGACAGACAGCGGGCCAGTGTCGAACAGTCATCCTCGTGCACGAGCCGCTCGGCCAGGGCCGCGATCGCCGTCACACTGCCGCTACGGATCAGGCCGATCAAGCGTTCGCGCGTCTCCTCGGACAGCCCCTCGAGGGACGGAGCCATCTCGGCCCCAGGCTCCGGTTCGGCGTATCGCCATTGCAACGGCAGCCATTGGGCCAGGGTCGCAAACAGGGCCTCGCTCATGACCGGCTTGCCGAGATGGGCGTCACAGCCGGCGGCGAGCGCCCTGGCCCGATCCTCGTCGAAGGCGGCGGCCGTGATCGCCACGACCGGAATGCGGCGCGTTCCCGGCTCGCGGCACAGCCGCCGTGTGGCCTCCAGTCCATCCATGACGGGCATGCGCAGATCCATCAGGATCAGATCCGGGGGCCGGCGCCGAACGGACTCGAGACAGGTGCGCCCGTCCTCGGCCTCGGCGACCGTGAAACCGAGCGGTTCCAGCAAGCCGCGCAGCACCTCACGATTCGCGCGCTCGTCATCGGCGATCAGCAGGCAAAATGGACCTCGACCCTTCAGACGACGATACCCGACGCGGCGCGTCTGCGGCGGATCCGGCCGCGCCTCGCGCGCCGTGCGTTCGAGCGCCTGGGCCGCGACCTCGACGCGGAAGGTCGTGCCGACCCCGAGTGTGCTCTCGACCGAGAGCGTACCGCCCATGCACGCAACCAACTGTTTGCAGATGGCCAGACCCAAGCCGCTGCCCTGGGGGCGGTCGCCGACCTCGCCGAGCTGACAGAAGGGCTCGAAGATGCGTTCGAGCGCCTCGTTCGGGATGCCGCGGCCCGTGTCCTCGATCGCCAGCCGCAGACGTCCGGCGACGAACTCGGCCCGCACCCGAATCTCACCCGACGTGGTGTATTTGAGCGCATTGTCGATGAGGTTCACCAGGATCTGATGCAACCGTTTGGCATCGCAGCGCAGGTGTCGCGGCAGTGTGGGCGAGGCCTCGACTCGCAGCGCGAGTCCCTGGCGCTCGGCGCGCCCGCGGAACATGCCATCCAGCTCGCGCAAGAAGGCACGGCTCTCCCACTCGACCGGCGCCAATTCGAGACTGCCGGCTTCGATCTTCGCCAGATCCAACACCTCGTCGATGAGATCGAGCAAGCGTTGACCGCCCCGCTGAATGCCCTCCAACTGTCGGCGCTGTCCAGGGTCGAGTCGAGGATCGCCCTCCAGGATCTGGGCGAATCCCAGGATGGCATTGAGCGGCGTGCGCAGCTCGTGACTCATGTTGGCCAGAAAGGCATCCTTGGCACGGCTGGCCGCCTCGGCCGCCTCGCGGGCCTGTTGCAGTCGTCTCTCCAGCGCCTTGTCCAGATCGATGTCGTCGAGGATCCAGATCGAGCCCAGACGCTCGTCGTTCGGATCGATCGCTTGCCCGATCAGCCGTCCCCAGAAACAGCTTCCGTCCTTGCGCCGCAGCAACCGGTCGGTGCGGTAGACGCCGCCGGTCGACATCCGCGCATACCCCAGGCGACCGACCTCGGCGAAGTCCGCCGGATCGGCATAGAAGGGCGCGACGCTCGATCCGAGTATCTCGGACGCGCTCCAGCCGAACAGTTCCGTGACGCGCGGATTGATCCGCGCGACGCGTCGCTCGACCAGATGGAGGACGCCGAGCGGCAGGGCTTCCAGCATGAGCCGCTGCTCCCGGACCAGCAAATCGAGATCGCGGGTGCGCTCGGCGACGCGCTGCTCCAGCGAGGCGCGAATCCGCTCCAGATCCTGCTCACGACGCTCGATCTGATCGAGCATCGCATTGAATCCGAGGTACAGATCGGTCAACTCGTCGTCGGCCTCCGGCAGCGCCAGCCTTGGGGCATAGTTGCCCGCGACGGAAATCTCGCGTGTGCGCGCCGCCAACCGTTGGATGGGCTCGGCGATACGTCGTTGCAGACGCCGAGCCAGTGTCAGCGAGACGGCCAGGGTCGCGAGCAGCAGGAGCACGGCGATCTGGGTGTAGCGGCGGAGTTGCGCGGCCAGTTCGTCGGTGCGTGCCTGAATGACGATCTGACCGAGGATCTGATCGTCCAGGATCAGGTCGCGGCGGACCTCCACCGTGCCAAGTCCGAGCAGTGATACATCCACCAGGACGCCCACGTCGTTCAGTCTCGGCGCGGCCGGGACAGGCTCGGGGTCGCGTTGGTAGTGGGCGAAGGGTTTGCCCCTGGCCTCATAGAGGATCGCTTGGCGGATCTGATATTCGTGGCGCAGATTCATCAGGATCTTCTCGGCCGTCTCGGGCACGTCGAACGCGAGCGCCCCCAGGCAACTGTCGCCGACCACGGCCGACAGCACCTCCAGGTCGCGTACCATCTGACGGCGCAGCATCCCCAGGTCATGCACCACGAAGAGACCGCCGGCGACCCCGAGCGTCAGCAGGCTCACCAGGGTCGAGAGCCACAGCAGACGCCGGCGGATCGAGGTACGGCGCCGGGGCTTCACGGAATCACCTCGGCCACCTCGTAGAGTTGTGCCGAGACCACCAGGCCGCGATCGGCGATGGCCTTCGGATCGATGCGCAGTCGCAATCGCTCCGCCCGGCGCAGGATGTCGGGCTTGCGAAACAGCTCGATGGCCAGCCCGCGGCCCGCTCCGCCGGGAATATCGCCGACCAGCAGTGTCGGCCGGCCCGCTAGGCGCCGGGCGATCGCCGGCAGACTCTCGGCCGCCGCCTCGCCGACGAACAGGATCTCGCAGGGGGCGATGTCGGCTGGGCCTGCATACGCCTGAATCCGGATCGGTCTGTCGTCGCGACGCTTTTCGGCCTGCTCCAGTTCGGCGAGTTGTTCGCGCACGCGCGGGGCGCCGATCACACCGATGACGAAGGGCCGGTCCGCGGCCGCCGGCCAGTCGACGAAGCTCGTCAGCTTGTAGACATAGGCCGCCTTGAGTCTGACCAGCAGCATTTCGGATTCGGCCGCGGTCTGTGCCAATGCCGCCGGAGCCAGGACGGCCAGCAGCATCAGCACCGCCCCGAGTCGCCAACCGTCCAGCTTGCGCAAGAAGGGACTCAAAACTCCCAACCGAACGTCAGGGTGACGACCCGTCCGGGGCCGATCAGACCACGGGTGAAGTCGGTCAGCTCGTTGGCCGGATAGCGGATCTCGCTGTCGAGCAGATTCGAGACGTGCAGATTGAGCTGGAGTCCGTTGGACGGATGCCGGTAGCGCAGATTCGCGCCCAGGTTCCAGTAGCTGTCGACCCGCTCGCCGATGCGTTCGACGACCCCAGCCGCCACACCGTCGACGAAGCTCCAGTCCGGTTCCATCGGCCCGACATAGTGTGCAAAGAGCGCATAGGTCAGGGGGCCGCGCCGATAGTCGGTCTTGAGCTTGAGCAGAAGGTGCGGCGAGTAGCCCGGCTCGATCCCGGTCCGGCGATCCTCGGTGTCCTGCCAGGTGAGGCTCAGATCCAGTCCGAGCGCGGGCGCCGGACGCCATTCGCCGGTCAGTTCCAGTCCATGGGTCAGCCACTCGCCCGAATTGTCATCGATGCTCCGATAGCTGTTGCTTCGGGTGTCGATCACCTGGATGGTCCGGACGATGTTGGAGATCCGGTTGCGAAACAGACTGGTGCTCAGCGTCCAGGTCGGTCGCGTGCGTACATAGACGAATTCGGTGGTGGCGATGCGCTCGGGCGCGCTGAACTGGATCTGGTCGCTGTCCTGCGCCGCCGTGCCCCAGATCAGCTTGACGACCTGGTGGCGGTCCAGGCTCCAGAGCGCGGCGACGCGCCCGGTGAGCAGGTCGCGATCCTCGACCGGGATCTCGCGCTCGGTCAGGGTGCCTTCCAGTCGATCCTCGCTCGTGTAATGGTAGCTCTCGGGGAGGCGCGACAGACGCAGACCGCCAATCAGGCGCAGTCGGCGGCCGGCGTTCCAGCCGAGTTCGGCAAAGAGGTCGTGCAGTCCGAGATCCTCGACCCGGTTCGTGGTGTCGATGAGGGCGTCGACAACGGCCTGGTTCTCCAGTCCATCGACCCAGCGGAACCGATATCCCGCCAGCAGATCCAGTGTCGGGTGCGGATTCCAGAGCAGATCCAGCTCGGTCTCCCAGCGCTGGGAGCGCTGTGCTTGGTCGCCGTCCAGGGCGGCCGACAGAAAGTCGATCGCATACAAATTCGCCTGCTCCTCGCTGACCACCGTGCTGGCGCGTAGACCCAGGGTCTCACTGAAGGCACGCTCCCAGCTCAGGGCCGCGTGCCAGGTGGTCAGGCGCTCACGGGTGCCATCCTCGAAACCAGGGGTGAAGGAATAGACGCCATAGTCCTTCTCGGTGTAGCGCAGGTCCGCGCGCCAATCGCCCCAGCCGGCCGACAACTCGGCGCTCAGATCGCGCTGATCGGCCTGACCGTCGAGGCTTTCGTGCATCCCGGGCACGAGCGTTGCGCGTTGCTCCGCGCCCATCATGTCGGCGTAGGCGCCTTCCAGCCCCTGGGTGCGATAGCCGCCGGCGTTGATCACGACGAAACCGTCCGCGCTCGTCGTTCCGACACGCGCGAAGACCCGACCGCTGTCGCGGCTCCCGACGCTCGCCGAGACGCGCGAGCCGTGCTCTCCGATGGCGTTGGTGACGACATTGATCACGCCGAGGAAGGCGTTGTTGCCATAGATGACCGACATGGGGCCACGGATGATCTCCACCCGGTCGATGGATTCCACCGGGATGTTCAGACGCGCGATCTCGGGGACCGTGAGCGCCTTCTGCCGCGAGGGATGCTGGGACACGCCGTTGACGAGGAACTGGACACCGCCGCCGACGGTGCCGCGATTGCCGATGAAGCGATCTTCCAGATTGTCGAGGACGAAGAAGCCCGGCACGTTGCGCAACAGTTCCTCGAAGGTGGTCCAGCCGTAGCGGGCGATCTCCTCGCGGGTGAGGATGGTCACGCTGGCCGGGATGTCGCGGATCTCGTCATCGCGCTTGCCGGCGGCGTGGATCTCCATCTGGAGCAGATCCTCGAACGGCAGGTCGTAGAGGTCGGCATCGGGGGGCGCGGCCGATGGGCGCGTCGCCAAGAAGAGGAGAGACAGCACGGCCCACCGCAGGTGCAACAGCGCTGCCCTACGGAAGCGGTGCTCGAAACGGTCGGGGTGCCAAGGGCTCATGTGTGTGGGATGGACAGCGATCCAGGCAAAAGACATGGATCCGAAGTATACCGAGGGCGTAGGTGCGTGAAACATCGTGGAACGCTGGAAAGAACGGCGGGTCATGCTCGGCTTAGTCGATCGACTCAGCCAACCCCGCGCGAGACAGGACGCCAACCCGGGCGTCTGAGCGGACGCCTGAGCGATGCTTTCTTCGATCCACTCCCAGAAGATGAATTGGCCGCGTGGGAGGGCGGCCAGTGAGACGGCTACTCGACAGCCATGCCTTTCTCTGGCGGGTGACTGACGATGTCCAGCCCACGCAGAATGGCCAGGGCGGCCGGGAAGTCGAGCGCCTCGATCTGGCGCCGCAATTCCCTAGCCTCGGCGGACGCTTGGGTACCGGCCCAGCGCTCCAGCCAGGGCAGGTGATCCAGGGCGCGGGTATTACCGGCCTCCAGCAGGGTCTCCAACTCCACGACACGCCGGCTCAGTTCTCCGAACACTGAGTCGTCACTCTCCGCCACCGCCTGTTTGTCCGCTGGGATCTTCAGCGCGACGAGGACCGCCTGGGCGGATTCCGCCGCGGCGAACAAACGGGCACGCACGTCGACAGCGACCGGAGCCTCGCGTGCGAGCGCGCGCTCCAGCTGCTCGGCCGCCGTGGTCAGATCCACCGCCCCCAGCGCACCGGCGGCTCCGCGCAAGCGATGCAGCCGGTCGGCGGCCTGAGCCCGATCGTCGGCGTCCAGGGCGGCGCCGATGGCCGCGATCGCGTCGGGTTGCTCGGCCAAGAAGACCCGCACCATCGCCTGCCAGGCGTCCGGCGCCTGGCCCAGCCAGCGCTGCACCTTGGCCGCGTCGAAGCCGGGCAGGGCAGGCGTCTCGGCGTCGACGGAGGCCGGTCGCAGGACCGCGCGCTCGCCGGTGGGCCGCCGCAGCCAGCGGCTCATCTCGACGGAGAGCGTCTCGGGCTCGATCGGCTTGGTGAGGTAGCCGTCCAGTCCCGCCGCCAGACAACGCTCGCGCTCCCCGGCCAGAGCGTTGGCGGTCAGGGCGATGATGGGCGGCCCGCCACCCGGCAGGGCGCGGATGTGCCGGCAGGCCGTCAGCCCATCCATCTCCGGCATGCGGATATCCATGAGCACCAGGTCGAAGCCGCCCTCAGTCGCAGCGGCCACGGCTTCAGTCCCGGTGGCGGCCAGGATGACCTCGACACCGCGCCGACCGAGCAGATCGCGGATCAGCACCTGGTTGACCGGGTCGTCCTCGGCCACCAGCACCCGGAGACCACGCAGGGCCTCCAGCACCGGCGCCGGCGGCGCCTCGACCAGGGTTGCGGCGACAGCGCGGGGGAACGCCAGGCTGAACCAGAAGGTGCTGCCCTTGCCCTCGATGGACTCCACGTCCAGATGACCGCCCATCAGCGCGACCAGGCGCGCGCTGATGGCCAGTCCCAGGCCGCTGCCGCCGTGGACGCCGGTGCTTGAGGTGTCGAGTTGGGTGAAGGCCTCGAACAGATCGGCACGGCGCTCGGCGGGGATGCCGATGCCGGTGTCGGTGACCGAGAAGGTCAGCCGCAGCGCGTCCGCGTCTGCGTCCTCGATCCACACGGCCAGCGTCACACGGCCTCGATGGGTGAATTTGACGGCGTTGCCGACCAGGTTCAGCAACACTTGGGTGAGGCGAAGCCCATCGCCGAGCATTAGACCGACCGCGTCTTCCGGCCCCTCGATGTGCAGATCGAGTCCTTTGTCGGCCGCCTGCGGCCCGACCATCACCCGCACGCCTTCGAGAATCGCGCCGAGCTCCAGCGGCTCCTGGCGTGGGTGCAGCTTGCCGGCCTCGATGCGCGACAGATCGAGGATGTCGTCGATCAGCCCCAGCAGGGTGCGGGCGGAGAGGTCGATCTTGCCCAGGTAATCGCGCAGCAGCGGCGCGGGGTCGGTCTCCAGCGACAGTCGGGTCAGTCCGATGACGGCGTTCAGCGGAGTGCGGATCTCGTGGCTCATGTTGGCCAGAAAGTCGCCCTTGGCGCGGCTGGCCCGGTCGGCCCTGTCCCTGGCCTGCCGCAGGGCGGCCTCGGCCTGCTTGCGCCGCCCGACCTCGCGGCGCAGACGCTGGTTCCAGAACAGGATGGTGGCCAGGATCAGCACCGCCATCATCAGCACCTGCCACAACAGGCGATAATCGGGCGCGGTGACGACCTGGCGCAACAGCCACTTGTTATGGATCGCGGCACGCTCCTGCGGGGTGATGGCAGCGATGGCGCGATTGATCAGGGGAAGCAGGGCGGCCTGGCGCCGGCTCACCATCACTTGCAGCGGGAACTCGATGTCTGTGACCCCGACGAGCTTCACCCGCCCCGGCGGAAAGCGCTCGATCTGCTGGTGCAGGACCGGCAGGATGTCGACCGCCGCCTCGGCCCGACCGTCCGCGACCGCCTCCAGGGCCGCGCGCGTATTCTCCACCAGCACGAAATCGATCCCCAGGGTGTGGGCCTTGAGCAGGTGGTAGGCGCTGTAATCCCGACCCACGGCGACGCGCCGCCCGGTCAGCGATGCGGTGCCGGCGAACAGCCCCGCGCTGGCCACCCCGGCGATGGCGATGGGGTAGCGCTCGTAGGGGTCGGAGAACAGGGCGTAGTCCGCGCGGTCGGCGGTCTGCGTGGTGGCGGCGTAGAGGTCGACGTCGCCCCGCTGCATGGAGGCCAGGATTTCGCCGAAGGATTGTCGCTCGCCGCTGTCCTCGTGCAAGCCGAGCTTGTCGCGGATCAACGCCCAGTAGTCCTCGGCGACACCCGTGGGTGCGCCTTGGTCGTCAGCAAAGTCGAAGGGCATCCACGCTGAGGCAAGGGCGCGGCGGAAGACCGTCACCTCCAGGTAGGCGCGCTCCCCATCGTCGAGCCTGACCTCGCCGAGGTGGTCCGCGCGTGTAAACCAGCGATCCCAGATGCGCTGTTTCTCAGCCTCCGGCATTTGCGCGAAGGACTTGTCCAAAATGGACGCCAGCAGCGGCGCTTGCCGGATTACCCCGAAGTAGTGCCCGCGAAGGCTGCGTTGGCCGTCGAAGACCGCAAACGCCTTCGGCTCGACATTGGTCAGAAGCGTGCGGCGCAGCAGGGCCTTACCGGATTCGGTCTCGCTGATGGCCACATCCGCCTGGCCGGTCGCGACCAGGCGGAACATCCCTTCGACGTTTGCCGCTGTGATGATCCGCGTCTCCGGCAAGTATTTGGGAAACCGCGCGTTCCAGGAATACCTGGGATAGGTGGCCAGGGTCTTGCCGGCCAGGGATTCCAGCCCCGCGATATCGCCGGCCTCCTTGCGCGCGAAGATGCTCAGCGTGAACTCGACGGTCCCGGCGGACAACAACAGCACCCGCTTGCGCTCTGGCGTCGGATTCACCGCCAGGGTGACGTCGAGTGTGCCCCGTTCGGTGCCTTCCTTCACCTGGGCGAGCGTCAGGAACTGAAACTCCGCCCGCAGGCCAGCGCGCGCCGCAATGGCCCGCATCAGATCGACCAGGTAACCGTCCACCCGGCCGTTCTGCTCCTGGATGTAGGGCGGAAGCTCGTAGGCGCCGACCCGAATGGTCGGATGGGTCGCGAGCCAAGCCCGCTCTTCGTCGCTGAGATCCAGGAGAGCCTGCACGCCGCCGTCGGCCACCGCTGTCAGCCAGCACAGCAGGGCGAGGAAAAAGGCGGGGACTGTTTTGGAATACACGTCTTCGGGATGTTCGTCGCGGTGGCTGGCGGCACGCCGTGATCGCCGCGGATTGACGCCGCTCAAGCGTGGCGATGAAAATTGCCCTGTCGAGCCGAGTGACGATAACCGCAGGACGAGCAACGGATGTTACCTGACACGCCGCCGAGTTCGGCAACGATCCTCATCATCGACGACGAGCCGGTCCAGCTTCGCGCCATCGTCGCCGAGTTGAGCGCCCTGGGCTTCGAGACCCTGATCGCCCGCGACGGCGCCGATGGTCTGCTCAAGGCCGAGCGCGGTCGCCCCGACCTGATCCTGCTCGACATCCTGATGCCTGGCCTGGATGGCTATGAGACCTGCCGGCGTCTCAAGACGGCTCCGACGACCCAGGCCATTCCGGTGATCTTTCTCTCCACGCTCTGCGATACGGCGCAGAAGCTCAAGGGCTTCGAGGTCGGTTGCGTGGACTATATCACCAAGCCTTTCGAGCAGTGCGAGGTGCTGGCGCGAGTCAGCGCCCACTTGCAGCAGCAACGGCTGTTCGCGCGTCTGGCCGAGCAGATCGAATCTCCACGCCAGGAACCGGCCACCCTCGCCGATGGCAAGGACGCCAACTCTTTGGATGCGGTAGCGCCGCTGGGTCTGCGCTTCGTCTACCGCGCCATCGACATCCTGCTCGACGAGATGGCCGATCCCCCCGCACTCACCGAGCTGGCGCGCCGGGTCGGAACCAACCACGCGCGGCTCGGCCGCGAATTCCAGACCTATCTTGGCATGAGCACCTTCGAGTACCTGCGCGAGCAGCGTCTGGTCCGCGCCCAGCAGTTGCTGGCCACGACCGACTGGCGAATCCAGGAGATCGCCGATGCCATCGGCTTCAAGCGTGCCGGCGACTTCGCCACCGCCTTCAAACTCCGCTTTGGCATGACTCCGCGAGAGTACCGCAGCGGGTAGAGGACACCGCATCAAGCCGACAGAATGTTGGCCGGCCGAACGAATAGTGTGGTTTGCCGAACTGGTTGAGCGGGTGCTGGTGCAACCGGGGCAGCAGGGAACTATCTTCCCAGACGATCGATGACCAAGGCACAACGGGGTTCCGCGCGCGCGTCGCTTCAACACTACCCACTGATGCACTGACAGGCGAATGAGGAGAATCATGCGAGCAGGCCCACGCTTTTTGATCATGCTGATGTGCACACTCGGGATCACGGCGCCGGCCGGCGCACGCTCGACCGGCGCCATGCTCGACGAGTGCGCGCGTATCGGGAAGTCCTTTTTCCGTGACGGTCAGGCACGCACCGACATGCAATACAACGGCCAGCGCGTCGACGGAACGCACGCGATCAATGGCGACATCTTCCTCGAGACCCGCAAGGCCTCCTTTGCCTGTTCGTTCGAGCGCGGCGGACGGCGGATGGTCGAGTTCGTTGCCGAAGGCCGGCCCCAGAACGCCTATCTCCCGGGCGGTGGCGGCGACACGAGCGGACGCAACCTGGTCCAAGTGACGGGCGTCGCGGCCGGCGATGTGCTCAATGTCAGAAGCGGCCCAGGCACGAATTACCCGATCGTCGGCGCGCTCTCCAATGGATCATCGGTCTACCGGCTGCGCTGCGAGGGGCAGGGCCGAGCGCGCTGGTGCGAGATCGAGATGCGTTCGGACATGCGCGAGCGAGGCTGGGTCAATGCGCACTACCTCCAGTCGGGCGCGGCCGTTCAACAGCCCAGTCCACCGCCAGCCGGTCAGGGCGGAACCACGACGGAGCGGGTTCGTTTCGAGTCCGGAACCAGTGGCGCGGAGCTGAACGGATCGCTCAAGCCCGGAGCGTCGCGCCGTTATCTGCTGCGCGCCTCGAAAGGTCAGGATCTTCGTGTCCGCCTGGACGCGCGTGGGCCGGAGTTCTACTACCAGATCTTCAATCCTGACGGATCCTTCCTGCTCGATCAGATGCGGTCTGACCAGGCGTACCGGGGACAGCTCTGGCAGTCGGGCGATCACGTCGTCGAGGTCATCAACCGCAGTGGTCGAACCCAGTCATATCGCGTCAATTTCCGTGTTCGCTAGATTTCAGCCAGGACGCTGTGCGCGGCAAGGCGTTGGTCGACCTGATCATCGGGGCCTGCCGCTTTGGACGTTGAGTGAGCCATGCAAGTCGTCTTCAGAGCCGTCTATGTCTGCGCCGCGCTGTTATCGATCAGCGCAGGTGTGCTCGTGGTCGCGAGCCTCTTCATTGCGGATCGCGCGCCACAGGGCACAGCGATACTTGGTATCCACCTCACGGTCGGCATCGTCTTCCTCGGCTTAGGTGCCTTGCTCTTTGGACTTCAAGGGCAGGTCGCGCGCCTCGCCGCCATCGTCCGTGCGCAGGATGGCGAGACCGGACGGGAGCTTGCCAAGCCGCTCAAAGGGCTCGTCGCTTATCTCCTCGCCGGCGGAGCACTCCTCGGCGCGGTACTTGCTGTCATGACCTACGCGATCCTGACGCGCATCGATCAGGGTTTCGCGGTGTTCGGCTGAGTGCGCATGATGTCCAGCCCACGCAGGCGCCGTCGGCGCCGCGCCGACGCGAGCGATTCAACCCCACCGGAGCGATCGATGCAGACCCCGACACCCGAGCGTCCAGACACCGTCACGCGGCTGCAGGCGGTCTATGGCCCGCCGAGCCAGGCGGGCTTCGGCAGCGCCGTGTTCTTCGTGCCCCTGGCGGCCGGCGACGACCTGACCGGCGCCGCCCTGGCGCACTATCGCACCTTCGTCGGCGCGCGCTGGGAACGCCTTGGAGAACAAGCGTGGATGGAGCCCTGGCGGCAGGTCTACGTCCGCCCGGCCGGTGCCCAAGCGGACATCGCCGCTGAGCTGCGTGCCATTTCCGATCCGGATGCCCTGCGCTCGGTGCCGATGTTCCTGGCCGCCATCGACGACCCCGAGGCGGCCCGCGCCGCGCTGGGCGCCGCGTTCGACGCCCCGGCCGTCGGCGAGCTTCGGGTCTTCAACCTGGGCGATGGCGGGGCCATGTCCGGACTGCTGATCGCCGCCCGGCACGCGCCCGGCGGTGCGGCCATCCTTCAGGTCTTCCTGATGGACTGAGCGCTATCGCTCTAGGGCAGCATTGATCAGGGTTTGGCGGTGGTCGGCTGAGGGTGGCCGGGAAGTTGAGCACCTCGATCTGGCGCGGTAGCTCCCTGGCCTCGGCGGACACTTGGGTGTCGACCCAGCGCTCCAGCCAGGGCAGATGATCCAGGGCGCGGGTATGGCCGGCCTCCAGCAGGGCCTCCAACTCCACGACAGGCTAGCAATGTTGGCTGGCCGAACGAATAGTTTGGTTTGCCGAACTGGTTGAGCAGGTGCTGGTGCAACCGAGGCGGCAGGGAATTATCTTCCCAGACGATCGATGACCAAGGCGCAACGGGGGGCCGCCGTCTCTGAATGGCCCCGGCTCGACCGAGAAACTTCTATATGAACACATTCCTGAAAATCACCGCTGTCTGTCTCACGGCCACCGCCCTCACGGCCTGCGTCGAGGAATCCGCCACACGTCCCAGCGACGGCCAATCACAGCCCAGGGTCAATTTCGATGATCTGCGTGTCGGCAGCGACATGGATGCCGAGCGTGGCCTGGAGAGTCGCGGCTTCGTTACCGTCGACGGCGGCGAGTCCAACGGCTTCTCCAACCTCTGGATGTACAACCGGCAGACCGGGCAGTGCGTCCAGTTGGAGACCGCCGAGGGCAAGGTCATGACCATCAATGAGGTCACGCATCCGAAGTGCCGCTGAGCGTGGATGCGATCCGCAAAGGCTCGAAGACATGAATCAGAACGCATCAGCGGCCGTTCTCGCCGCCATTCTGATGGGTGGGACGTTGCCGGCCGCGGCCGACTCGACCCAGGCCCGCTGCGAACTCTATCCCAAGGGCTCGGACAAGATGGAGAAGATGCTGCCCTGCACCTTCAGCCAGCGCCAGGGCTACATCACCATCATCCGCGAGGACGGCGTCACCTACGACCTGTCCCCGGTCGGCGATACGCCCAGCAACTTCCGCGACCGGAACGGTCGTGCGGTCTATCGCCAGAGCGGACTCGGCGAAGCGGGACAAATCTTCCGCTTTCCGACCGAGAGTCTCTTCGTCTACTGGGACAACGCCGCGACCGAGTCCGCCGCCGACAACGCTACCGCCCCCTTTGCCACCAAGTACGCGGGCGGTGAGTACGATGCCACCACGCTGCTGCGCTGCAAGACCGGGAGCGGGGCGGGTTTTGGCCAATGTCCGGCTGGCATTCTGCGCATGGAGAACGGGCAGGCGTCGATCGTAATCCAGAGTCCGCGCGGTGTGCAATTCACGGTCAACGTTATGACCGATTATGTGAACGCCACGGTTGGCGAAGTGAAGGCAACGCTGAACGGCGACCTCTGGACCCTCATCCGCGACAACGGCGAGGTCTACGAGGTGCCGCTGTCGGCGATCGAAGGCGGGTGATTCGGAGGGATCGCGGCGAGGGCGCGCGCTCGCGCTCGATATCGCCAACTGATCCTCCGCGGGCCAACATTTCTCATTCGAGGACACCATCATGCGAGTTTCATATTCACCTGGGCGTTTGGTCAGGATGCTCCTGGCCCTGAGCGCGCTGATCCTGCTCAATGCACCCCTCCGTACCCTGTACCAACCCTAAGGGGTAGCGCGTCGCGTCGTCTCAAACCAATCGATTTCACCCCATCGACCCAACTCCCAACTCGATCCCAATCCTTCGTAGGAGCCCTAAACAATGAAGCCGTCCACCCTCGCCATTGCCCTCCTCATCGCCACTGCCGCCCCCGTCACCCTAGCTTCCACCGCCGCCGAGCGCGAATACCAGCGCGGCTACGACGACTGCTCCCACGGTCGCTACGACCAGGACCGCCACGGCGAGTCCTATAAGAAGGGCTGCCGCGCCGCCGAGGATGGCCAACCATCCAAGGCCCCCGCAGGCAACCACGCCGCTAAAGCCAAGCTCTCCGACCTCAAAGGCATGGACGCGATCAAGGCCATCGACGTCATGACCGAACGCGGCTTCACCAGCGTCGACACCCTGACCGCGGGCGATACGCTCTACAGCACCTACTACAACGCCAAGACCCACCAATGCGTCCAATTGACCACCGAAGACCGCGTGGTCAGCGTCGACAACGTCCCCAGCCATCCGAAGTGCCGCTGAGCGCGCGCGGAGGGGCAACCATGCTCGCGTTGCTGGCCTGGGGAGCGCTCGCTGGCCTGCTCATTGCAGCGCCACCGGCTGGTCACGCGGCACCGGTGGCCACCGTCCTCGGCCAGGCCGTCGATACGAACGACCCCGAGGCACTCAGGGACGCCATCCTCACCCCACTGCTCGACCAGTACGCCGCAGAGCGAGGTCTCCGGGCCGAACCACCGGAGATCGACGCCATGCTCGCCAGGATGCGCCGCGACAGGGCGGCAAGCGGTCCGGCGACGGCGGATGACTTGACGCCCCAGGAGCAGGCCGAGGTCGACACAATGCGGCGTGAGATGTTCCAAGCGCTCATCCGCCAGTGGAAGATCAACAAGGCGCTCTATGCGCAGTACGGCGGCCGCATCATCTATCAACAGCTCGGACCCGAGCCGCTCGATGCGTACCGGGAGTTTCTGCGCCAGCGCGAGGCCGACGGCGCCTTCGCGATCCGTGATCAGGCGCTCGAGGCCGCGTTCTGGCGTGACTTCACCGAGGACTCGATCCACGACTTCATGCCACCGGGCAGCGCCGATGAGGCGCGGGCCTTCACGACCCCACCCTGGGAACAACAGCCCTGAGGACCGTTTCAAGTGAAAACCACAACATGCGCCGCGCTGACGGGCGCGATCCTGCTCGGCACGGTGGCCTGCGCGCAACCGCCCACACCGGCCGCCGACCTCGGCCCCATGACCTACGATGCCTCGGGCACCATGCCCTGCTCCGCGGACGAGCCCAGCTACGACCAGGCGTGCGGCTGGCGGGTGCTGCGCCAGGCGGACGGCAGCGCCGAGATCTGGATCGCCAACATCGCCGTCAGCGACCGCGCGGCCTTTCGGGTGCTGCGCTTCTCGGACGGTGAATTCACCGACCGCGACGGCGACCCGATCCAAGTCGCAAAGGACGGCGATCAGTGGTCGATCAGTGTCGGCCGTGAGCACTACAGGTTCGCCGATGCGCTGATCACCGGCGGATAATGCGAGCGCCGATTCGACCCCGGTTTGCCGAGTCCGATCGAGCCTCATCAAGACCTACCTTCAATCGAAATTCTGGAGATCTCGCCATGACTCGCTTGTTCTTCCCGCTCGTCCTCGCCGTTTTGGCCGCTGGCGCCGCATTGGCCGGCGACATCTATACCGAGCGCGTGCAATTCCACAAGGGCGCCAACAGCGCCACCATCGAGGGCCGAATCCAGGGCGACATGACCATCGACTACCTGCTCGGCGCCCGCAAGGGCCAGTCGATGAATGTCAGCCTGGCCACCGACAACGGCGCCAACTATTTCAACATCATCGCCCCCGGCAAGGAGAACGAGGCCCTATTCGTCGGTTCCAGCTCCGGCAACCAGTTCGAGGGCGCCCTGCCCGCGAGCGGGGACTACAAGATCCGTGTCTATCTGATGCGCAGCGCCGCGCGCCGCGACGAGATCGCCAACTACCGGCTGGAGATGATCATCGATTGACGGGCGGCGACCCGAAGTCGTAGGACACGCTCGTTCATCCCGGAATGATGGGTTTCTACCCGCTCTCGGGCTTGAACGGATTGGCAATGCGTAGACCATCGATGACGCGCCCGTCCTGCATGTCTTCGGTATACAGCACCCGGCACTGGGCCTTGAGCGCCATGGTGACGATCAAGGCATCCCAAATCGAAAAGCCGTGCAAGCGATGGAGGTCGATCGCACGCAGGACGTCCTCGTGGCCGATGCTCAGGATCTCCAAGCGGCCGAAGAGCTCGACCTTGCGACGCGCGATCGCGGCATCGACGCCCAGCTTGCGGGTGACCGCCGCGAAGTACTCCTGTAGTACCTGCGTAGACAGCACGCCGTTTCCGGTTTGCCATCCAGCGCGCAGCAGCGACAGGCTGGTTGCCTGCTTGGCCGGTGCATCCGCATCGTCGGTGTAGATCAGAACATTGGTGTCCAAAAAGCTACGTTCTTTCATGGAGCTCATCGCGATCGAAGTGCCAGCCACTGGAATGACCCGTCCCGCTCAGCGACTCGAGCTCCTGCCAATCCGCACGGCGGTGCTCCACGCCCGTCAGGCGCGAAAGCTCGTCACGAATCAGTTGATTGAGGCTCTGGCCGCGTGCGGCGGCGACCTTGCGCGCCGCCGACAGCGTCTTCTCGTCGATCGAAAGGGTGATGTTCATGGCACTGGCTCTGCGTACACTGGTTATGTGCAAATTAACAGGGCATGGCGGAAATTTCCATCACTCTTGCAAAGACATCGTGAGGTTGAGGCGACCGGCCCAGGTTGCGCCCGTCGACAGCAGATGCCGACGCTACGAATGCAGTACCACCAACACCTGACGCTTCCCGATTACGATAGATGAATACAGTCCACCGCGGCCTGTCACGGGCACCCTTACTAACCTTGTTACTGATCTGCGCCTGGCTGCCTGCAACTGCGGCAGCGGACGGCGCACAGGTCTCGCCCTTGGCGCTGGCTCATCAGCAAAAGGCCCTGGCCCTGCTCGGCCAAGCCAGCGCGAGCGGCGACAGCCGCGGGATGCAGCACGCCCTGCTGCATGCGCTGGCCGCCCAGACGCTGCCTCCGCCCGATGACGCCGGCTTCGCACCCGCGAACCTCGGCGCCTTCCTCACCAAACAGCCCACCGCCGCCTTCGCCCTGCGCTGGCGCTCGCCGTCGGCCTGGCTCGGCGGCTCGGTGCCGGCCCTGGTCTGGTCCACGGACGGCACCTGGCTCGCCACCGCCGGCAGCGACGGTCGGGTGCGGCTGTGGGATCCGGCCAGCGGCGAGCAACGCGCGGTCCTGAAGATGGACGGCGGTCGCGTCGATGCCCTGGCCCTGGACCACACCGGCACCCGGCTTGCCGCCGGCAGTGCCGACGGTCGCATCCAACTCTGGACGCTGGCGGCGGACGGCACCGCGCCGCAGCCCCTGCGGCAGTGGCTAGCGCACAACGGCCCGGTGCGCTCCCTGGTCTTCAGCCCCGACGGCGACCGGCTCGCCAGCGGCGGCAAGGACGGCGTGGTCGCACTCTGGAACCCAACGACCGGCACCGCGACCACGGCGCTGATGCCCGAGGCCGGCTGGGTGCAATCCCTCGCCTTCGCCCCCGACGGGCGGCTGCTGGCCGCCGGAACCGACCGCGGCGGCGTGCGTGTCTGGACGCTGGAGGCCGACGGTGCGCCGACCGCCCGCGCCACGCTCGACATCGGCCGCGGGTCCGCGCGCGCGATCACCGTCAGCCCGGACGGACGCTGGCTCGCGGCCGGCGCCGACGACGGCCGGGTGCACCTCTGGGCACTGCCCGATGGACTGGACGGCCAGAGCGCCACCGCACTGTTCGGCGCGCCTGGACCCAAGCTCCTGGCGTTGGCCTTCGACCCCAGCGGCGAGCGCCTCGCTACCGGCGACATGGACGGCCGCCTGCGCCTCTGGGATCTGGGCGCGGAGCTGCCCGAGCCGGTCACGCTGGAGACAGCGGGCGGGCGCGTGCTGGACGTCGGCTTCGATGCGCGCGGTGAGCGCCTCGCCGCCACCACACTGCACGGGCTGAGGCTCTGGGGCCTGTCCGGCGCCGATGCTCCCCGACGACTCCTGCCGACCGATGGCCACGGCGAGCGGGTAATGGCGGTGGCGACGAGCCCGGACGGCGCCCTGATCGCCAGCGGCGACGGTGACGGCCGCCTGTGGCTGTGGGATGCCGCCACCGGTCGGGAGCTGGCGCAGTTGCCGGCCGGTGATGCCCCCATCGAGGCCCTCGGTTTTGCCGCCGATGGCCGACGTCTGGCCATCGGCGACAGCGACGGTCAGGTACGGGTCTGGGATCTGTCCGCGGGGGCCGACCAGGCCGTCGTGCAGACCACGCTGGAAGGTCTCGGTCGGGTCGCGGCCCTGACCTTCACCGACGCCGACACCCGGCTGGTCGTCGCCACCGGCCGCGGCAGCGCCCGCGCCCTGGATCTGGCCGACGGCGCCACCCACACCCTGGCGCCCGATGTGGGCGACGTGGAGGCCGTCGCCATGGACCGTGGCGGGCGGTGGCTGGCCTTGGGACTCAAGGACCAATTGCTGGGGCTGGTCGACCTGACTGGCGGCGCGGAGACGGCCGATGCCGCGCCGCGCCCGGCGCTACCGTCCATCGGCGGGCGGATCAAGGCCCTGGCCATCAGCGATGACGGTCGGCGGTTGGCCGCCGCGATGGAAGACGGCTATGTGCGGCTGCTCGATGCCGACAGCGGCACCGAGCGCGCACGCCTCGCCGGGTCCGGCGACAAGCTCGCCTCGCTGCTCTTCACCGCCGACGGCGCTCGGCTGATCGGTGGGCGCCACGACGGCGGTATCGTCGTCTGGGATCTGGCCAGCGGGCGGCGGCTCGCCCAACTCGGCGATGACTCGGGGCGCGCCTATGCGCTGGCCCTGAGCGCCGATGGCCGTGTCCTGGTGAGTGGCACGGCGGACGGCAGTGTGCGGCTCTGGGAGATGCCGTCGGTCACGGCAGGGCAGGGCGATCCGACGCCCGCTCCCTGGCGCCACGACGGCTGGACCTGGGCGGTGGCGCTCGATGAGACCGGCGGCCGGCTCGCCAGCGCCGGCGCCGACGGCCGGCTGGTGGTCGGGATGGCGGACGGGCCGGGCGAGACGCGGCGGCTGACCGGACACCAGGGGGTCGTCTCCGCGCTGGTCGCAAACCGCGCCGGCACCCTGCTCGCGAGCGCCGGCACCGACGGCAGCGTGCGGCTGTGGGATCCGGCGGACGGACGCGAGCTGGCGCGGCTCGGCGCCCTCGGGCTCCCCCAGACAGGCGGCGGCAGTGGACTTGCCGCGCGGATCACCGGCCGGCCGGAGACCGACGGCGCCTCGCCGCTGGCAGCCCGATCCGCCGTCGAGCGCTGGTCGCTGGCCTTGAGTCCGGACGAAACCCTGCTCGCCGCCGGTGGCGAGGATAGCGGCATCCTGCTTTGGGATCTGACCGGCGGCGCCGAGGGCGTGAAGCTCGTGACACAGTTGTCGGACCGCCGCGGACGCCTTCTGGCGCTGGCCTTCAACGGCGATGGCACCCTGCTCGCCGCCGGCGCCGAAGACGGCAGCATCCGGATCTGGGAGACGGCGAGCCGGGCGCAACTGATGCGGCTGGAGACAGGCGGCGGACGGGTGCTGGACTTGGCCTGGGATCCCACTCATGGTCTGTTGGCCGCGGCCAGCCAGGATGGCCGGGTGCGGATTTGGGCGCCAGCCAGCCGCACGCCCGCCGCGACCCTGGAGGCCGGCGGTGGCCTGACCCGTGCATTGGGCATCACCCCGGACGGGCGCCTGCTCGTCACCGGCTCCGAGGACGGGCGGCTGCGGTTCTGGGACATCACCGGCGGTGCCGACGCGGCGCTGCCGCTGGCCAGCGTCGACCTCGCCGCCGGCCAGGTCGTCTCGCTGGCCTTCAGCGGCGACGGCCAACGGCTCGCGGCCGGCACCAGCGACGGGCGGGCGCGCACCTTCGACCTGCGTCCCTTGAGCCTGCTCGCCAACGGACCGGCTCCGTCCGCGCGGGCCGCCCGGATCGAAGCGGACCTGTTGCGGTTGTGGCGGCTTGCACCCGACGGGATGGCATTCACGGACGAGGTCTGGCCACAGCTCGCCGTCCCCCAAGACTCAGCGGGAAAAAATGTTGGTCAGCCGAACAAATTGTTTGGTTGGCCGAACTGAATGACCCGGACGGCATTGCCGCTGACACCGTTCGAGATGTACGGTCGCAGAGTTTCCGAATGCCGTCGCCAAACGTGACAAGGCAACGATTTCATTTGCTGATGAATGAACCCATGGTCCCCAGAACTCGAAATTGGCTGGCATGCGGCGCCGCGTTGCGGCTGCTCCCCGGACTCGCGCGGGCCGCGGATTGCGTCGATGGGCAAGTCTTCAACGCCAGAGCCAGACTTTACTGACAGGAAAATGCAGATGAATACATCGATCTGCCGCGCCACCCAGCGGTTTTCGCCCACCTCGATCAAGACCGCCGTCGTGCGATTCCTTGTCGCGGCGCTGGTGCTGATGTTGGCCCAGGCCGCTCTCGTAAGCCCCGCGGCGGCGGCCTGTACTTTCCCGGTCGATGTTGCCACCGAAGCCGAGCTCAATGCGGCCATCTCCTGCTACAACGGGACGACCGCAGCCGGCGCCTACACCATCACCCTCACCCAGAACATCAACCTGACCGCTAGCACGACGGCCATCGACAACGCCACCAGCGGCGTGAGCCTGACCATCGAAGGCGGCGGCTTTGCGGTGAATGGGCAAGACATAGCCGGGGTACGGCCATTTGACATCGCCGCGAGCACTAACGTGACGATGCGCCAACTAACCGTTACCCGCGGTCGCATCACCGCCATCGCTGAAGTCGGCGGTGGGATTCGGAATAGCGGCACCCTGACAATTATCGACAGCACCATCAGCAACAATCAGACCGAAATTTTTGGTGGTGGCATTGGTAACGAAAGCGGCGGCAACTTGACCGTCCGCAATAGCACCATCTCCGGCAATAGCAACAATGCAGCGGGCGGGGGCATCCTCAATAAGGGGCAGCTTACCCTCGACAGTGTGACGATGACCGGCAACTATACGGGTAATTCTGGCGCGTTGCAGGTGGATGGCAGCGGCGCCGTGGCCATCATCCAGAATTCGATTCTGGCCAATACCAGTACCAGCGGCGGCCCCGGGAGAGATTGTGAGACCGTCAACGGCGGCACCGTCACTGACGGCGGCCATAACCTGGTGGAGGTGCAGAAGGATTGCGGCTTTGTGAACGGCGCCAACGGCAACATCGTGGGGGTGGACCCGGTGCTGGGCCGGCTGGCGAACAACGGCGGCCCGACTCAGACCGCCGCGCTGCTACCGGGCAGCCCGGCCATCGACGCCGGCAGCACGACCCTGACCGCCGACCAGCGCGGCATCGCCCGGCCCCAGGGTGCCACCGCCGACATCGGCGCCTTCGAGTCGCGCGGTTTCAGCCTGGCCTACAGCGCCGGCAGCCCGCAGGGTACGCCGCTCAACGAAGTCTTTGCCAACCCGCTGGTGGTGAGGGTGACCAGCGCCTTCAACGAACCGGTGGGGGGCGGCCAGGTGACCTTCACCGCGCCCGGCAGTGGCGCCAGCCTGGCGACGACCCCACTTGCCGCGACGATCAGCAGCAACTCCGCCAGCCAGCCGGTGACGGCCAACGGTGTGGGGGGCAGCTACACCGTCAACGCCGACATGCGCGGCAACCTGGGCGGACCCGTTCCCTTCAACTTGACGAACCTGACTTGCGTCGACAGCGCGTCGGTTTCCACCCACGAAGAGCTCAAGAATGCCATCGCCTGCTTCAATTTCAGGACGGCCACCGTCACCCCCTACACCATCACGCTGACCAAGAACATTTCCCTGAGCGGAGCGACCACATCCATCAACAACGCCAATTCGGGCGTGGCGCTGGTGCTGGACGGCGCCGGCTTCGCGCTGGATGGCGGCGGCTTAGAGGCGACGCGCCCCATCGATGTGCGCCCCAACACGGTGGTGACTATCCGTAACCTGACTGTGCAGAATGCGAAAGCCCCGGTCGGCAATTCGAACGGCGGCGCCATCCTGAACGCAGGGACGCTGACCATCGAAGGCAGCACGATTAGCGGCAATCAAGCCGAAAATGGTGCCGGAATCTATTCCTCCGGCCAGATGGAGATTCGCAACAGCACGATCTCTGGCAATACCGCCTATATTGGTGGGGGGATTTTCAACCTCAATAGAGCCGATGTCGATAACTCAACTATTGCCGGCAACCGAGCGGATCGTTTTGGTGGCGGGGTGTGGAGTCAAGATAGTCCGTTTTTTATCACCAACAGCACTGTCCGCCTGAATTTTGCAAACAGTGCGGGAGGCGGTCTATACGGCACGCTCACCCTCAAGAACACGATCGTGATCGACAACTCCTCCACGTTCACTCCTTCGGGTGCGGACCTCATGGGCAATCGGGGCCAAAATGACGTCCACACCTCCCAGGGCTATAACATGATCGGTACGTTCTACCCTCTACTTGATGATCCTCTGAGGCCCCAGCCTACCGACATCATCGGACAGACGTCTCTGATGTCCCCCCTCGGCGACTACGGCGGCGCCACGCAGACGATGGCCCTGTTGCCCAACTCCCCGGCCATCAATGCCGGTGATCCCGCCTGCCCCGCCACGGATCAGCGCGGCGTGGCCCGCGTGGGCAACTGCGACATCGGCGCCTTCGAGTCGCGCGGCTTTGTCCTGAGCGCCACCGGCGGCAGCGGGCAGGGCACGCGGATCAACACGGCCTTTGCCGCTCCGCTGGTGGCGACGGTGAGCAGCGCCTTCGCCGAGCCGGTGGACGGCGGGCAGGTGATCTTCACCGCCCCCGGCAGCGGCGCCAGCCTAGCGACGACTCCCCTGACCACCACGATCGGGGGCGGCAGCGCGAGCCAGCCGGTCTCGGCCAATGGCACCGAGGGCCGCTACGCGGTCAACGCCGACACTCGCGGCAACCTGGGCTCCCCCGTCGGGTTCGACCTGAGGAACTGGATCACCCCCCCCACCTATAGCGTCACCGCCCAGGTCGGCACCGGCAGCGGCATCGTCATCTGCACCCCAAGCAGCGTCAGCCCCGGCGGCGACAGCACCTGCGCCGCGACGCCTGCCACCGGCTTCCTGGTTCAAAGCTGGAGCGGCGACTGCGTGGCTGCGGGCAGCCAGGCCCAGTGCACCCTGACCAACATTCAGTCCGACAAGAGATCCACCGTCGACTTCGTTGCCAAGCCGCCGAGCACCTTCAGCGTCAGCGCCACGGTCGGCGGTAGCGTCCCCGGCAGCGTCACCTGCACCCCGAGCCTGGTCAAGGCCGGCGGCAAGAGCCAATGTACCGCCGTGCCTGGTCCGGGCGACCAGGTCGACGCCTGGACCGGCGACTGCGCCGGCACCGGCAGCAACGTCCAGTGCCGCCTGAGCAACATCACATCCGACCAGAGCTCCACGGTCAGCTTCAAAGCCCTGCCGCTCGGCAGCTACCACGTCAGCGCCAGCGTCGTCGGCGGCAACGGCAGCGTCAGCTGCACGCCCACCACCGTCGCCAAGGGCGAGAGCAGCACCTGCACCGCGGTGCCCGATGCGGGCTATCAAGTCCAGAGCTGGACCGGCGCCTGTGCCACCTGGGGCAGTCAGGATCAGTGCTACCTACCCAAGATCCGCGCCGATCAGCTCTCGACGGTCAGCTTCATGCCCATCCCGCCGGCCACCTACAGCGTCAGCGCCACGGTGAGCGCCGGCAATGGGCACGTCAGCTGCACGCCCACCAGCGTCAGCGCCGGCGGTGCGAGTAGCTGCACCGCCGTGCCCGACGCCGGCTGGCAGATCGACAGCTGGAGCGGCGCCTGCACGGCGGCCGGCAACACGGACCAATGCGATCTCACCAACATCCAGGCCGACCAGGTCTCCGCCGTCAGCTTCACCCAGCTACCGCTGCCGACCTACAGCCTCAGCGCCAGCGTCGATGGCGGCAATGGCCTTGTGAACTGTGCGCCCCCGACCGTCCCGCAAGGCGACAGCGGCAGCTGCACCGCCACGCCGGATCCTGGCTACCAGGTCGCCAGCTGGAGCGGCGCTTGCGCCAGCGCCGGCACCAACATCGACTGCGCCCTGAGCAACGTGCAGGCCGACCAGGTCTCCACGGTCCGCTTCGCGCCCATTCCGCTGAACCAATACCATGTCAGCGCCAAGGTCGTCCTCGGCCATGGCACGGTCGACTGTCAGCCCACCACCGTCGCTGCCGGCGGCGCCAGTACCTGCACCGCCACGCCCGAGGCCGGCTACCAGGTCGCCAACTGGGGCGGGGACTGCGCCGGCTGGGGCACCCAGACCCAGTGCTACCTGACCAAGATCAAGGCCGACAAAACCGCCACCGTCAGCTTCGCGCCGCTGCCGCCGACGAGCTACAGCGTCAGCGCCACCGTCAGCGCCGGCAACGGTCAGGTCAGCTGCACCCCCAGCCCCGTCACCGCCGGTGATAGCAGCAGCTGCACGGCCGTGCCCGACGCCGGCTGGGAAATCCAAAGTTGGGGCGGCGCCTGCGCCGGCACCGGCACGAGCACCCTGTGCAGCCTGACCAACATCCAGGCCAACCAGAACGCCACCGTCGCCTTCGTTGCCCAAGCGCTGCCCAGCTACAGCGTCAGCGCCACGGTCGACGGCGGCAACGGCACGGTCAGCTGCGCCCCCACCACGGTCGTGCAAGGCGATAGTGCCCACTGCACCGCCACCCCCGACACCGGCTATCAGGTCGCGAGTTGGAGCGGCGACTGCGCCGCCACCGGCACCAACGTCGACTGCTTCCTCGGCAACATCCAGCGCGATCAGTCTTCAACTGTGCGCTTCGCGCCGCTGCCACCTGCTCACTACAGCATCACCGCCACAGTCACCAGCGGCCATGGCGCGGTCAGCTGCACCCCGCCGAGCGTCCTCGACGGTGGATCCAGCACCTGCACCGCCGTGCCCGATCCCGGCTACCGGGTCCAGGCCTGGGGCGGCGACTGCGCCTTCGCCGGCAGCCAGAGCCAATGTCAGCTCAGCCCCATCCGCGCCGACCAGGTCGCCACCGTCAGCTTCCTGCATGTGCTGCCCGGCAGCTATCAGGTCAGCGCCACGGTCACCGGCGGCAACGGCACAGTCGACTGCGTACCGACCACGGTGGCCAAGGGCGCGTCCAGCACCTGCACCGCCACCCCGGATGCCGGCTACCAGGTGGCCGCCTGGGGCGGGGACTGCGCCAGCGCCGGCAGCGCCACCCAATGCTATCTGCCCAAGATCCAGAAGAACCAGGACGCCACGGTCAGCTTCGCGGCCCGAACGGCGAATACCTTCCATGTCAGCGCCCGCGTCGACGGCGGCCACGGCCGCGTCAGCTGCACGCCCGAGACGGTTGCGCCCGGCAGCGACAGCACCTGCACCGCCTTGCCCGACGCTGGCTATCAGGTCGCTTACTGGGACGGCGCCTGCCTGCTCGCCGGTCAGAACCCCATCTGCCGCCTGACCAACATCCAGGCCGACCAGACCTCCACCGTCAGCTTTGCGCTCCTGTCGCTGACCACCTACAGCGTCACGGCGAGCGTCAGTGAAGGGCAGGGCACGGTCAGCTGCACCCCCGCCAGCGTCAGCGCCGGCGGCGCCAGCACCTGCACGGCCGTACCCGGCCCGGACTATCGCGTCGGCGGCTGGAGCGGTGCCTGTGCCTTTGCCGGCAACAGTCCGCAGTGCGTGCTCACCAACGTGCAGGGCAATCAGGTGTCGGCGGTGCGTTTCGTCAGCAATGCACCGACCAATCCGAACTCAATTCCCACGCTGTCGGAGTGGGGACTCATCCTGCTGAGTCTGATGATGCTCGGCGCCGCGCAGGCACGTCTGCGCGGCTGATGCGTCGGGGACGCGCGTGAGACCGAACGCAGCAACCGCCATGCCGCCAACCGGAGCATCATGCGCGGCGCGCCGAAAGCGGCCCAGTCCGCGCGCATGGAACGGGCCGATTACGGGCTGGACATTCCGCAGGGCCACGTTGTGCAGATCGACTTTTTCGACGATGAGCAAGATAACCACGAGTTGGAGAGCCTATCCATATGACCATCGAACGCCGTCGTGTCCTTGCCTCAGTGGCCGCTGTCCTTTGTCTGACGAGTGCCCAGACTTGGGCGGCCTCGCCCAGCTTTGATTGCGCCAAGGCGTCGAGTGAGGTCGAGCAGCTCATCTGCAAGGACGCCGAGCTGGCCAGACTCGATCGTAGCCTGGCCGAGCTGTATGCCACGCTGCTCAAGAATTCCTCGGCCAACGCGCAGAAATCGCTCAAGACCGAACAGCGCGGCTGGGTCAAGGGCCGCAATGACTGCTGGAAGTCCGATGATTTGCGTGGCTGCGTAGCCGATGAGTACCGCCTGCGTATCTCGGAACTGAAGGATCGCTGATGGCGTGACGCCCGATTCAGGGTACGCCCTGCGTATCCTGGACTTTGGACAAAAACACAAAATCGAGGAGACCCCCCTTGCAGCCGATCGATCGTAGAACCGCCCTCCTGAGACTGGCCGCCATTGGACTGGCCCCCATGGCCTTCATCCCCAAGGTGACGGCCAACGAGTTCATCAAGGAGATCGGTGAACTCAAACCCGGCGAATTCACCTGGCATCCGGATCGCTCACCCCATGGCCCCGTGGCCGTGGTGGTCTCGCTCCCGGAGCAACGGGTGCATGTTTATCGCAATGGCATTCGGATCGCCGTGTCGACCTGCTCGACCGGCAAACCGGGCCATGAGACCCCGACCGGAGTCTTCACGGTGCTGCAAAAGGACAAGGATCATCACTCGTCGACCTACAACAATGCCCCCATGCCGAACATGAACCGGCTGACCTGGGACGGAGTCGCGCTACACGCCGGCAAGCTGCCCGGCTATCCAGCCTCACACGGCTGCGTGCGCTTGCCGATGACCTTCTCCGCGAAGCTGTGGACAGTCACGCACGTCGGAACGCCCGTGATCATCGCCGGCACCCATTCCGATCCCTGGGAGCTGACCCATCCCGGCATGGTGCTCGGGGCCTATGCCGAGGACGAATTCGAGCACGTCGTGGCGAGCCTGGGCGACAAACCCCATCC
Source organism: Thiorhodococcus mannitoliphagus (assembly GCF_010915725.1). Taxonomy (GTDB): domain Bacteria; phylum Pseudomonadota; class Gammaproteobacteria; order Chromatiales; family Chromatiaceae; genus Thiorhodococcus; species Thiorhodococcus mannitoliphagus. The sequence continues at coordinate 33,054 of NZ_JAAIJR010000051.1, forward strand.
AGCCGATTGGGAGGAAGGGCAGGCCTATCCCATCATGACCGTGGTGGCCTCCACGGCGGACCGCAAGATCGACCTGCTCGAAGACGGTCGTGTCGTGGCCGAGGGGCGACTCAGCATCCAGGGTTCGTCGACGCCTGTGGGTTCGCACGTCCTGATCCTCAAAGGCGCCCATGCAGGATCGAAGGGGTTGGCCTGGCAGGCCATCAGTCATCACGAGCACTCGGGCGGGTCCGTGGCCGGCGCCGATGTCACCTCGCAGGCCATCGTGTCGCGTCTGAAGTCCGATGACAGTTTCCAGCACGCCATGAAAGAGCGCATGCATCCGGGCATGGTGATGATCGTGACCGATACGCCCCTGCACGCGGACCGGCGATCCGGCAAGGATTTCGTCATCATGTCCAGTGCTTGAGGGCCGGAAACGATGCGATCGCGCTCAGCGACTCCATCCGTGAAGGCGTCGATCGTCGATGTAGCCCACAGCGATACCTCGATCCTCTCGGGTCGATTTCGGCGCTGGCTGAGCCTGATCAACTGGTCGTTTCCTGGGGTGGTGTTGATCACCATCCTGATCTTCGCCGCGGTCCTGTATTGGTTCGAAGTCGAGCCGCTGGTGGACTTCACGGTCGCGGCCCAGCAATCCGAGGCCGCCCGGACGGCGGAACTCGGATTGCACAATCATCTCGGCGCCATCGAGAGCATCCTGTCGATCACTCGTGATCAGCTCATCGCCACGGGTTTGGGATTCGAGGACGCCGTCGCCTTCGATCGCCGCTATGCCCCGATGCTTCTGCATCGGCGGCAGATCAGCAGTCTCCACTATGCCGGCGCGGATGGCCGCGAGATCATGCTGCTGCAAACGGCGACGGGCTGGACGAACCGTATCACCCCTCGGAACACCGAACTCTCGCATCGGTCGCGCTGGCTGGAGTGGGAGTCCGGGTTCGATTTCTCCGCGCCCAGGTCCGAGCATCTGGCCGCTGACGATTATGATCCAGGCTCCACGGCCTGGTTCGAGGGTGCGATGACGGTCGCGCCTGGAGCCGTCTTCTGGACGGAGCCCTATCTGTTTCGCACCACGCGAGAACCTGGGATCACGGCGGCACTGCGCTGGGTCGACGCCGATGGAAAGAACCGCGTTCTGGCCATGGACATCCTGCTGAAGGATCTTTCACTGTTCACAGGCTCCATCCGCTACGCAAAGCAGGGATATCTGGCCCTGCTGAGCGAGGATGGACGCTTGCTCGGCCTGCCCAGGCATCCGCGCTTCAGCGACGGGACGATGCTGACGACAGCGCTGCTCAAGACGCCGGCCGAGCTTGGACTGGTGCAGTTGGCCAAGCTGCTCGAGCACCGCGAGACGGCACAGAGTCTCGCCTGGTCCGACGAAGCGGGCGACTGGATCGGTTCACTGCACCGCATCGAACTCGACGATCGAGTGTTTCTCGTCGCCACGGTCGCGCCGGCGGCCGATTTCTCACCCTGGACATGGGATACGATCCAGCGGTCGTCGACGATCGCCGTGGCGCTGATGCTGGGCGTGCTCTTGCTCGCCCGTCTCCTGTCGCGTCGCATCAATCAGTCACTGGTCCAGTTGTTCGACGCACTGGCGCAGGCCCGCGACAGCGCGGAGCAGGCGACCCGCGCCAAGTCCGACTTCCTGGCCAATATGTCGCACGAGATCCGCACGCCCATGAATGCCATCATCGGCATGTCCTATCTGGCGTTGCAGACCGACCTGACACACCAGCAACGCAACTATGTCGAGAAGGCCAATCGCGCCGCCGAGTCCCTGCTCGGCCTCATCAACGACATCCTTAACTTCTCCAAGATCGAGGCCGGCAAGCTCGACATCGAGGCCGTCGAGTTCCGGCTGGAAGACGTGCTGGACGATCTCGCCAACCTGCTTGGACTACGGGCCGAGGACAAGGGGCTGGAACTGCTGTTCGATCTCCAACCCGGTCTGCCGACGGCCTTGATCGGCGATCCCACGCGCGTGGGACAGATCCTGGTCAACCTGGGCAACAATGCCGTCAAGTTCACCGAAGAGGGCGGCGAGGTCGTGGTCAGGGTGCATGTTCGCGAGGAGGACGAGCAGCACGTCCTGCTCCATTTCGCCGTGAGCGATACGGGTATCGGTCTGACCGAGGAGCAGCGGGGACGGCTCTTTCAGTCCTTCTCGCAAGCCGACAGTTCGACGACACGGCGCTATGGCGGGACTGGCCTGGGGCTGACCATCTCCAAACGGCTCGTCGAATCGATGGGCGGGGAGATCTGGGTCGAGAGCACCCCAGGTGTGGGTAGCTGCTTCCATTTCACCCTGCGTCTGGCCAAACCGCGCGGCCAGGACGCCGTGTCGAGCCGGCTGGCCGCTGTGGATCTGGACGGACTCCGGGTGCTGGTGGTCGACGACAACGCCAGTTCGCGCGACATCCTCTCCCAGATACTCGGCAGTTTCGGTTTTCGGGTCGTGCAGGCCGACCGAGGCGAAGCGGCGCTGTCCCGTCTGCGTGAGTCGATCGTGGCGGGCGAACCCTTCGAACTGGTCGTGATGGACTGGAAGATGCCGGGCCTGGACGGGGTCGAGACGGTGCGCGCCATGCAAGGCGATGCGTCGATTGCGCCGGCGCCGACGGTGATCATGATCACGGCCCATGGTCGCGAGGATCTGCGCGAAGCGGTCGAGGGTATCGGGGTGAGCCGCTGTCTGACCAAGCCCGTGACGCCCTCGACACTGCTCGATACCATCATGGTTGCGCTGGGCCGGCAGGTCGTGGTCGAGACTCGGGCCGCCGAGCGCGATGGCGAGGCACGGGAGGCCGCGCGACGGTTGCGGGGCGCGAAGATCCTGCTGGTCGAGGACAACGCGATCAATCAGGAACTGGCACTCGAGCTGCTCTCGAACCACGGCTTGCGCGTCGAGATCGCTAACGATGGGCTGGAAGCCTTGAAACGACTCGATCGCGAACAGTTCGATGGCGTGCTCATGGACTGTCAGATGCCGGTGATGGACGGCTATGCGGCCACGCGCGAGATCCGCCGTCAGGCGCGTTGGCAGGATCTGCCAGTCATCGCCATGACCGCCAACGCCATGGTCGGCGACCGCGAGAAGGTGCTGAAAGCGGGCATGAACGACCATATCGCCAAACCCATCCGAGTGACTGACATGCTCACGACCATGGCCCACTGGATTCGTCCCAGTGAGCCACTCGCCGAGGTCGTCGACAGGGTTCGGGGCGAGGGCGCCGCCCCGGATGTCGCACTGCCGGACCTGCCCGGTATCGATCTCGTCCGCGGTCTTGCCACGACTCAGGGGGATTGCGCACTCTACCGCCGTCTGCTCACACGCTTCCGTGAGAACCAGGCCGATTTCATGGCGCGGTTTCGCGAGGCGCGGCGCCTTGGCGATGCTGAGACGGCGACCCGTCTGGCGCATACGCTCAAGAGTCTGGCCGGCAATCTCGGGGCGAGCGGCCTGGAACGGGCGGCGGCGACCCTGGAGGCCGGCTGCCGTGACGGCGTGCCGGCCGAGCAGATCGACACCCGGCTCGTGAGTCTGGACGCGGAACTCACGCCCTTGGTCACGGCTCTCGGGGATTTGGAGACCCTGGAGTCGACGACGGTGACGACGTCGGTGTCGAGTGCCGATCATGCCGAGATCGAAACGCTGCTCGACGCCTTGCAGTCCTTGATGGAGGATGACGACGGCGACGCTGTCGAGACCCTGGCGATACTCCAGGAGCGGCTCGCCGACGGCGCATCGCAGGCCGCGTTCAGGCGGCTCGCCAAGGCTGTCGAGACCTATCGTTTCGATCAGGCCCTGGAACTGCTCGCGAACCTGCGGCGGGTGCGATCGTCGGAGACATCCAGCGCGCGAACATGAAGGCCGGTCCGTATCCACCCATTGTCGAGGAGCGTCCGCTATGACAGAGAAGCCAATCGTCTTGGTCGTCGACGATACGCCCGAGAACATCGATGTCTTGAGCGGCGCCCTGCGTGGCGACTACAAGATCAAGGTCGCCGCGAGCGGCGAGACGGCGCTGCGGATCGCGGCGGGCGAGCCCAAGCCGGACATCGTCCTGCTCGACATCATGATGCCCGAGATGGATGGTTATGAGGTCTGCCGGCGGCTCAAGGCCAACCCGGTCACCGCACGCATCCCAGTCATCTTCATCACCGCCAAGGCGGAGGTGAGCGACGAGCAGCGCGGGTTCGAACTGGGAGCCGTCGACTACATCACCAAGCCCATCAGCCCACCCATCGTTCGGGCGCGCGTGCGCACTCAGCTGGCACTCTATGATCAGCGCCGCGAACTGGAGAAGATCGTCGCCGAGCGTACCAGCGAACTCAACGAGACCCGTCTCGCCGTCATCCGCCGTCTGGGACGCGCCGCCGAATTCAAGGACAACGAAACCGGACTCCATGTGATTCGTATGAGCCGTTATTCCAGGCTCATCGCCGAGGCCATCCGTGTCAGCGACGACTGGGCGGAACTGCTCCTGAACGCCGCTCCCATGCATGACATCGGCAAGATCGGGATTCCGGATCATATCTTGCGCAAACCCGGTAAACTCGATCCCGATGAATGGGAGACGATGCGCCGGCATCCGGCCTTCGGCGCCGAGATCATCAGCGATCATCCATCGGAACTCCTGCGCCTCTCGCGCGAGATCGCGCTCGCGCACCACGAGAAATGGGACGGGGCGGGTTATCCGTATGGGCTGGCGGGTGAGGACATCCCGATCTCGGCGCGCATCGTCGCGATCGCCGACGTCTTCGATGCACTCACGACCGAACGGCCCTACAAACCGGCCTGGGCGGTCGAGAAGGCGGTCGCACTCATTGAGCAGGAGGCGGGACGACACTTCGATCCGACCCTGGTCGGCGCCTTCCGTGAGGTTCTACCACAGGTGCTGGAGGTCAGGGACCGCTATGCCGAGCATGGCGTGCATATCGACTGAGTCCTAATTTCGGTGTCGAGTGTCTGGTGATCGATGCCACGCACACGAAGGTTCACCCTGATGCCGCCAGCGCGCATGGAGGCAACCAGGCCATGGGGTCACAAAGGGGGCTCAAAAGCAAGCTGCATCTAGCTGTCGATCACGACGAAACCGTTCTTCCGCAGATTGACACGCCGTAGCAGGACTTACCCTCGATTCTGGACATTTCCTAGCGTTTGACTCAAACTGCACGCCAATACTGGTTGGCGAGGCAGCGCCGTGAACTTGCACGACATCATCCTGCGCCC
>NZ_JAAIJR010000505.1 GCF_010915725.1 Thiorhodococcus mannitoliphagus
CTGCTCGAGGTAGCGGCGGGTCTCCTGATCGAGCGACTGGATCGGGTGCGAAGGCTGCTGCAGCGGGGCGAGGCGCTCGGCACTCAGTGCTCGGAGGCGATGGCGTTGCTCAGCGCGGGTGCTGCGCGCGGCGGCGCGCTCCAGATAGAGCGCCGGGATCAGGTCGTTGAGCATGGCCTGCTCGATCGCCGGTGCCAGGTCCAGCGCCTGCACCCGAGTGTTGACCATCATGAAGAAGAACGCCAGCGTGGCCACCAGGCTGTGGGTGAGTCGCTTCGCCTTGGCTAGATGTGCGCACAGGCGCTCGGAGAGGTCCGCCTCCTCGGCGATCG
>NZ_JAAIJR010000506.1 GCF_010915725.1 Thiorhodococcus mannitoliphagus
TGTGCACCAGCGCCGGTAACGCCGCGCTTATGAGCGAGCCCCTGCAGCACACCCTCTGCGACCACGCCGCCGGCAATTACCGCATCCTCGTCACCCTGGCCGCCGAGCTGCTTGCCGTCGCCGCTCAGCACGAACGCCCCCAGCTCGACGAGGCGCTCTTCCTTGAGGTCGTCACCCCGCCGCCCACCGCTCGCCCGCGCCGCGCCGCCCTGTCACGCTGACCCACTCGGAGCCTCACTGCCATTAAGTTAAGCATATCCCTATCAATAACAATGTTTTTCCTGCGCTTATGAAAATCCAGCAAGGCTCGCGACGAAGACTTCTTGCGGGGA
>NZ_JAAIJR010000507.1 GCF_010915725.1 Thiorhodococcus mannitoliphagus
CGAAACTCAAGACAGATGAGTAGGATGCCATCGATCGCCCAGAAACAGTATTAGGACTTTCACTCAAGACCACTAGGAGTTTCCAGACAGCTTCTAAGGCAGACCGGACATGCTGGAGTTCACGGGCACGACAGCCGTTGCCACCATCCCCGGCATGAAGATCAACTGGCCACCAAGCGAGGCTTTTGGTCTCTGACAGCTGCCCTCCGACTCAAGCACGCATCCCACGACGAGATCAGCCATGCCCCTCAACACCCAATGCCATGGACTTAGCATCTAAGGCTATGATTCTATTAAAATAAGGCATCTTCGCAGGAACCTTGTAGGAGC
>NZ_JAAIJR010000508.1 GCF_010915725.1 Thiorhodococcus mannitoliphagus
GCGCGTCAGCTCTTCCGCTACAAGGCCCGCCAGGGTGACCTCATCTGTGAAATGGTCATCTGGGCGTTGCCAGCCACAACCCCGGATCGACCCCACGGTCTGAAATACTGACTGTTTTGCGGCCGTATCGGGGCCTGCTTTGTGCGCTACGACAACGAGGCCGGAAAGGGCGACCATCGCCACTACGAAGAGCAGGAGGAGCCCTATGGACTCCTTTCCGTGGAGCAATTGCTGGCCGATTTCCGAGATTACTGCGTGCGGCTTGCCGGCTGGAGGTGGGAATGAACCGAATCGAGATCAGTATATTGAGCCCCCAAGCGGCCTTGC
>NZ_JAAIJR010000509.1 GCF_010915725.1 Thiorhodococcus mannitoliphagus
GGGGTGTGATCAGTGACACCGTAGACCGTCTCGATGGAGACCTTGCCGGTCTTCTTCTCGATGGTGTGTCGCTCAATCGCGAAGACCTGACCGACCTGGGGGAAGTCGAGATAGGCGTTGAGGGCCGTGGAGGTCCAAATGGCACGGCTTTCGATGCGCCCGTGCTGGAGGGAAGGCGGCTCGCGGAAATCCGCCTCGCCGCGCTCGGCGAAGTGCAGGCGGATATCGGCGCTGAGCGTCGGTTGATTGTCCTTGGCGGTGAAGAGAAAATGCGCACCGCGTTCGACCAGATACTCGGCGAGCTTGCGCTGGGTGAGCAGGGC
>NZ_JAAIJR010000510.1 GCF_010915725.1 Thiorhodococcus mannitoliphagus
ATGCTCCTACAAGGTTCCTGCGAAGATGCCTTATTTTAATAGAATCATAGCCTTAGATGCTAAGTCCATGGCATTGGACCAGCTCGCGGCGACCGCCTAAATTGGCCAAAGCCGAGTCCAGGTGCCGTCGAACGAAGGTGTCCAGGTAGTGTTTTAAATTTGTGCATACGCCCCATTATTATATTGCGAGGGAAAATTCGTATCTATTTAGTGCCTGAACGAAAACCCCGTTCAATTCAGCGCAGCCCTGCGTATTCCAGTGAAACCGGACACCCAGTCCGAAGGAAAGCGGACAGCCGTTCCGATCGAAGCCGGACAGTCAG
>NZ_JAAIJR010000511.1 GCF_010915725.1 Thiorhodococcus mannitoliphagus
GGCCTTGAAGTCTTTGCTGTAGCGTTTGCGCGTCATCTCACCCCTCCGCTTGTCTTCACTTTACGCTTAGAGGGCTGCCTCAAATTTCGGGCCCACTATAGTCCGTTACATCCCCAAGGCGGGTGTCACTTCGCACGCCACGGGACCTATGAGCGGGTCTCTCCGCCAGGCACGCGGGTGGCGCGATGGTATCCCCCAGTGCCAGGATAGAAGTCGCCTCCCCCTGGGAGGATGTGTGTGAGGATGGGGGGCATGATCGTCCTGGGCCTTGCGCCCGCTGGCTGTCGCTGGGAAGGAGCCCGGAGGGCGAGTGGACAGCGACA
>NZ_JAAIJR010000512.1 GCF_010915725.1 Thiorhodococcus mannitoliphagus
GTCAAGGCGCGCGACGCGCGTGATTGTCTCCATCAGATCGAAATCCAGCTCCTTATCAATCGCGACCTCCTGGCGCGCATCCTCTACACCTGAGCGGACGGGGGGTCAAGTCTTGAAAAGACGCCTATAGCCACACTCCACTCGGCTTGATCCTGGGTTCTCTTGTTCGTCCACCCGCCGCCAGTCGGCCTGCGCGAGATTGCGCGACCGGGCTGGGCGCGGTATTTCTCGCTGTAGCCGCGTTGCTGTATCTGGACGAGCGCGGGGTTGGCCGTGGGTGTTTCGCCGCTGTCGGCATTCGGCGTGCTGTCACCCTGTCGCA
>NZ_JAAIJR010000513.1 GCF_010915725.1 Thiorhodococcus mannitoliphagus
TCCACAGCGACTCCTGCCCATCCATCAGTAGGACGATCGGTTTGTCTGCGCTCGGATTGCGCGCCTGGGCTTGTTCGCCGATCCAATCGAAGATGGTGGTCACTTGCGGGGCCGTGGTGTCGTCGCCATCGCGCTCCAGGGCGGCGCGCATATGCTTGTGACACGGCTTCGGGCGCTTGGTGTCTCGCACGGAAGGGGCCGGCGAGCACAGCGTCTCGAGCACCTCCTCGGGCGTGCGGATCACGGGGTTAATCGTATAGACCGCCCCCAGCAACGCCATCTTTTTCGTCCCCGCACGTGGGCCAGAGGGATGGAGATCCT
>NZ_JAAIJR010000052.1 GCF_010915725.1 Thiorhodococcus mannitoliphagus
TTTTTCTGGGCCCCGTCGGGGTGTTTGTTCCCAATTTCCCCTCCTTTCCGCAACCGCGTGGGGGGCGGGGCGCCCCCGCGGCAGCGGCCCCCGGGGGGGGGGGGGCGCCGCTCCCACCGGTCGTGCGCTTGGGCCAAAGGATGATCGAGGCCACGCCATCTCATGCCTGCGAGCGGTCAGTCAAGGGCATTATTTTTCACGCCAGATCGTCGTGTAGAGATCATGGCGTCGATCCTTGAGGTTCTGGACCGTGCCGCTGTTGCGGGCGGCGCGCAGCGCCTCCAGACGCAGGTCGGCAAAGGCGACTGTCTCGACATTCGGGGTGGTGTCAGCCGCGATGCCGTCGCGGGCGAAGGGGAAGTCGCAGGGTGTGAGAATGCAGCTTTGAGCGTATTGGATGTCCATGTTGTGGACATTGGGTAGGTTGCCGACATTGCCGGACAGCACGACGTAGCACTGGTTCTCGACCGCGCGGGCCTGTCCGCAATAGCGGACGCGCAGGTAGGACTGGCGCTCGTCCGTGCAGAATGGCACGAAGAGGATGTTGGCGCCTTGGTCGACGAGGTGCCGCCCCAACTCGGGGAACTCGGCGTCATAGCAGATGAGCACCCCAATGGGTCCACAGTCGGTGTTGATGGCGTTCATGGAGTGGCCGCCCTCGATGTTCCACCAATAGACCTCATTCGGTGTGGGGTGAATCTTGGGCTGCTCGTGGATCTCACCGCCGCGCAGGCAGATATAGCAGACGTTCTCGACCCGGCCGTTGGGCATGCGCGTTGGATGCGAGCCGCCGATGATGTTGATGTTGTGGCGCACGGCCATGTCTCGGAGTGCTTCTTTCAGCGGCTCCGTATATTTGGTGAGTGCCTCAATGGATTCTGCCGGGGAGAGTTCTTGGTCCTCCATGGAGAGCAGTTGGAGCGAGAAGAGTTCGGGAAAGACGACGAAATCGGCGCGATAGTCCGCGGTCACGTCGACGAAGTAGCGGACGAGATCGATGAATTCGGCGAAGGAGCCAACGCGGCGCTGCATGTATTGCACGGTCGCGACCCGCACGGTGTCCGGTAATCTGGCACCATAGGTCTTGGCGCGCTTTTCTTCCTGCTCGTCCGGTGCGTTGGGATTGCGCCAGAGCAGATGCACGGCGTAGCCCAGCGACTCCTTGTCTTCAGGCAGGTAGTCCTGCATCAATCCCAAGACCTCAAAGCCATTGCGCATCTGAAAGGTCAGCACGGGATCGCGCTGCTGACTGGACTTGACCTGGTCCAAATAGTCTTCGGCGGTCCCGAATCGCCGCAGGCGCTTGGCGAGCGTTGGCAGTCGGCCGCCAAAGACAATGCCCTTCGCGCCCCAGGAGCGCGCCAGCTTCTTGCGCTCGTCGTAGAGCCTTTGGCCGATGCGAAGGCCGCGGTAGTCCGGGTCGACGCAGACTTCCATGCCGTAGAGATAGTCACCGTCGGGATTGTGGCGCGAGGCATAGCCGCCGCCGGTGATCTCTCGCCAGGTGTGCGGCTTGAGGGCGTATTGGGCATCGATCAGAAAGGTGGCGCAATAGCCTACAATGGCCCCTTGATATTCGGCGACGAACTGGCCTTCCGAAAAGTTGTTGATCTGGCCCCGAAGCATCGCCGCCGAGTAGGTGCCCATCTTGGATGGCTCGTAAACCTTTGAGACAAGGGTGCGTATTGCCGAGATGTCCTTGATGCGTGCGTTACGGACGACGAGCCTGGGCTTGGCGGAACTGGGGTTGGATTTCTCGGGCACGCTGGCTCTCCGGAGGTTTAGGGGCGCCGCATACGTTACTTCATTCGCTACGGCGACAGAAGGCGGTGCGTCGTCAGCGCAGACCGCTGGGCTGTTCAATCGACGCCCACGCCCTTACATCAAGAGGATCGAGTAACCATGTTTCGTCACCAAGATCTCACTCGGCCGACGCGCAGTCGGCACCCTGCTCAGGAGGCGTTTACGCAGTCATGAAAGCTATCGAGATACGTGAGACCGGCGGACTGGATGTGTTGGATTACGTCGATCGTCAGCAGCCGGAGCTGCAGGGCCCTGACGACATCCTGGTCAAGCTCTGCGCGGCGGGTGTCAATCCTGTTGATACCAAGGTGCGCAACAACGGCCCCATGCTCCCGGCTGGACTGCCGGCTGTGCTGGGTTGCGATGGCGCTGGTGTGGTGGAGGCCGTTGGTGCTGAGGTAACGCGCTTCAAGCCGGGGGACGAGGTCTGGTTTTGCTACGGCGGCATCGGTGGTCCAGTTGGCAACTACGCCGAGTACATTGTCATCAATAATCACCTGGCCCAGGCCAAGCCGCGCAGCATCGGGATGACCGAGGCGGCGGCTGCGCCGCTCGTGCTGCTCACGGCCTGGGAGGCCTTGCATGATCGCGCACGCTTGCACGAGGGGCAGCGGGTGCTTGTCCATGCGGGCGCGGGCGGCGTCGGGCATGTCGCGATTCAGCTTGCCAAGGCTGCTGGCGCGCGCGTTTGCACAACGGTCTCCAGTGCCGAGAAGGCGGAGTTCGCGCATGCGCTGGGCGCGGAATACTGCATCAATTACAAGGAGGAAGACCTCGTCGAATCCGTCATGGAATGGACGGGGGGCGAGGGCGTGGATATCGCGTTCGATACCGTGGGGCCTGACGTCTTTCGCCAAAGCATCCCCGCGATGGCGCATTACGGCGATCTCGTGACCATCCTAGAGCCTGGGCCAAGCCTGGATCTCAAAGAAGCGCGGCTGCGCAATCTGCGGATCAGTCTGGAATTGATGCTGACCCCGATGCTCAGAGATCTGCCTCGGGCACGCGTGCATCAAGGGGAGATCCTGCGTCGCTGCAGCCATCTCATCGACCGTGGCGATCTGCGCATTCATGTGTCTCGGACGTTTCCGCTGGCGCAGGCCGCCGACGCACATCAGCTGATCGAGCAAGGGCATGTGACCGGCAAGCTGGCACTGACCATGGACTGAGTGCGGCGAACAGCAAAGAAGAGGTTCTTTTGGAACAGATCGCAACCATGACAAAGGTGCGGATTGCGCTCCTTTCGGATACTCACGGGGCGATCGACTCGCGTGTCCAAGAGGTCGTTGCCGGGTGCGATCTGGCCGTGCACGGTGGCGACATCGGTCGCGCGTCCATCCTCGCGGAGCTGCAGCCCAGGCTTGGGCGCGTGCTCGCCGTCTTTGGCAACAATGATGTCGCCCGCAAGTGGCCGGAGCAGGACCGCCAGCTGCTGGTCCACTTGCCGGAATGGATCGAGCAGCCGCTGCCCGGCGGCAAGCTCGCGGTGATTCACGGTCATCAAGTGCCGGCGCGGGATCGGCATCGGCTGTTGCGCGCCCGCTTCCCCGAAGTCCGTGCGATCGTCTACGGCCATAGCCATCGGCTCGTCGAAGACCTTCAGCCGGCGCCTTGGGTGCTGAACCCTGGTGCCGCCGGGCGTGCGCGTACGCACGGCGGCCCCTCTTGCTTGGTGCTGGTCGCGACCGCGGGCGATTGGCATCTCGAGACTTATCGCTTCCCCTTGACCTTGCTGAACCGGAGACTGAGATACACTCATCTCCATGACAAGACCCAATCCCACATTGGCCAAACCGCCCAAGACGCTGCTACGGCAGGTCGGACGCGCGATCGCTGACTTCCGCATGATCGGTGACGGAGACCGCATTCTGCTCGGGGTCTCCGGCGGCAAGGATTCACTGTCGCTGCTGCAGATCCTGAGCCATCTGCGCACCTATGCCCCGGTCCGCTTCGAACTCGGCGTCCTCACCGTGGATCCTGAGGTGCCAGGATTCGATCCCCAGTCGCTCAAGGACTACTACGACCGCATCGGTGTGCCTTGGCACTACGAGCAGCAACCCCTGATGGAGCAAGCCAAGTCGCATATGGACGGTGATTCCTTTTGCGCCTATTGCTCCCGCATGAAGCGCGGCATCATGTATCGCATCTGCCGTGAGCAGGGCTACAACGTCCTCGCACTCGGTCAGCACCTCGACGACCTTGCCGAGAGCCTGCTGATGTCCATCTTTCACGGCGGGCAGTTGAGGACCATGAAGGCGCACTATCTGAACAATGACGGTGACATCCGCATTATTCGTCCGCTGGTCTACTGCCGTGAGCGCCAGACCGGGGACTTTGCGCGTCGGGCGGGGCTCCCGATCATTCCAGACTCCTGCCCGGCCTGCTTCTCCATGCCGACGCGGCGCGAGCACATGAAGGCGCTGCTGGCGCGCGAGGAGGATGCGCACAGCACCCTCTTCGCTAGCATCCTCCACGCCATCAAGCCCATCATGACCGAGGGCGGACTGCCCGAGCCGGGCCGCAAGACTCAAGATTCCGAGGTCGCTTGAATGCGCGCTTGGCAGCGACGGCCGCGGTCAAGGCGCGCATGAGACCCCGTCAATCCCTCGTCGTTGTCCTGGCTGTCTGGACCGGCATTGGCCTGGCTGCGGTCTGGCTGCCGTCGGCCGTGCTGCTGTGGCAGGTGGCCGCTATCCTCGTCTTTGGGGTCGTCGCGGCGGATCTTCTGCTGCTGCGAAGCTTGCCATCGCCAAGGATCAGGCGCCGCATGGGCCGAACGCTGCCGCAGGGTGTCTGGAGTCCGGTGGAGCTTGATTTCGAGAACCCCTCCGAGTATCGGCTCGGGATGGAGGTGCACGATCTTCATCCAGCCGAGTTCGGCGTTGATGGGCTTCCTCAGTCTCTGCGTCTTGCCCCCAAGGCGCGTGCCGCCCTGCGCTATCGGCTGCGCCCCGTCGAGCGTGGCGATTTCCCCATGTCCGGCTGCGATGTGCTCCTGCGCTCTCCCTTGGGACTGTGGCAGCAGCGGCGTACCTTGGATCTGCCAACCCTGCTTCGGGTCTTTCCGAATTTCGCCGAGATCAGTCAATACACCCTGCTGGCCGCCAACGACCAGCTCGCGCAGGTGGGTGTGCGTCGCCTGCAACGGCGCGGGATTGGGGCGGAGTTCCATCAGCTGCGCGAGTATCGGCGCGGTGACAGCCTGCGCCAGATCGACTGGAAGGCGACCTCGCGCATGCGCAAGCCGATCTCGCGCGAATACCAGGACGAGCGCGACCAGAGGCTCGTGTTCTTGCTCGACTGCGGTCGCCGCATGCGTCACCTGGATGCGGGGCGAGGGCACCTGGACGAGGCGCTGAACGCACTGCTCCTGCTGGCCTATGTCGCGGTCCGTCAAGGGGATGCTGTGGGGCTGATGACCTACGGCGGAACCAAACGCTGGCTCGCGCCGCGCAAGGAGCCCGCGACGGTGAGCCGGATGCTGGAGGCTGTCTACGACATCCAGCCGAGCATGGAGGCAGCGGACCCATTGGCTGCGGGGCAGGCGTTACTGCGGGCGCTGCCCAGGCGTGCCTTGGTGGTCATGCTCACCAATAGCCGCGATGAGGATCAGGCTGGGCTGCAGCAAGCCGCCGCCTTGCTGCGTCGCCGCCACCTTGTCGTGATCGCGGATCTCAGGGAGTCGTCCTTGGACGAAAGCCTGGATGCGCCTGTTCAAGATCTTCGCGGCGCCTTGCGTTTTCATGCCGTCAACGGCTGGCTCGCGCAGCGGCGGCGTCATCAGGAGCGCCTGCAGCATCTCGGTGTCCAGGTGCTTGACCTGCTGCCGGGGCAACTTCCAGTCGCCTTGGTCAACCGCTATTTTGCGATCAAGCGCGCCGGCTTGCTCTAATCAGCCGTTCTTGAAGAAGGCTCCGAGCCGGCGTCTCAGCCGCTGCTCCGCCGAGATGGCGCAGCGCCAATCTTTCAGCGTGGGTCATGACAGCCGCCTGCTGTGGCGGGGTCCGTTGTGCTCAGTGGACGAGCCTCGCCACGGCATTTGTTATTCCCAACACGATTTCGTCGCGACTTTCTTAGATTCGCCGACCTCGCCACCGGCCATGTTGCCCGCATTGCCACCGCCCCGCCCCGTCTGTCTGCTTTGTTACGCAACGGCCGAAGCTCAGAGAGAGCTTCGCCGCGGACTTCGCCGACCGGGTGGTCCACCATGTGCTGGTGGACCATCTGGAGCGATATTGGGAGCGGGCCTTTATCCACGACTCCTACGCCTGCCGCAAGGGCAAGGGCGTGCATGCCGCGGTGGACCGGCTGCAGCGGTTCATCCGTCAGGTCACTGCCAATGGCCAGCGCCGCGCCTGGTACCTGCAGCTCGACATCCGCAATTATTTCATGCGCATCGACAAGGCGATCCTGTGGCGGCTGCTGGTGCCGCACATCGCCGACGACGATGCCCGCTGGCTAACCGAACTGCTAGTGTTTCATGATTGCACCGACGGCCATATCGTCAAGGGCGCGCCCGGCGAGCTGGAGCAGGTGCCGCCCCATAAGAGCCTGCTGCGCTGCGAGCCCGGTAAGGGGCTGCCCATCGGCAATCTGAACAGCCAGTTCTTCGCCAACGTCTATCTGAACGGCCTGGATCGGTTCGTCAAGCATCGACTTCGGTGCCGGCACTACCTGCGCTATTGCGACGACTTCGTGCTGCTGTCGGCGGACCGGGACGAACTGCTGTACTGGCGGCGACTGATCGCGCGTTACCTCGACGCCGAGTTGTCGCTGGAGCTGAACCCCCGCGAGCGACTGCGCCCGTTGTCTGACGGCGTGGATTTCCTCGGCTATATCGTGCGGCGGGACTACCGGCTGGTGCGCCGGCGCGTGGTGGCCGCGCTGAAGGCGCGGCTGCGCGTCTACCGGGAACTCATGGTGTCGGAGCAGGCGGGGGTCGTGACCTACCGCTTCGATGCAGCGGACCTCGACCGGCTGCAGGCGGTGCTGGCGTCTTACCTCGGGCACTTCAAGCGCGCCAATGCCTTCAATCTGTGGCAGACGCTCTGGCGCCAGCATGCTTGGCTCGCGGTGTATTTCGCGTGGGACGCGGCGGTCCATCGGCTCCAGCCCCGCTGGCGGATGCCGAAGGCGCTGACCAACGTGCGGGCGCAGTCTGCCTGGGTGCGTGGTCGCTACCCCGACGACGCGCTGCTGTTTCAGGTCGGCACCTACTATGAGCTGTACGATCGCCGCGATGCGCCGGTGGCGCGGCTGTTGGGGCTCAAGCCGCTGCGCGAGAATCGCCGCCGGGCGCTGTTCGGCCTACCGGTCCGGCTGTTCGGGCGGAGCCTGGCGCGGTTGACCGGGCAAGGGCGCTCGGTGCTGGTGGTGCGGCAGGGATAGCAAGACTGGACCGGGATTCGCGAGCGGGCGATTGCTTGGCGGATGGTGCCGGCCACCGGTTGACCGAGCCTAATCGCGGAGCAGGCAGGAGAAACCCTCCTGCGTGAAGTGCTCGTCGTTTGTCAGCACCTCGATCAGCCCGTCGCGACGCATGACGTTCATGGAGATGCAGTCGGTCAGGCTGTAGCCTTTGTCCGGACGTGCCTGGTAGAGCAAGCAACCCGCCAGGAAGCCCGCGTGGGTCTGTGCGGCGACATCAATCATCGGATCTGATCGCATCTGTTCCACCAGTCCGGCGGCCGCGCGGCGAAGGTGGGTGCCACGCGAGCCGAAGAAGTTGAGGAACTCCGTGAGCACCTCCTCGGTGGTGACGATCCTCACAGCACCAAGGCCATTGCTAACGCTGACCGCAAGGTCGTGCGCCTGGTCCCTGGGATTGAGCAGGGCGATCCAGTAGAAGGTATCGGCGAAAACGCGGCGCATCAGCCGCGCTTGGGGGCGGTGTAGAGGTAGTGGTCATGTTGGGCTGCGCCGTCGGTGGGAAGGCTGCTCAGCGCATCTTCCGGGATGTCACGCGCCAAAGCCGCCGCGACCTCCCAGATCGGCCTCTCGTCGTCGGTCGCGCTCGCCACGTTCTCAGTGGTTTCCAGGACCAAGGTAATTTCTTGATGATCGGCGAGCCGTACCGGCTCCAGCGGGCGAAACACGCCGTCCTCATAGATCGCTCTCAGGTGCTGTGACATGGGGAACCTCAGTCTTCTCGTCGCCTAGGCTATTGGACGAGATGATACCCGAACATGGAGGCTCCTCTCTGCTCACGTGTGGCACCCCTGCCATCGGCCGTGACTCGAAGGTAGCGCCAGGTTGAGCCGATGGGGGAATCTTTGGGATCGACGATTGCGCCGCTGGCGTAAAGAGGGTCTGGTTTCCGATCCATTGCAGACCTTCAGGAGTTGCCGCGCTGTGACTGCATTGGGTCGTGACTTGCCGCTCGTCCCAGACTCTCGACTGACTCCTTTCCGCGTCTACCTGCCCGACAGCAGTCGCTGCTGAGCGACCGCTGCGGGGCGGATTTGAGGTTTTTTCGTTGCTCAATCGCTATCATCTGGGCGTGATTCCGGTATGGTTTCTTCACGCCGAAAACAGTCCACTCGTCCCTGATGGCCGACCACGATCCTTCCTACAAACTCCTGTTCTCACACCGCGACCTGGTGGCGGACCTGATCCGTGGCTTCGTGCAGGAGGAGTGGGTCGAGCAGTTGGACTTCACCACCCTGCAACGCGTCAGCGAGATCGGGATCAGCCACGATCTGCGCGAGCGCGAGGACGACATGATCTGGCGGTTGCGCTGGGGCGAGCGCTGGGTCTACGTCTATCTGCTGTTGGAGTTCCAGTCGACGGTTGATCGCTTCATGGCGGTGCGGCTGTTGACCTATGTCGGACTGCTCTATCAGGATCTGGCCGCGGCCGGCGAGATCCCGGCTGGCGACCCACTGCCTCCGGTCCTACCCATTGTCCTCTACAATGGTGAGAAGTCCTGGTGGGCCAAGACCAGTCTCGATGAGCTGATCGAGCCGGACCTGCCCGAACAGCTGCGCCGCTGGCAGCCCCAGTTCCGATACTTGTTGCTGGACGAGCAACGGCTGGCGGATACCGCGCTGGCCGGACAGCGCAATATCGCCGCCGCCCTGTTCCGACTCGAGAGCAGTCGCCGCCCCGAGGATATCGAGCGGGTGCTGGCGAGTCTGATCGAGTGGCTGGCCGCCCCCGAGCAGGATAGCCTGCGCCGTGCCTTCGTGGTCTGGCTCAAGCGCGTGCTGTTACCAGCGCGGGTTCCAGGCGCCGAGCTAACGAACGTCAACGATCTTCAGGAGATGCGTGCCATGTTGGCCGAACGGGTGAAGACCTGGACCGAGGAGTGGAAACAACAGGGTGTCTCGGAGGGCGAGGCCAAGCTGCTGCGCCGGCAGTTGGTCCGACGCTTTGGTGTACTACCGCCCTGGGCAGAGGCGCACCTTGAGCAGGCGAGCGAGGACGAGCTCGAGGTTTGGGCCGATCGCGTCCTAGAGTGCGCGACTCTGGAAGAGATACTCAAGGACCCGACTTGAGGATCAGCGCTTCGTAGACACCCATGAATAGACTTCCGAGAGGCGCCCAGCCTTCGCTCAGCGCCCGCCTCGCCTTCAGCACTCAATGTGCTCGGCAATGTCGAGAGCGTCGTCCACCTCCACTCCTAGGTAGCGCCCGGTGCTTTCGATTTTCCGATGCCCGAGGAGCAGCTGGACCGCGCGCAAATTCTTGGTCTGCCGATAGATCAACGTTGCCTTGGTTCGGCGCAACGCGTGCGTTCCATACTCCTGGAGATCAGCCCCCATGAGTTCGATCCACCGCTTCACGATGCGCGCTTAATGACGGGCGGACAAGTGTGGCGAACTACCAGCTCGGCTTTCCGCTCCCCGCGTTTAGCAGAAGTTGCGTATTGCGTATCTGACCGGCGAGCGTCAGCTCTTGGCCGGCTGCTGCCACAACGAAGGCCCAATAGACGGGCATCGTCGTGGCTCACAAGCCTCGACAACCGCGGTGGCGGAAACTGGCAGGTCTAGCGGGAATTATTCTGAGATAAATTCGCGGAATAACGTGAGCGACACCAGCATTGCTCTGACGCTGTTCGGCCGGCCACTGGCGCCGGATCATCTAGGAGCCTGTCCGACTTGGGGGGATCGAAGCGAGGAAGTGGGAGAGCGAGGCCATTTCGTTCCGGTTTTGAGGCGCATAGTGGTTCTATGTAACGAAAAAGCGGGGCGAAAGGGACCGTTCTCCCGATTCCGCAGCCGATTCATCCTAAGTCGGACAGGCTCCTAGACGGGGTCCCCTGAGCAAGGACCCGCTCGGCCCACCTGTCCTACTCCCACCTGCAACGCATGCACATTCGAACCAAGCTCGCCTTAGCGCTGATCGCCATCCTGATCGTCAATCTGATCGTGAGCCTTTACGGCTTCTACCTCCTCACCCAGGCCGCGAGCCGCGAGGCAGCGGTCCGTGAGCAGTCTTCAGATGTCCTGGTCGCCGCCCTCAATGCCCAGGTGCACTTCAAGAAGCAGGTGCAGGAATGGAAGAATGTGCTGCTGCGCGGCCAGCAGTCGGAACTCTACGACGATTACTTCCAGCGCTTCGAGTCCGAGGAGGGGAAGACGCGTCGGAGCATCGCCGGCTTGATCGCCCTGTTGAGCGAGAGCCCGGAGGCCAAGGCGACCGCCGAGCGCTTCCTTCGGGCGCATCAGCGGCTCGGCCAGGAGTACCGCGCGGCGCTGATCTATTATCGGCGCCATGATCCGAGCCCTCAGCTCGAGGTCGACAGACGCGTCAGAGGCATCGATCGCGAGCCGGCCGATCTGATCGATGAGGTCGTTGCGGCCGCACTCGAGCACAAAGCCGCGACCTTGGGCCGCATCGAGTCCCGCACCCAGCGGATCGAGCAATGGATTCTCGTCCTCATGATGGCCGTGACGAGCCTTGCCGTGCTCTTCCTCATCTGGCTGGTGGACCGCACCATCGGTCAGCCAATCGCGACCGTCACTGCCGTGGCACGACGCATCAGCGCCGGCGATTTCTCGGCGCCTATCGACATCAAGGGAAGGGGCGAGCAGGCCGAGATGCTGGGCGCGCTCAAGGCCATGCAGGAGAGTCTCGCCAGGTTTCAGGCGAGTCTGACGCAGAGCGAAGCCAGGTCTCGGCTGCTGCTGGAATCGACCGGCGAGGGCATCTATGGCGTTGACCGAGAGGGACGTTGCATCTTCTGCAACCCGGCCGGCGCGCGCATGCTTGGCTATGCCTCGCCAGCGGGTCTGATCGGCCGCAATATGCACGCGACCTTGCATCACTCGCGCCCTGACGGGACGCCCTATCCAGTCGAGTGCTGCGGGGCCTACACCACCTATCGCGATGGTATTCCTGCGCGTGTCGACGATGAGATCTTCTGGCGCGCCGACGGGACGCATTTCCCGGTCGAGTACTTTGCCAATCCCATTCGACGGGAGGCCGAGCTGGTCGGCGCCGTGGTGACCTTCTCGGACATCTCGGCGCGCAAGGACGCGGAGGCGGCGCTCAAGGTTGCTCACCACGCCTTGGCTGAAGAACGCTCACAGCTCGCTGAGCGGGTGCGTGAGCGGACGCTGGAACTGGATCGCGCCAATGCCGAGCTTGCCCGCTCGGCTCAGGCCAAGGACGAATTCCTCGCCGCCATGAGTCACGAGCTGCGCACGCCCTTGACCTCTATCCTGGGGCTGTCGGAGACCATGGGCGACGGCTTGCTCGGGCCGCTCAGCAAGCAGCAGGACAAGGCCGTTCGCATGATCCACGAGAACGGCAAGCACCTCTTGGAGCTGATCAACGACGTCTTGGATATGTCCCGGGTGGCATCCGGACAAATGAGTCTGCGCTGGGACCAGGTTCCGGTCAGTCAGCTCTGTGATGCCAGCCTGCGCCTGGTTGGCCCCTCGGCAAAGCGCAAGGCGCTGCAGGTTTCGCTCAGCCTCGATCCCGAGGTTCAGCTGGCGCGGGGAGACAGTCGCAGGCTGAAGCAGATGCTGGTCAATCTGCTCAGTAATGCGGTCAAGTTCACCGCAGAAGGCGGCGCCATCGGTCTTGACGTCAAGGGCGATTTGGCTGCCGGAGCGCTGCGCTTCGGCATTTGGGATACCGGGATGGGCATTCCGGAGGATCAGTTCGATCGGCTGTTCAAGCCCTTCGTCCAGCTGGACAGTCGTCCGGCGCGCCAGTTCGATGGCACCGGCTTGGGGCTGGCCCTCGCCGCCGGCATGGCCGAGCTGCACGGAGGTCGCATCGAGGTAACCAGCCAGGTCGGGAAGGGCAGTCGCTTCGAGATCGTCCTGCCCTGGTCCGGTGAGGCGCAAGCGTCGGAGCGCTTCGGGGCGGTGCCAGCGGGCGATGCCGTCTCTCATACGGCAGGCGCATCGCTTGAGCGTCCGAGCGTGCTCCTGGTTGACGACAACGAGAGCAACTTGGAGATGTTCTCGACCTATCTCGCGATGCAGGGCTGCGAGGTCTGGACCGCCAGCGACGGCGTCAAGGCAATCGAGCTGGCGCGCGATCGGCATCCGGAGGTCATCCTCATGGATGTCCAGATGCCGGAGATGGATGGTCTGGAGACCACGCGTCGACTTCGCCGAGATCCGAAGCTGCGGCGCACTCCGATCATCGCGCTGACGGCCCTCGCTATGCCGGGCGACCGGGAGCAATGCCTCGAGGCTGGGATGGACGACTACTTGAGTAAGCCACTCGGACTCAAAGAACTCTATGGCACCATCCATACCTGGATCAGCCGGACGCGCGCGGCGTGAGCTGCGAACCGCCAAGGATGCCTCAATGGCGGCCCTTGGGCTTGGGGGCGAACCCGCGCAGCTGGGTGCGCAGGCGCTCAATGGCTTCGGGTGAGGCGTTGGCGCTGTAGCGGCTGGGTATGTAGAGCGCCAGGAAGCGGCTGACCGGTCCCTTCAGGTCCGGGCGCTCGGCGGCGATGCGCCGCCCGTAGTCGCTCGGCCCTTCTTGGCGCTGCTTGGGCAGACCGATGCGCGTCAGTTTTTGGCAGAAGCGCGCATAGAGCGCATCCAAGGCGTCCTGCCGGGGCTTGTCGCGACTCAGTGCGAGTACCACGACGGCCAAGGTGAGGGATACGGCCAGCATCATGAGCGCCGCGAGGCCGTATTCGCGCAAGGCGCCCAGCCCGAGCTTGTCCAGCAGGGCCATTTGATCCTCGGTCGAGAAGTCGAGCACCCAGTTCTGCCAGGTGGCGTCCAGCGTATCGGCCAGCAGCCTCATGTTACGGACGAAGCGCACCAGGCCGCTGCTCTCCTTGAGGTTGAAGCGCAATGAGGTGCTGCTGGCCCCGAGTAGGCGCGCGGCGCTGCGGCGGTCGATGCGCGAGGGGTCGACCGCCGCCGTGGGGTCGACGCGGACCCAGCCGCGCTCCGGGATCAGCACTTCCACCCAGGCGTGGGCGTCGGACTGACGCACGATCTTGTAACCGCCGATGTCGTTGTCCTCGCCGCCGAGATAGCCGAGCACGATGCGCGAGGGGATGCCGGCGATGCGCATGAGCAGGGCGAAGGCGCTGGCATAGTGCTCGCAAAAGCCTTTGCGGGTCTCGAAGAGGAACTCGTCGGCCGCGTTCCTGCCCAGCGCTGGCGGCTCCAGGGTGTAGTGGAATGCCTCGCGATTGAAGAAGGCGAGACCGCGCTGCACCAGCTGCCAGTCCGTATCGGTTTGCGTCTTCCAGTCCGCGACGAGCGCGCGCATGCGCGGCGTGATGTTGTCTGGTAGGCGCAGTGCAAGCTCGCGCAGCGCCGGGCTGGGCTCCTCTGTCCGATAGACGAGTGCGGAGCGTACGCGATAACGCTTGAGTGAGTTGATGGGGCGGTGCGAGATGACCTGCAGATCAGGCGTGACGAAGGCGCCCTCGGGTGCGCTGACCGGCATGTCCAGGGCGAAGAGCCAGCGCTGTTTGGTTGGCTCCAAGACGACCTCGTAGTCGATGGGCGCCTCGGCTTGGAGCAGGCCGTCGGCGGCGTCGCGCGGCGGGGTCCCTTGCGTCCAGCGTTTCCCGTCCATATCCCAGAGCACCGGCCCGCGCCAATAGAGCTGGTCGCTGTCGGGTGGCTCGTCGTCGAATCGGACCCGGAAGGCCCCCTCGCCATTGACGACGAGTTCGCTGATGGCGCCAGGCTCCATGGTGTCGGACATCCCCGTCATGGCGGCTTCGCGCTCGAATCCGAGATTCCACAGCGGGGCTTCCAGCCGAGGAAAGAGCACGAAGAGCACGATCGTCAAGGGAATCGCCTGCAGCACGAGCGGATAGGCGATTCTGAGCGCTGGGCGCGGGCCGCCTGCGCCGAGGCCACCGTTCAAGTGCACCAGCAGCGCGACCACGCCCAGGGCGATGACGCCGAAATAGACGGCGATGGCGAAAGACTCGTCGAAGAGAAACTGCACGACGATGAGAAAGCCGATGAGGATGGTGACGAGGCGTAGATCACGCCGCGACTCGAGTTCCAAGAGCTTCAGGGTGATCATGGTCGCGAACAGCGCTGCCCCGCCATCCTGCCCGGCGAGGGTGTGGTAGCCGTGCAGGCAGTTCGCGACGCCCGCGAAGGTCAGGAGGATTCGAAGACCCTTTCCCGGCATCGCCGACGGCCAGCGCAGACTGAGCAGACGGACCGCGAAGATCAGCAGGAGGAAGGCGTTGACCTGCCATTGCAGATGCTGCATCAGCGGCAGGCAGGCGGTGAGGACGAGCAGGCTCGCCCAGAGGGTCTGTCTGGCTTCTGGGCGCTCGCCCTTGGGGATCTGCCGCTTAGCCATGTTGGAAGAGCGCGAGTCGGGTCAGGCAGCGCTGGGCATGAGCCGCCCCTCGTGCCAGTGGTTCCAGGCCATCGGGCAGCCGCAGGCCGAAGCGAAGCCCGGCCTCGGTCGCATCCAAGACCTGGCGCGTCAGCAGGCTGAGTCGGGTCTCTGTGTCGCCCGACCTCAGGGTCGACCAATCGATCCAGACATCCTGACCCTCGTCGCCGCCGAACTCCTTGACTAACAGGCCGCGCTCGCGCGCGTAGGCCTTCCAGTCGACATGCCGCGGCGAGTCACCTGGCCGGTAGCCGCGCGAGCCGAGGTAGTCCTCCATGCCGTCGCCGCGATCTTTGTGGGGGCGTCGCGCGTCCCCGCTGTCATAGCCGGGATCGGGCGCCTGTGCCGCAGGCGCGGGATAGACGAGCGTGCTGGCATCGGTTTCGACATAGCACCAGGCGTGAAAGAGACCCATAGGGTGACGTGTCGCAAGGGTGAGCCTGTCGAGTTGGAGCAGGCCGCGTCGCGCCGTCGGTATGCCAAGCGTGATTGAGGCTTGGTCGCCCGCTGGGATGGGGAGCGGCGCGGTCGTCTTGCGGTCCTTGCGGGTCTGGATGTCGTAGCGGGCGCGCCGGCCCTCGGCGTGCACGGTGATCGCAAAGGTTGCTGTTTCGCCGCTGAAGACGGCAGGGCCGCCACGTACCTGTACCGCGAGTCCCAGCAGATTCAGCCAGGCGTGGTGCATGGCGATGATGCCGACCGAGGCCAGGAAGAAGGTGAAGAGCAGGCCCAGGTTGTTCTGATAGTTCAACGAGCCGAGCAGCATGACCATCATGACGGCGCCGTAGGTCATGCCGGCTGCCGTCGGCAGAATGTAGATTTGGCGCGCCCCGATGCGGGCGACCCCATCCGGACCCAGTGGGGCGCGGCGCAGCATCTTCTGAAAGTGACGCCGGACTCGGCCCCTGATTGCGCCGACAACGCCCTGGGGCGCCCCAGGCGCAGCCCTTTGGGGGCTGCTCCAGCCTAAGAGCGTGTCCATCAATTGTTTCCCGATGCGAGCGATGCCGCCCGAAATCCCCCCTAGCCCCCCTTTGTGAAAGGGGGGAAGTTGTTGATGGACGCTTTCTAAGCGACGTTCCGCAGTTGATGCCATGCTGAGCCTCGGTCGCGTTAAACCGGGATGCTGTCCAGGATGAAGCTGGCCGCATCCTCGGCGCCGTCGCGTTGCCCGAGCTCGCCCGAGACCAGGCGGTGCAGGACGCAGGCCGGCAGCACGGCCTGAACGTCCTCGGGGATCGCGTAGTCGCGCCCGGCCAGGAAGGCCCAAGCCTTGGCGGCATGCAGCATGCCGAGGCCCGCCCGCGGCGAAAGCCCGTAGGCGAAACGCTCCGAGCCGCGCGTGAACTGCAACACAGCGTGGACATAGTCGATGATGGGGGGGGCTGCATGGATCAGCGCCACGGAGCGCTGCAGCTCGATCAGTTGCGCGTTGGTCAAGGCCGGCGCTTGGCGCGCGACCATGTCGCGCCTGTCCTCGCCGGCGAGCAGTCGCTTTTCCTGCTCGGCCTCCGGGTAGCCGAGCTGAATGCGCATCAGGAAGCGGTCGAGCTGCGACTCGGGCAGCGGATAGGTCCCGACCTGATGCAGCGGATTCTGGGTGGCGATGACGAAGAAGGGTTCCGGGAGGGGGCGCGTCTCGCCCTCGACCGTGACTTGGCGCTCCTCCATGGCTTCAAGGAGGGCGCTCTGCGCCTTGGGCGTAGCGCGGTTGATCTCATCGGCGAGGATGAGCTGCGAGAAGATGGGGCCGGGGTGGAAGCGGAAGCCCTCGGTGGCGCGGTCGTAGACGGAAACGCCGATAACGTCTGCCGGCAGCAAGTCGCTGGTGAATTGAATTCGTGA
Organism: Thiorhodococcus mannitoliphagus; assembly: GCF_010915725.1. Classification (GTDB taxonomy): domain Bacteria; phylum Pseudomonadota; class Gammaproteobacteria; order Chromatiales; family Chromatiaceae; genus Thiorhodococcus; species Thiorhodococcus mannitoliphagus. The sequence goes on from NZ_JAAIJR010000052.1 coordinate 16,453, forward strand.
GTAGTCGAGCCCCAGGAGGCGGGCGAGGAGGTGCGCCAGCGTCGTCTTGCCCACCCCCGGCAGGTCTTCGATCAGCAGGTGCCCGCGCGCCAGGAGGCAGGCGAGCGCAAGCCGCAGCTCGTGGTCCTTGCCGAGAATGACCCTGCCGGCGTTGTCGAGGATGGTGTCGGCGAGTGCTGCTCGCGACGGGGTCTCGGTTTGGGATCGGCGTTGCGCTAGGTTCATCGTCTGGTTGCTCCCTTAGCGGCGCCTGTCCAGGTGGGCCGCAAATAAGTCTTTCTTTTCAATCGTCTTTGTCCGGCGGGATTGGGTTGAACCGGGATTGGGTTAAACTAGGCGGCTCGATCGACTCAGGCGCATTCTCATGATCGCAAGCGATGTATATGATGTGGTGGTGGTCGGCGGCGGACACTCCGGCACCGAGGCGGCACTGGCGTCCGCGCGCTGCGGCGCGCGCACCCTGCTGCTCACCCAGAACATCGAGACCATTGGTCAGATGAGTTGCAATCCGGCGATCGGCGGTATCGGTAAGGGTCATCTGGTCAAGGAGATCGATGCGCTCGGTGGTCTGATGGCGCGGGCCACGGATCGCGGCGGTATTCAATTTCGCGTGCTCAACGCCAGCAAGGGGCCTGCGGTGCGCGCCACGCGCGCCCAGGCCGACCGCGCGCTCTACAAGGCGGCGGTGCGCTCTGGCGTGGAAAACCAGCCCAATCTCGCCGTCTTCCAGCAGGCCGTCGACGACCTCATCGTCGAGCAGGATCGCGTCGTGGGTGTGCGGACCCAGATGGGGCTGTGCTTTCGCGCGCGCGCGGTCGTCTTGACGGTCGGGACCTTTCTCGGCGGCCGTATTCATATCGGACTTTCGAACTATGAGGGTGGTCGAGCCGGAGATCCACCGTCCAATGCCCTTGCTCAGCGGCTGCGCGAGCTGCCATTCCGTGTCGAGCGTCTCAAAACCGGCACGCCGCCGCGGATCGACAGCCGCACCATCGACTACGGCCGGCTGCAGGAGCAGCCTGGAGACGAGCCGGTCCCGGTCTTTTCCTTCCTCGGGAGTCCGTCCGACCACCCACGTCAGCTGAGTTGTCACATCACGCATACCAACGAAAAGACGCATGAGATCATCCATTCCGGTCTGTCGCGCTCGCCCCTCTTCACTGGCGTGATCGAGGGTGTCGGGCCGCGCTACTGTCCTTCGATCGAGGACAAGATCGTGCGCTTCGCCGACAAGGCCTCGCATCAGATCTTCCTCGAGCCGGAGGGGCTCGATACCCATGAGGTCTATCCCAACGGCATCTCGACCAGCCTGCCGTACGACATCCAGGAGGCGCTGGTGCGCTCCATCGCCGGCCTCGAGCAGGCGCACCTCACGCGTCCCGGCTATGCCATCGAGTATGATTTTTTCGATCCGCGCGACCTCAAGCCGTCGCTCGAGACCCGCTTCATCCAGGGTCTCTTCTTCGCCGGTCAAATCAATGGCACCACTGGCTATGAGGAGGCTGGCGCCCAGGGCCTGCTGGCCGGCGCCAACGCCGCGCTTCAGACGCAAGGGCGTGAGGCCTGGCTGCCGCGCCGTGACGAGGCCTATCTCGGCGTCATGGTCGACGATCTCATCACCCGTGGGACCAACGAACCCTATCGTATGTTCACCAGCAGAGCTGAGTACCGGCTCATGCTTCGGGAAGACAACGCGGATCTGCGTTTGACAGAGACCGGCCGTCGGCTCGGCTTAGTTGGGGACGAACAGTGGCAGCGCTTCGAACTCAAGCGCGAGGCGATCGAGCGCGAGCGTCAACGCCTGCGCGAGACCTGGGTGAGGCCGGAGGTGCTGGATGCGGCGCTCATGACCCGGGTGCTGGGCGAGCCGCTGCGGCGTGAGGCCCGCGCGCTGGATCTGCTGGCGCGCCCGAGTGTCGACTACCACGGCATTCGGGCGCTGACGGGGGATCCACCCGAGACGCTGCCGCACGACGTGACCGAGCAGCTCGAGATCCAGGCGCGCTACGACGGCTACATCAGCCGCCAGCGCGCCGAGATTGCGCGCCAGCGTGAGCAGGAGGTCAAGAGGCTGCCGGAGGACTTCGATTTCGATCAGGTCCGGGGGCTCTCGGTCGAGGTCCGCGAGAAGCTTCTGCGCGTGCGTCCCGCTACCATTGGTCAGGCGGCGCGCATTCCCGGCGTCACGCCAGCGGCGGTCTCCTTGCTGCTGATTCATTTGAAGCGGCACCTGGCGGCGTCATGACGGCGAGCGAGGCACAGGATGACGCGCGCTTGGCCGAGCGGCTGTCGGTGGGCAGTCGTGATCTCGGGCTTGCGCTGACGGCGGGGCAGCAAGCGGCGCTGTTGCACTATCTGGCGCTGATGGTGCGCTGGAATCGCGCCTACAACCTCACGGCGGTGCGTGATCCTCTCGAGATGGTCGTCAAGCATCTGCTGGATAGTCTGGCCATCCAGCCATTCCTCTTCGGCGCGACCGTCCTCGACATCGGCACGGGCGCGGGCCTGCCAGGAATTCCGCTTGCCATAGTGAATCCCGCGCGGCGTTTTCACCTGCTCGACAGCAACGGCAAGAAGGTCCGTTTCGTGCGCCAGGTGGTCTTGGAGCTGGGGCTCGCGAACGTCGAGCCCGCGCAATCGCGGATGGAAACATACCTGCCGCAGGGAAAATTCAGTACAATAGTGAGTCGCGCAGTTGCCGCCGGTGAGATTCTGCGAGCCCCGACCGCCCATTGGCTCGCCCGACCGGGGCGGCTGCTCCTGATGAAAGGTCGCCAAACGGACGACGCCTTCGATGTCTCGGGCTTCGCGGCCGCTGCCCCAAGGGTCCACCCTCTCCGTGTGCCTTTCTTAGACGAAACACGACACTTGATCGAAATCCGGAGTGATTGAGCCGACATGGCCAACATCATTGCGATCGCCAATCAGAAGGGCGGGGTCGGTAAGACCACGACGGCGGTCAACCTTGCTGCGTCGCTCGCGTCGCTAAAGCGCCGCGTGCTTCTCGTGGATCTGGATCCTCAGGGAAACGCGACCATGGGCTGCGGGGTCAACAAGCACGATCTCAGCTACACAGCCTGCGATCTGCTGCTGACCGACATCGCAATCGCCGATTGCATTCAGCGTGTGATCGAGCCATCGCCCGGCTTCGATCTTCTGCCTTCGAACGGTGATTTGACCGCGGCCGAGATCGGTCTCATCGACTCCGAGGACCGCGAGCGGCGCCTGACCAAGGTGCTGGCGAGCGCGGCGGAGGCCTATGAGACCGTGATCGTGGATTGCCCGCCGTCGCTGAACATGCTGACGGTGAATGCATTGGTCGCGGCGCAGGGGGTGCTGATCCCTATCCAGTGCGAGTACTACGCCCTTGAGGGACTGTCCGCCTTGCTGGATACCGTCGAGCAGATTCGGGAGAATCGAAATGCCGGTCTGCGCATCGAAGGGATCCTCCGCACCATGCACGATCCGCGGAACAACCTCGCCAATCAGGTTTCGACCCAGCTCATCACCCACTTCAAAGACGACGTCTACCGCACCATCATTCCGCGCAACGTGCGTCTGGCGGAGGCCCCGAGCCATGGCCAGTCAGCCCTGATCTACGACCCGCTCTCTAAGGGCGCGATCGCCTATCTGGCGCTGGCGAGCGAGGTCCTGCGGCGTCACGATAAGCGCCAGCGGGCTGCCTGATCACAAGCCACATGGACATCGATCAAAAGTCTTCGGCGAAGAAGAAAGGGCTGGGCCGCGGTCTCGATGCCCTGCTCGGTGCCGCGCGCACGCCGCCGGTTGCGGTGCTGTCGAGTCCTCAAGGCGACGCCGCGGCTAATCCCGCCAGTCAGGTTGCGCACTTGCCGCTGGAGCACATTCAGCGCGGTCGCTATCAGCCGCGTCGCGATTTCGATGCGGATGCGATGCGCGAGCTGGCCGATTCCATCATGGCGCAGGGCGTGATCCAGCCCGTCGTGGTGCGTCCGCTGTCGGAACCCAGCGAGGGCGGCGCGCGCTATGAACTCATCGCCGGTGAGCGCCGCTGGCGGGCCTGTCAGCAGGCAGGTGTTGCGGAGATTCCGGTGGTGATCCGCGATGTCGATGAGCAGGCCGCACTGGCGATTGGGCTCATCGAGAACATCCAGCGCGCCGATCTCAATCCCCTGGAGGAGGCGAGTGCGCTCGCGCGCTTGATCTCCGAGTTCGGCCTGACGCATCAGCAGATCGCGGAGGCTGTCGGCAAGTCGCGCACCATGGTGACCAACTTGCTGCGGCTGCTCGAGCTGGAGGCGGACGTCAAGGCGCTGGTCGAGCAGAGCCAGTTGGAGATGGGGCACGCTCGCGCCTTGCTCGGTTTGAAAGGGGTTGCCCAGAGTCAGGCGGCGAAGCAGGTCGTGACCGCAGGGCTCTCCGTGCGCGAGACCGAGCGGCTGGTGAAGCGGCTCCAACAGGCGGAGGAGGACTCGGCGGAGAGCGCTCCGCCGCCAGGGCTCGATCCCAACATTCGACGCCTGCAGCTTGATCTGACCGACAAGCTCGGTGCTCAGGTCCAGATCCAGCATGGTACCCGTGGCTCCGGCAAGCTGGTCATCGCTTACAACACCCTGGACGAGCTTGATGGCATCCTCTCGCACATCAAGTGAGTCGGTTTCATCAGCTGCCGCGCGCCTTGCGACCGCTAAGCGGAGCGAATGGGTGCATTAAAGTCTTTGAGGTCCGTTGACCCAATATCGATGACCCCTTATACTGCCCGCCCGGTGAGCCAGGCGCTCACCTACTCGCGATTGTCTGATGCAACAGCCTGACGTGCGCCAGGTCAAGAAGATCGTAACGATCCAGTTCATTCTTGGCTTGGTCTTAGCAATAGCAGCTTTGCCGTTTGGCGCTCCAGTTGCAATTTCAGTGCTGATCGGGGCCGGAACCTGCGTGCTGGCAAACGCCATGCTCGCTGGTTGGGTTTTTCGCGAATACCGTGCTCAAAAGCCAGAGCGGCTCGTTGCTCGTTTTTACGGCGGCGAGGTCGCCAAAATTGTATTGATTGTCGGCGTATTCGCCGTTGCCTTTGCAACGCTCGACGACTTGAACATAGCGGCATTGCTTGCGGCCTACTTCGTAGTCCAGGTGGTTGCGACCATCATTGCCGCTCAACTGGACAGCCGAACCACGAAGTGAGAATGATCTGATGTCTTCTTCTGAAACGCTCACCTCCCAGGAGTATATCCAGCACCATCTGACCAATCTCACGCTCGGAGTCCATCCGGAGCATGGGTTCGGCTTCGCTCATAATAGCGCGGAAGCCGGTGAGATGGGGTTCTGGGCGATCAACGTCGACACGATGTTTTTCTCGATTCTCTTGGGTGTCGTCTTCATCTGGCTGTTTCGTAAGGTCGCCGATAACGTGACCGCCGACGTTCCCGGCGGCGCGCAGAATTTCGTCGAGTGGATCGTCGACTTCGTCGAAGAGAACGTCCGCGGCTCCTTCAGTGGGAAGAATGCCATGGTGGCGCCCTTGGCGCTGACGATCTTCGTCTGGGTCTTCTTCATGAATCTGATGGACCTGATTCCGGTCGATCTCATTCCGCACCTCTTCGCCCAGCTCATGGCTGTCTTTGGTGCGAATCCGCATCACGTCTACCTCAAGGTTGTCCCCACCACGGACCCCAACGCCACCTTCGGTATGGCACTGATGGTCTTCTTCATGGTGCTCTACTACAGCATCAAGATGAAAGGCATTGGTGGCTTTCTCGGTGAGTTGACGCTGCAGCCTTTTGGCAAGTGGGGTATGCCGGCGAACCTCATCCTTGAAGGCATCAGCCTCTTGTCGAAGCCCGTTTCACTCGCGCTGCGGTTGTTCGGCAACATGTACGCTGGCGAGATGATCTTCATCCTGATCGCGCTGCTCTACAGCGGCGGCGTGGTTCTGGCTGGAACGGCTGGCGTGCTGCAGTTCGTCTGGGCCGTCTTCCACATCCTCATCATTACGCTTCAGGCCTTCATCTTCATGGTGCTGACCATCGTCTATCTCGACATGGCCCACCAAGAGCATCACTGACGGCGTTTGCTGGTCTTATTTCTCGAACTTTTTTATCCAACAGGCTTTTCAGTCTCAACTCACTTAACCCTTGGGGGATCTCATGGAGCTCGAAGTCGCACAAGCATTCGCTATGGCTATCAAATTCATCGGCGCAGGCCTGATGCTCGGCCTCGGTGCGGTTGGTGCCGGCGTTGGCATCGGTATCTTGGGTGGCCGCTTCCTGGAAGGCGCTGCTCGTCAGCCTGAACTCATCCCGATGCTCCGTACTCAGTTCTTCATCGTCATGGGTCTGGTCGACGCGCTGCCGGTTATCGCGATCGCCATGGGTTTGTACCTGATGTTCGCTGCCTAATACCGCGTCCGGCTCAGCCGGGGCCGGGCGACCGCCTGTCACCCTGCTTCGCTTAAGGCTAAGGCACGAGGCAAGTCTATGAATATCAATCTGACCCTGTTCGCCCAGATGATCACCTTCGCGGTGTTCGTTGGGTTCTGTATGAAGTACGTCTGGCCGCCAATCGTTAAGGCATTGGCGGAGCGCAAGGCAAAGATCGCTGAAGGTCTCGCCGCCGCTGAGCGTGGTCACCAGGAAAAGGCTCTTGGTGAGCAGCGCGCGCTGGAGGTGATGAAGGAGGCGAAGGCAACGGCTGCCGAGATCGTCGGTCAGGCGCAGAAGCGTGCGACCGACATCGTCGAGGAAGCCAAGTCCGACGCACGCGTCGAGGGCGAGCGCATCGTCACGGCAGCGCAGGCCGAGATCGAGCGTGAGACCAATCGAGCGCGTGAGGAGCTGCGCGAGAAGGTCGCGACGCTGGCCGTGGCTGCCGCCGAGAAGATCCTTCAGAAAGAGATCAACATCGACACCCATCGCTCGATCGTTGACGATTTCGCCAAGCAGCTCTAGGGGTTACCCATGGCCGGAGATATCACCACCATCGCGCGCCCCTATGCCGAGGCGGTCTTCGAGCGCGCTAAGGAAGCCGGGCAGCTCGATGCCTGGTCCGAGGCGCTAGCGCTGCTGGCTGGCGTGTCGAGCGACGCGCAGCTGGTCGCTCAGATCGGCAATCCGACGGTGTCGAGGGAGTCGATTCGGGATCTCATCCTGGAGGTGTGTGGCGATGCCCTCCCGGGGGAGGCCGTCAATCTCGTGAAGCTGCTCGCCGAAAACTCGCGGTTCGAGGCCATGGCCGAGATCGCTCGACTCTTCGAGGAAAGGCGCGTTGCCGATCAAGGCGTCCGGCAAGTGCTGGTGCGGACTGCATTCGAGGTGGATGCCGCGCAGCAGGATGCGCTCGCGAAGGCCCTCTCGAGGCGTTTGGGCGGTCAGGTCAACCTTGAGGTCGAGACTGACAGCACCCTGATCGGCGGCGTCGAGATCCGCGCCGGCGACCTCGTGATCGATGACTCGGTCCGCAGCAAGATCAAGCAACTCGCCCACGCTTTGCAATTCTGAACTGGACACCGCCATGCAACTGAATCCATCCGAGATCAGCGATCTCATCAAGCAGAAGATCGAGAAGTTCGATCTTCAGACCGAGGCCCGGACCGAAGGGTCCATCGTGAGTCTGACCGACGGCATCGTGCGTATCCACGGCCTGTCCGACGCTCAGTACTACGAGATGCTCGAGTTCCCGGGCAATACCTATGGACTGGCGCTGAATCTCGAGCGCGACTCAGTGGGCGCGGTGGTCCTGGGCGACTACACGCACCTGACTGAGGGCGACTGGGTCCGTTGTACCGGGCGCGTCCTCGAAGTGCCGGTCGGCGAAGGTCTGCTCGGTCGCGTCGTCGACGCCTTGGGTAACCCGATGGACGGCAAGGGCCCCATCGAGGCTGCCGGCTCTTCTCCGATCGAGAAGGTTGCCCCTGGTGTCATCGCCCGTCAGTCCGTCGACCAGCCCGTGCAGACCGGTCTCAAGGCCATCGACGCCATGGTGCCGGTCGGTCGTGGTCAGCGTGAGCTGATCATCGGCGACCGTCAGACTGGTAAGACCGCTGTCGCCATTGACGCGATCATCAATCAGAAGGGCACCGGCGTTAAGTGTATCTACGTCGCCGTGGGCCAGAAGAACTCCTCCGTCGCGACCATCGTGCGCAAGCTCGAGGAGCACGGCGCCATGGACCATACGATCATCGTCTCGGCGCCGGCGGCCGAGTCGGCGGCGATGCAGTTCCTCGCGCCCTATGCTGGTTGCACCATGGGTGAGTATTTCCGGGACAAGGGCGAAGATGCGCTCATCGTCTACGACGATCTCACCAAGCAGGCCTGGGCCTATCGTCAGGTTTCGCTGCTCCTGCGCCGTCCGCCGGGGCGTGAGGCCTATCCGGGTGACGTCTTCTATCTGCACTCGCGTTTGCTCGAGCGCGCCGCGCGCGTCAACGCTGACTATGTTGCCAAGATGACCGACGGCAAGGTGACGGGTAAGACCGGATCCCTGACCGCGCTGCCGATCATCGAGACGCAGGCCGGTGACGTGTCCGCCTTCGTCCCGACCAACGTCATCTCGATCACTGATGGTCAGATCTTCCTCGAGACCGATCTCTTCAACGCGGGTATCCGTCCTGCCATCAACGCCGGCCTCTCGGTGTCTCGTGTTGGCGGCGCGGCACAGACCAAGATCATCAAGAAGCTCGGCGGCGGTATTCGTCTCGCACTCGCCCAGTATCGTGAGCTGGCGGCTTTCTCGCAGTTCGCTTCCGACCTCGACGAGTCGACCCGCAAGCAGCTGCAGCGCGGTGAGCGTGTCACCGAACTCATGAAGCAGCTGCAGTACTCGCCCATGAGCGTCGGTCAGATGGCGATTTCGCTGTTCGCGGCGAATGAAGGCTACCTCGATGACGTCGACGTCAAGAAGGTCGTGGATTTCGAGCATGCCTTGCAGAGCTACATTAAGTCCGCGCAGGCGGAGTTGCTCGCAAAGATCGATTCCACGGGCGACTACAGCGACGAGATCCAGCAGGGTATGCACGCTGCGATCAAGGACTTCAAAGCCAATAACACCTGGTAAAACAGCCACCAGCAGCTAGCTGCCAACCTCTAACGGAGGTCTCGGCGGCTGGCGCGGTGCGTTTTGACAAGTATCGAACCTCCTCAGCCCCAGACCGAGCGTCTGGCGGCTGGATGCCGGAGGCTGGGAGCTAAAGAATGGCAGGCGCCAAAGAAATCCGCACCAAGATCGCGAGCATCAAGAGCACGCAGAAGATCACCAAGGCCATGCAGATGGTCGCGGCCTCCAAGATGCGCAAGGCCCAGGATCGCATGTCCGCCTCCCGCCCCTATGCGGAGAAGATGCTCCAGGTCATCAGCCACTTGGCGAATGCGACTCCGGAGTACCGTCACTCCTATATGGCGGTGGAGCGCGAGCGCAAACGCGTCGGCTACATTGTTGTCTCATCTGACCGCGGACTCTGCGGCGGTCTGAACAGCAATTTGTTTCGTCGGTTGCTTGGCGAAGTCAAGGAGCAGCGCGCAGCCGGTGTTGAGCCGGTGTTCTGCACGATCGGCTCCAAAGCCCTCGGGTTTTTCAAGCGCTTCGGCGGCGACGTCAAGGCGCAGGCGACGCAGCTCGGCGACAAGCCGCATATCGAGGACCTCATCGGCACGGTCAAGGTCATGCTCGATGCCTTCGAGTCCGGTGAGATCGATGCCATCTATGTCGTGAGCAATGAGTTCGTGAACACCATGACTCAGCGCCCGGTGATCCGCCAACTGGTTCCCATCGTCGGGGACGAGCCCGACAACATGCCCTATCACTGGGATTACATCTACGAGCCGGACGCGCGCACGGTGCTCGACGCCCTGCTGACGCGCTATATCGAGTCGCTGGTCTACCAATCGGTGGTCGAGAACGGTGCTTGCGAGCAGGCCGCTCGGATGGTTGCGATGAAGGCCGCTTCGGACAATGCCGGCAACTTGATCGGCGAGCTTCAGCTCGTCTACAACAAGGCGCGCCAGGCCGCGATCACGCAGGAAATCTCCGAGATCGTGAGCGGCGCGGCCGCTGTTTGATCGTCGTGCCGACCCAGTTTTGAGACCAGATCCAGACAGAATCGCTAGACGCCGCAAGGCAGAAGAGGAAAAGACTTATGAGTTCCGGTAACGTGGTGGAAATCATCGGTGCCGTCGTGGACGTTCAGTTCCCGCGCGGCGAGATGCCTAAGGTCTACGATGCCCTTAAAATCGAGTCGACTGGGCTGACGCTCGAGGTGCAGCAGCAACTCGGCGACGGCGTGGTGCGGACCATCGCGATGGGCTCGACCGATGGCCTGCAGCGCGGCGTTGAAGTCGACGCGACGGGCGCCCCCATTCAGGTACCGGTCGGTCAAAAGACCCTGGGCCGTATCATGGATGTCCTCGGCAACTCTATCGACGACTTGGGTGAGGTCGACACCGAGGAACGCTGGTCGATCCACCGCCCGGCGCCCAAGCTGGAAGATCAGGCGGCCTCCACCGAGATCCTGGAGACCGGCATCAAGGTCATCGACCTCATCATGCCCATCTCCAAGGGTGGTAAGGTCGGCCTCTTCGGCGGCGCTGGCGTGGGCAAGACGGTCACCCTGATGGAGCTGATTCGCAACATCGCGGTCGAGCACTCCGGTTACTCGGTGTTCGCGGGCGTCGGTGAGCGGACCCGTGAGGGTAACGACTTCTATCACGAGATGAAGGAGTCGAACGTCCTCGATAAGGTCGCCCTGGTTTACGGCCAGATGAACGAGCCTCCGGGCAACCGCCTGCGTGTGGCCCTGACCGGTCTCACCATGGCCGAGTACTTCCGTGAGGAAGGCCGCGACGTGCTGATGTTCATCGACAACATCTACCGTTACACCCTGGCAGGAACCGAGGTCTCGGCACTGCTCGGTCGTATGCCTTCCGCGGTGGGCTACCAGCCGACCCTGGCCTCCGAGATGGGCGCCCTGCAAGAGCGCATCACCTCGACCCGTACTGGCTCCATCACCTCCTTCCAGGCCGTTTACGTACCTGCGGATGACTTGACCGATCCGTCGCCGGCGACCACCTTTGCGCACTTGGACGCGACCCTGGTGCTTTCGCGTCAAATCGCCGAGCTGGGTATCTATCCGGCCGTGGATCCGCTGGACTCCACCAGCCGTATCCTTGATCCCAACGTCGTTGGCTCGGATCACTACGACACCGCGCGCGCCGTTCAGGGCGTCCTGCAGCGTTATAAAGAGCTGAAGGACATCATTGCGATTCTGGGTATGGACGAACTCTCCGAGGAAGACAAGCTCTCCGTCTCCCGCGCCCGCAAGATTCAGCGCTTCCTGTCGCAGCCCTTCTTCGTTGCCGAGGTCTTCACCGGCGCGCCCGGAAAGTTCGTCTCGGTCAAGGACACCATCAAGGACTTCAAGGCGATTGTCGCGGGCGAGTACGACCACCTCCCCGAGCAGGCCTTCTACATGGTTGGCGGAATCGAAGAGGCCGTGGCCAAAGCCGAAAAGATGGCCAGCTAAGGGGATTTTCCCATGGCAATGACAATCCATGTCGATATCGTCTGTGCCGAGGGCGCGATCCACTCGGGCACTGCAACCATGGTGTATGCCACCGCCGAGATGGGCGAAGTCGGTATTGCACCGCGCCATACGGCGTTCATCAGCCGGCTGCGGCCGGGTGACGTCCGGGTGGAGAACGAGCATGGTCAGCAAGAGCATTTTTATGTCTCTGGCGGCATGCTCGAGGTCCAGCCTAACGTGGTGACTGTCCTGGCGGACACGGCGATCCGCGCCCATGACCTCGACGAGGCGGCTGCCTTTGAGGCCAAGCGGCGCGCCGAAGAGGCGCTCGCGGGCCACACTGCGGAGTTCGAGTACGCCAAGGCGCAAGCCGAGCTTGCCGAAGCCGTGGCTCAGCTGCGTGCAATCGAGAAGCTCCGTAAGGTCAAGGGCGGCTGATCGACGCATCACCACCTATCGGTTTTATGTAGCCAGGGCTTCCAAGCCCTGGCAAACCAGGCCAGGATGGCCTGGCTACGCAGGCTTGGAGCGGCTGTTCCGGTTGATTTCGGGAAACCGATAGGTGTTGAGGATCGACGCTAAGTCGCTTTTCTGTCCTCCGTCTCGCCCCTATAAGCGCCCCTGCCTCCCCGGCAGGGGCGTTTTCGTATTCGCGGCTCGAGCCGCGCGACGTCATGCATCCTCAGACTCACAGGGAGTAGTGTATGGCGACTGCCTTATACCGATGTGCGGTCAGTCGAGATAACAACTTCAATCTCATTCGTTTTCTCGCTGCCGCTCTGGTCTTGTTCAGCCATAGCTTTCCGCTAGCAGGCAAAGGGGACGACGAGCCGCTTTACGCTCTGGTCGGCATGTCCTGGGGTAGCCTTGCTGTCGACGTCTTTTTTGTGACCAGCGGTTTCTTGATTGCCCGTAGTTTTTTCGAGCGCAAGAGTCTCCTGGCCTTTGCCTGGGCGAGACTGCTCAGAATCTATCCGGCGCTCATCGTCGCCGTCTTGTTTTCCGCCTTGATCGTCGGCGGGATTTTCACCACGCATGGGCTTGCGGCTTATCTCAGGGACCCGCAGACCCGCGAATACATCCTCACCAATAGCTATTTGCTCTCCGGCATCAAGTTCGGTTTGCCCGGTGTCTTTGCCGACAATCCTTACAAGGATGGCGTCAATGGTTCGCTCTGGACCCTGCCGTACGAGGTCAAGCTCTATATCCGTTTGGCGCTTGGCGGCTTGCTCCTCCTCTATCTCCAGCGCTATTTCGGTCGGCACTTCCTCAAGATCTCATTCTTGTCGATTGCGCTCGTCTCGATCCTGCTCAATATCGGTAATCACTTCCAAGGCGATAGCTCCGAGCACTTCATTCGATTCTCTGCCACCTTTTTCGCCGGCACCGCCTTCTATCTCTTTCGAGACCACATCATGCTCTCCTCGAAGGCGTTCTGGGCACTCAGCCTGCTGCTCTTGCTCTCCCTCCTCCAGAAGGATCTGTTCTTCGTCGTCTATAGTCTTGGTTTGCCCTATCTGATCATTTACCTTGCCTATGCGCCCTCGGGCGTGCTCAAAGCCTTCAATGGGTTCGGGGATTACTCCTACGGCATCTACATCTACGCCTTTCCCGTTCAGCAGTCCGTGGCGGCGATGGCCCCGGGGATTGCGCCCCACGCCTTGGCTGCGCTGTCTTTCGCGATCACCTTGCCGCTGGCGTTTGCGTCATGGCATGGCGTCGAGAAGCGATGTCTGAAGATGAAGGGAGGGTATCAATCGTTCGAGCGGAGGCTGCGGAGACTGCGTCTCAAGGTTACTGCCAAGCTGAGCAGGGTGTGACTAGGCGATTTCCGGAAATGACCTCACCCAAATAGACAGGCATCGGCAGGATGGGAAAAGTCCGGCGCTCTGGGCTCGAGCGCAACCTCGACGCTAGACGGACGTGCCCATCTTGCAAGACGCTGAACTGGGATGATGGGCACGCCCGTCGACCCTTGGCACGTCGAAAGAAGCGCATCGTCAGGGCTTTGCCCATCCTCGGGATCGGAACTGCGGGTATATTGTTTCCCGGAAATCGCCTGATGAAGCTACTTTCCAAAACGTTCGGTGATCGGCTAGCGTAGCTTAATAGACGAGCGTTGATCCAGGCACCAGGATTTCGAAGACTTCGAGGATCTGGAGATTGATCGCTCCCGGCAGATCGATCAGCGCGTCCGGCTCCATACCTAGTCGCTCGGCGAGTTTGCACAACGCCTCGCAGTTATCTTCGGTAGGTACGACGGAGTCCGCAAGCACTGCTACTTGGACGATCTGCGCGATTCGCGCCGCAGCGTGCAGGATTTCTGCCTCGATGCGATGCTCTGCCGCCTTAGCGGGATCGAGATGATGCGCGACGGGGCTCCAGATCGACTCGGGGAAATCCCAGTGCTTGAGCAGTTCGGCACCAAGGTCGGCATAATCGAAGCCGAACACGCGCTGCTCCGCCTTGTCGACCGCGAGTCCGTCCTGCTCGACCAGTCGCAAGACTTCGGCATACGCGTCCGCGCACTGGGTGAAGAAAATCAATTTACCCAAACTGTGCAGCAGGCCGGCGAGAAAGAGACGTTCGCCGTCGTGTGGTCCGCAATGTCCGGCAAGATGACGCACGGCGATGGCGCATGCGATGCCATGCAGCCAAAATCGCTCCATGTCTACCTGCTGGCGCGACAAGCCCTTGAACATGTCCACTGTACAGGTAGCGATGACCAGTTCGCGCAGGGCGCGGTAGCCAATCAGGCCAATTGCCTGCGATACCGTCGCCACTGGCTGTGGGCGTGCATAGAGTGCGCTGTTGACTAAGCGCAGCAGACGTGCAGACAATCCCGGGTCGCAGATGATCACCTCTGCGAGATCGCTGGGTCGCGTTGCTGGCTCATCAATCAATCGATTCAGCCGTAACGCCACGTCAGGAAAAGACAACAGGGTGTCGGTCTGATTAACGAGCGCCTCAGGAGTCATTGTCGTTGAGTGCTCCGTCGTATGGCTATTAGTACCCTAGGCCCTAAACATACTGTTGGCGCCACCATGCCGCAATGTCGCTTGCGATCGCAGCGCGCTGCGCTCAATGGGCCAGGGTCGCGGGTTTCATCGAAAGTGCGCAGAATCCCTGTCGACTGTGCTTGGCGGCAAAGCCCCGCGTCCTTCACCAGCACGACATCGGGTGTACCGACCCTAGGTCGTGTCGGCAACACTGACGATAACAGAGCCGTGAGCGTCAGGGGTAGTGTTTTCTCCGGAGGCCAGGACGGATTTGTCCTGCCTGAGAAACCTCGGGTAAACATGAAGTTCCACGCTGCGCTGTGTTGCATCCGTCCTTCGCACGCTCAAGAGCGCTGATCTGCAGATTCGTCCGCTCGACCATCGCAGCGAGGTGGGTGCGCACGCGATCCTTTTCTCGTGCATGCTCGCCGACCACGTCAAGTGGCACATGAGCGAGGCGTGGTGGGCGTTCCTGTTCGTTGATGAGGATCAGGCGCGCCTGGCCGAGCGCGACCCGGTGGCGCCGGCGACGCGCTCCGAGACCGCCTTCGAAAAGGCGGCCAGCAAGCAGCTCGCTGATGGCTCGCCGGCCCATAGTTTTCGCACTCTATTGCACGAACTCAGCGCCATTGAACGAACTCAGCACCATGGTGCGCACCAGCTGTCGGCGGTCACTATGCCATCTCCGGAGACGAGATCTTCCAGATCGGGTAGTGCCCTTATCTATAGGATGATAGCTTTATTAAACCATTGATTTGAAAGCGTATAATTTCTCGCCATCCTATAGATTGTGGCACTACCCCAGATCGATACCACGCCCAACGTCAAGCAGGCTCAAGCGCTCGATCTGATCCAGCAAATCCGCCTGTAGCTAGACGCATGCCCCAAGATTCTCTCGAAACGTTAGCAGGATCAATTGCATAACGCTTCGCATCGGCTGGAACTTCGGCTTAGACCTCTGCGCTTCGGACAATGCTTGTCGCAGTCGGGGCGAATGAATTCGCCTCTACAGATCCTGCGAGTATTGCCTTTCCCGCAAATCGCCGGATGCCTCTCGGATGATGCCTTTGCCGGTCAGTCGGACGACCAGAACCAGTCCGCGACCAGTAAGCCCGCCATCGCCCAGAGCGAGTAGCGCAGGAGGCGCCTGTAGGTGTCTAGGTGAAGCCGCCGACGCACGCGGATTCCGAGCCAAAGGGCAGTCAGCACCGCTGGCAGGATCAACAGGCTCAGCTTGAGCGTGGCCAGATCGAAGGCCCCGTTGGTGGCGAACCCGATGATCTGCCCGGTCTTGCTGGTGACGAAGCTGAGGTTGAAGGCCGCGACCATGAGGGTTGGATGCATTCTGGTGTAGAGCGCGAAGATCACCAGAACCGGCGCAAAGATGTTGACGACGCCCGCCAGCAGTCCGAGCAAGAGGCCCAGGAGTGCCAGGACCCAGGGTGGCGCCCGCCGCTCGCGCTCGGCGCGATGGAAGCGGTCCGTGATGAGATAGGCGACGAGGACGAGCGCGAGCAGCAGGCGAAAGGGCTCGGGGTCGACGGAGAGCAGGACCTGGGTGCCGACGAAACTGCCGACGATGGTGAAGGTGGGAATCGGCCAGAAGATCCGCAGCGCTTCACGCCAGTGACGCTCCGAGAAGATGCTCGCCAGGTTGATGCTGACGGTTGGGATGAGCGTCAGCAGAATGGCCGCGCGCATGTCCATGAAGAGCGCCAGCAGCGGGGTAGCGACCATGGGGAACCCGAAGCCGAAGGCGCCGTGGACGAAGGCGGCGAGCAGAAGAATGGGCAGGAAGGTCAGATCGGGCATGTCCGGCTGAGTGATGGCATGGTCGAGGCGGGAGCTGGGATGGCGGCCCTCATCCTACGCGCACTGGATGGAGGTGTGCAGCAGGCTCCGGACCCTTGTGCTCAGTGGGGTCGGGCTGTCTGCGTGGTTTGGCTGAATCTGGGCAGGGGGCTATATTCGAGAGATGATCGAGGAATCGCCGGCGACGGCGGTGTCGACTCGGCGTCAAGGCGTCACCATGGCCGGGTACTCCCGGCGGCGGCTGACCTTCAGCGGCTACGGAGGCCTGCAGGCGATGAAAGATGATCTCGAGCCCAAGGGGCGAGCGGCGGTCTCTCAGACAGCTGCGGATGCCAATGTCTCAACCGATGTCGAGCTGTCCGACGACGATATCTTGGAGGCCATGCGGCGGATTCCGGGCTACCTCGATATCACGACGGCCGATTTCCGCGCGGTCTATGAACTTGCGCACGCCCAGGCGATCGATCGCTTCCTCGAGCGGCTGCGCGCCGCTGACCTCATGCGCGCGGACATCCAGCCATTGAGTCCGGACCTCCAGCTCATCGACGCGGCTCGGCGCTTCGTCGCACAGGATCTCAAGAGCCTGCCGGTCGTCGATGCCGACGGTCGCGTCCTCGCCATGCTGACGGAGACGGACGTCTTGCGGGCGCTCGGTGCGCGAAGCCTGCTGGCGCTCCTGCTCCAGGATGTCGATCGAGAGGCGACCGCGCTGAAGCGGATTCTGCATCGTCCGGTCGCGGAGCTGATGACGACCCCCGTCGTCACCGTGCCTGAGGCGGCCGGTTTTCGCACTATCGTAGACGCCTTCCGCCGGCATTCGGGGCGCACCATGCCGGTGGTCGACGGCCAGTTGCGGCTGACCGGATTGCTCCTGCGCAAGGACTTTCTCGCTGCTTGCCACCTGGGTGACCTGCCATGAGCATCCCGCGCTACCTGAGCAAGATGCGCGGTACCACGCGCGGCAGTCCGCCTCGGGTCAGCAATGCGGAGGTGATTTGGTCCTGGGTCGGCGCCGCGCTCGGCATGGGTGCCGTGGCCTGGCTGAATCAGCACTTCCTCACGGGCAGCGACTTTAGCTTGATGATGGGCTCGCTCGGCGCCTCGGCGGTGCTGCTCTATGGGGCTCCGCGCAGTCCGCTGGCCCAGCCGCGCAATCTGGTGGGTGGGCATCTGATCTCGGCCCTGATCGGTGTGACCTGCTGGCAGTGGCTGCACCAGGATCCCTGGCTCGCCCAGGCGCTCGCCGTCTCGACCGCGATCGCGCTCATGCACCTCACCAAGACCCTGCATCCGCCCGGCGGCGCGACGGCGCTGATCGCGGTGATCGGCTCAGAGCAGGTGCACGCGAGCGGCTATTTTTTCGCCCTGATTCCGGCAGCGCTCTCCCCGCTGATCCTCTTGGTCGTCGCTCTGCTGGTCAACAATATCCCCAATACACGTCGCTATCCGGAGTTTTGGTTTTAGCGGCTGTCTGAATATTGCAATCGCCCGAGCTGGGCGAATTCATTCGCCCTCCCGCCAGCGCCAAGGGCGACTAAAGTCGCCCCGAGGTTTTTCAGACAGCCTCTTAGCGCGAGGGTGGTTCGGGCTCGCGATAAAGGCTCCTATCAAAGCAGGCTGATCTCGCGCTTGCTCTGTCGTCGGGCTTGAACTTCAGTGCCGCCGCCGTTCGGCTTGAGGCGTCTCGGTCTACCTCGGCACCTTGACCACGCGCCCGCTGAAGCAGCTCTGGCTGCTCGCGGAGACGGAGTTCCGAGGCGCGGATTGGATCAGGCTCGCCAGGTCTGCGGGATCGCCGATGTCACCCTTGAGGCTGATCCAGAGTTCGGTGATGACGTTCTCACCCGTGATCTTCGCGCAGCGCATCTGGATACGCTCTCCCGCGCCGTGTCCGAAGGCATCGTTGAAGCTGTCTTCGATCTCCGTGCGCGTCAGGATGCCATCCAGGTGCGCGACGAAGAGGTCGCGGATCGGCGACGCGTTCAAGGCATCCAAGAGCGCCATGGACTCGGTGAAGTACTCGTCCGGCGTGGCGCCGGCGTCCGGCCCCGTCTTGTCGTCTTCGTAGCAAGCGCCGTGCTTCGGCCACTCGTGCAGATGCAGCCCGGACTGGACGCCCGGCATGCGCACCCTGAGCCGCTCCATGACCACAGGTGACAGCTCGAGACTGGTGTCGCGGGCCTGGCTGAAGGAGCACTCGATCGGGGATCCGCGATCGCAGTAGCAGGGGAAGATGGCCGCGTCATCAAGGTCGTCCGGCCAGAGCCCGTGGAGCGAGAAGTGGGTCGCGTCGTAACGGTCCGAGGTCTGCGAGCGGCATTCTGGCTTGCCTTGGCCGGCGGCGGTGGCGCAGAAACCCGGCTGCCAGCTGGCGGCCAGCAGGTATTCGAGGCTCTCCGGCGCGAGCGCACCGGACGTCGCGGGAGGTGCGCCGCCATCTTCGGGGAGGCTGCCCGGGCTGCTCACGAGGCTGGCACCAGGCGCCAAGGCTCCGCAGCTCATGGACACCCAGCGGGCCTCGGTGACCGGGGCGCCCGGAACCTGGATCTGATAGTGGGTGCCTGGCGTGGCGTTGCGAGCGATGACGTCATAGGCGTGGCGGACCTGGAGCCGGACGTTGCCTGGATTGTCGCCGTCCTTCTTCTTGGTCGCCTCGCAAGCGGACAAGGCGATGAAGTAGCCGTCGAGGTTGACTTGCTGAGCTTGCGCGGGCACCGCGCAGAAGGCTACGTAGAGGGCGGCGGTGAAGAGCGAAAGGTGTTTCATGGCAGGCCTCCTGGCACTTGCTCGAATTGAAGCGTCGTCCTGTCCGGATGGGCGCAGACCCTTCTCGATAGGCGCAAAGCCTCTAGTTTGCCTCGCGGGCTGGTGCGCTGTCGCGGAGAAATCTTGGAGCGCTGGTCGCTCGCTACGCCGTTCTGGGGCGCCGGTCAATTGGAACAATGCCGGCCCGGATGTCGCCATCGGCTTCGAGGGCGCACCCGGGCATCAAACGTCCGGTGAGTATTCCGGCCGAATCCGGACACCTATTCCGATCCAAACCGGACACCAATCCGACGTCAAAGCGGACAGCATTCCGAGCTGAAAGCGGACACTGATCCGAC
>NZ_JAAIJR010000514.1 GCF_010915725.1 Thiorhodococcus mannitoliphagus
AGGCGCGGCCTGTCCGTTGACGCTCGCCCATCGCGAGACCCACCGGCCAGACGACCACACGCATTCTGACACGACCACCCTCCGGGCTGGTCGTCCCATCGCGAGCGGACGCGATCCACAAGCCTCCGCGCATCACCGACCGGCCTTGTCCCGGTCATCCTCCAGCAGCGAGCGGTTGATGGACGGCTTCTGCCGCAGCACCACGACCTGTACCAGCAACTCCGACGCCACCTGCGTCCCTGTCACCGGCGGTGAGCTGTGCGGGGGCGAGTTGGTGACACCTCCCTATCTGGGCGAGACCGGCAACGAGCCCTGGGA
>NZ_JAAIJR010000515.1 GCF_010915725.1 Thiorhodococcus mannitoliphagus
TTTGGCTCCCTGGGACGGGCTCGAACCGCCGACCTAGTGATTAACAGTACCAGAAACCGTCTTGGCTGGCCGCTGAAAGTCACAGAAAAAGAACCGTCTTTCTTGTGCTCGGAGGGGTTCCCAGTCGAAACCGAACCTATTCCGAACCTGGCCGCTCGGTGTCGCTGCGCTTAGGCGTCAAACCCGATTCGATTCATGGGCTTACGGCTGTCTCGGCCGAACGAACCCCGAACCGGTCACTGTCTGCCCCAGAGTGCCAAACAGCCCCCCGGCATGGGGGTCGCCAAGCCCCGGCGCTGCGGTGGGCACAGCGGGC
>NZ_JAAIJR010000516.1 GCF_010915725.1 Thiorhodococcus mannitoliphagus
TGAGGCGCAGAAGTGCGACTCTTTTGATTCTAAGTCTCTGTTTTATTGGGTGCCATGACTTATTGAGAAGTTATGGGGTGCGCTCGTAAAATATTGATTTAAAATGAAAATACCGCTAGCCTGACGGCTATGGGGGCTAGGGGGGATTTCGGGCGGCATCGCTCGCATCGGGAAACCATTGATGGACACTTTCTTAGAAAGTGTCCATCAACAACTTCCCCCCTTTCGCAAAGGGGGGCTAGTGGTCTTGAGTGAAAGTCCTAATACTGTTTCTGGGCGATCGATGGCATCCTACTCATCTGTCTTGAGTTTCGC
>NZ_JAAIJR010000517.1 GCF_010915725.1 Thiorhodococcus mannitoliphagus
GTGGGGCAGATCGATGCGCTCCTCAGCGCAAACAACGAGGCGTTTTTCGCCGAGAAGGATCAACTGCTCGCGGCCGGCCTGGATGTCAGCGCCTTCATCACGGTCGATGACTCGGGGGCGCGCCACCAGGGGCGCAACGGCTACGTCACTCAGATCGGCAATGACTTCTTCGCCTGGTTCTCCAGCACCGAGAGCAAGAGCCGAATCAACTTCCTCCAACTCCTGCAAGCGGGCGACCCCGTCTATTGCCTCAATGACGAGGCGCTGACGTACTGGCGCGATCAGGGCCTGCCGCGCGCGCTGTGCCAAGCGCT
>NZ_JAAIJR010000518.1 GCF_010915725.1 Thiorhodococcus mannitoliphagus
GTGGGGCAGATCGATGCGCTCCTCAGCGCAAACAACGAGGCGTTTTTCGCCGAGAAGGATCAACTGCTCGCGGCCGGTCTGGATGTCAGCGCCTTCATCACGGTCGATGACTCGGGGGCGCGCCATCAGGGACGCAACGGTTACGTCACGCAGATCGGCAATGACTTCTTCGCCTGGTTCTCCAGTACCGAGAGCAAGAGCCGAATCAATTTTCTCCAGCTCCTGCAAGCGGGCGAACCCGTCTATTGCCTCAATGACGAGGCGCTGACGTACTGGCGCGATCAGGGCCTGCCGCGCGCGCTGTGCCAAGCGCT
>NZ_JAAIJR010000519.1 GCF_010915725.1 Thiorhodococcus mannitoliphagus
TGGACTCAGTTCTGGCAGCGCATTGATCAGTTCGGCGCCGAATGCTGTTGCTGAGACATCATTCAGAGGCCGCACTCTGAAGCGGAACTTCCCGGTGGGGGCTCCGATGACTCCTTTGAGTCGTGACGTGTCGCTCGATCCAGAGGCTCGACTGACTCCTTACCGCGTTGGCTCTTTGTGGGTTTTGAGGACATGGTAAGGTCAGGCATCTGTCTCAACACGTGCTGCCCCGACGTGCCGTCTCAACGACTTGATCGACGAAGAGAAATGCTACGACGAAGTCCGACGGATGCGTTGGCCGCACGCAGTTG
>NZ_JAAIJR010000520.1 GCF_010915725.1 Thiorhodococcus mannitoliphagus
AAGGCCGGCAGGTCACGGAAGAACTCCGCGGGCAGATTGTGCGCCTCGTCGATGATCCACAGCGGCGTGACGTTCTTGCCGTCGGCCAATTCCTCAATGCGGGCCTTGATCTGACGCCACAGGGCAGCGCGGCGGTAGGCGCCCTCCAATCCCAGTGCGAGCGCCAAGGAGCGGTACAGATCCAGCCGCCCGAAGTCGGTCTCGGCCAGATAGATCACCTGATAGCGGTGGGGGTTGAGCGCCTGCGTGAGCCGGCGCAGGGCCGCAGTCTTGCCCACCCCGGCCTCGCCGGTCAACAGCCCCACGCCG
>NZ_JAAIJR010000521.1 GCF_010915725.1 Thiorhodococcus mannitoliphagus
TGGTCGTCTTGACCCCACGAATCGCCTCAAGCCCCACCTTCGCCTTGAAGCTCGCCGAAAAGGTCTTACGATTCCTCACTGTCGCTCTCCTCGTTAATGTGCGAGGCGATATAACTTAAATCCGTGTCCAATTTTCGGGGTCCACTATACTCGGCGTCGGCGACAGTCGCGCGCAGATTGCCTGGCCGTTTCGACTGGTGATGGACCTCATGCTGAAGACAGTGCTCGAGGCCAAGGCGGAGCAGGAGCAGCTGGTCATGGCGAGCGGGCTCGACTGGGTCATCGTGCGTCCCGGCGGACTCACCGA
>NZ_JAAIJR010000053.1 GCF_010915725.1 Thiorhodococcus mannitoliphagus
AAAAGACCGCCGGCTACACACAGGCTGGCATCGAGGCAGCGCTGAGCGTGCGGCGTTCTGATAACACACCCCTCTCGGTGATTCCGTTGTTCTCACACAAAATTTACAACGGAAATTCCGCAAATAACGGGGACGTCGGGCCGTACTCTTTAGGGAGAGTGCAATTAGACGTCGCCCACGATCTCACGAAGGTGAAGCGGGTTGCCTATTGGAATAGCAGCGACAGCGAAGAAATACACAACTGGATCTACCAGGTCGATCCAAGTGATTGGTGTAACATGCCTGTACCAACTGGGCTCTCGCTGACCCGCTGACCGAATGTCTCTCCAGAATTTCGTGGGAAGGACCGATTCATTTTAAAACAAGTGCTTAGAGTGGATTTTGACGTACACGGCGATGCAGAAATGTGGCTAAGCGATGCCACACTAAGCGACTGATTTTTGGCGATCAACTCCGAACTGAGCGTATCCATTAAGATCCAAGTACACCCTCTAAAAGACCGCCGGCTACACACAGGCTGGCATCGAGGCAGCGCTGAGCGTGCGGCGTTCTGATAACACACCCCTCTCGGTGATTCCGTTGTTCTCACACAAAATTTACAACGGAAATTCCGCAAATAACGGGGACGTCGGGCCGTACTCTTTAGGGAGAGTGCAATTAGACGTCGCCCACGATCTCACGAAGGTGAAGCGGGTTGCCTATTGGAATAGCAGCGACAGCGAAGAAATACACAACTGGATCTACCAGGTCGATCCAAGTGATTGGTGTAACATGCCTGTACCAACTGGGCTCTCGCTGACCCGCTGACCGAATGTCTCTCCAGAATTTCATGGGAAGGACCGATTCATTTTAAAACAAGTGCTTAGAGTGGATTTTGACGTACACGGCGATGCAGAAATGTGGCTAAGCGATGCCACACTAAGCGACTGATTTTTGGCGATCAACTCCGAACTGAGCGTATCCATTAAGATCCAAGTACACCCTCTGGTAGAGGTGATTGATGTTCGTCATTCCATAGCAGCGGCGTTTGATGACCTTGAGCTTATTGTTGAGACCCTCAACGAAACCACTGGGGTGACGATCGAGAAAATAATTAGCGATTTCTTCGAAATGCGTGTTGAGCGTGCCGACGAAACGATCAAAACAGCTGAGCTTGCGATGGGTGACACGCTGGATCCAACCGCGCAGTTTGCGCTTGCCTTGCCCTTTTTGACAGGCGACTTTCATAAATCACGGTGAGTGCTTCACAGGCCGCATACGCCTCTTTGAGCTTCGGTGAATGCGCAAAGACGCGATTGAGCAGGCGACGCTCATCGGCATTGAGATCGGCGCGACGATGACGCAGGACCCAATCCGCGATCTTGAGTTCATCCAGGGACACCTTGGAGAGCGTGTTGCGCAGCCGCTTGAACTCGCGCTTGCGCAGCGTCTCGAGTCCTTCGCGATAGAGGCGCGCGACATGAAAGCGATCCGCGCAGATCAGGACTCGCTTGCCGAACACCGCCTTCGCGGCGCTGATAAAGCCGTGATAGAGGTCCGAGCAGACGACGCGCACGGTGCGCCGTAAGTACTTGGGAATGCGACGAAAAAAAACGATATCACCGCCGCCTTCGTACGCTCAGCGAGGAGGCCGATGACACGCAGTTGATCGTTCACGTAGGCACTGATGACAACCACGAAATCACGATGACCTTTCTTCAAGGCAATCTCGTCGATGCCAATGACCTCCAGCGTCTCGAGCGCGCTCCAATCGACCTCCGGCTCAAGGCGCCGATCCAGGATGCTCTGCAGCGCATCGATATCGATACCGATGCCCTGCTTGCGGCTCTCATCTTCGAGCGTACTGTTGATCAGCTCCAGCAGCATCTGATCCTCGAACGCCTTCGTCACCGAGGCGCGGGGCGGAGACCACGACAGCGTTTGGCTCGTCGTAGGATGCCCGTCGCAGTCGTCGCATTGGTACCGCTTGGGGCGCAAGACAATCACAATGGTGTATTCACCCAAGGACACATGGCGCAGCGTAATCTCTTGACTCAACCCGTAAGCATGATGAATGCGCTTTCCGCAGCGATGACAGTGCGCGCCCTCCAGGGTGCTATGAAGATAGATCTTGAGCGTCCTGGGCCTCGTGAGCACAACCCGATCAATCGCGATATCGGGGAGGCTCAACAGCGTCTGCAGGGTTTCTGGGGCAAGCGTCATAATCAGCAGCGTTCGAATGAGCATTCATCAGGGCGCGATTCGCAACCCACTGATTCTTAAGATATCACAACCCAGGAAGATCCGGGAGAGCCAGCCTTTACTCGGGAACCTGAATAGCAAGCTTCTGCAGCAGGGTCAGTTATCTCGCCAAAATGAGGCAGATTATGGTAGCCAATCCCCGCTGAGGGGCGCCCCATCCGATTGCTGGTTGCGGTGACCTCCACAGGGCAGCGCCCGGAGCACTGGATACATCTTGCTGAGCAAGCTTGCTAATCAGGGAGGCTGATGGGTTGGAATAACCGAACATCGAGCACCTAGTCATCCCTTAGCCGCTGAGACACCTGATTCTTTCGGCGCCCCGTGCAGCCTCTCGCGCAGTCGCTGGAAGACGACGTAGAGCATGGGGATGAGGAAGACGCCGATGAGTGAGGCTGCGAGCATGCCGCCGAAGACGGCGGTGCCGACGCCGCGCTGGCTGGCTTCGCCGGCCCCGCTGGCGATGATGAGCGGGACTAGGCCGAGGATGAAGGCGAAGCTGGTCATGAGCACGGCGCGGATTCTCAGCCGCGCGGCATTGGCTGCGGCGTCCATGATCGGCTTACCGGCCGCGCGCTCTTCCATGGCGAACTCGACGATGAGGATGGCGTTCTTGCTCGCCAGGCCGATGAGTACGACGATGCCGACTTGGGCGTAGAGGTCGTTCGGCAGTTGGGCGATGAGCAAGGCCGTCATGGCCCCGAGCACACCAACGGTCACCGACAGCAGCACGGCCGCCGGCATCGACCAGCTCTCGTAGAGTGCGACGAGGAAGAGGTAGGCGAAGAGCACGGCCAGTCCGAGCACGATGGGCGTCTTGCCGCCGGCCTCCTTTTCCTGGAAGGCAGTGCCGGTCCACTCGAAGCCATAGCCGCTCGGCAGGGTCTTGGCAGAGATCCTTTCCATTGCGGCCAGCGCATCGCCGGAGCTGGAGCCTGGGGCTGGACCACCCTGAATGGTCACGCTGCGGTAGTTGTTGTAACGCTGCAGGAGCTGCGGCCCCAGGATGAGTTCCGGCGTCATGATGGCGCGAATTGGAATCATCTCGCCATTGGCGTTGCGCACATGGATGCGATAAACATCGTCGAAGGCCCGGCGGTCCGCCTCCTCGCCCTGGACCTTGACCTGCCACACGCGGCCGAACTTATTGAAATCGTTCACGTAGTAGCCGCCGAGCGTCGCCTGTAGCGCGGTGAAGATATCGCTGATCTGCACCCCCAGGGTCTGCGCCTTCTCGCGATCGATGTCGAGATAGACCTGCGGATTGTCGGTCGCCCAGGTCGAGAAGACCCGTGACAGCGCCGGATCCTGATTGGCGGCCAGGACCATGGCCCGCATGACGCCAGCCAACTCATCCGGCGTCCGGCCTTGTAGGTCCTCGAGTTGATACTCGAAGCCTCCTCCGGTGCCCAGACCGATGATGGGGGGCAGGTTGAAGGGCATGACGCGCGCGCTCGGGATCGCGGCGGTCTGCACGGCGACGCGGCGGATGACCGCGTCGACCTTGAGATCCGGCGTCGTGCGCTCCTCGAAGGGCTTGAGCCGTCCGATGAGGGTGGCACTGTTGGACTGCAGGCTGCCGTCGAGGATGCTGTACCCCGGCACCGTGAGGACGTACTTCACGGCCGGATCGTCCATCACCAACTTCTCGATCTCCTTCACCACAACCAGCGTGCGGTTGACCGAGGCCCCTTCCGGAAGCTGGATCTGCGCCATGAAGGCCCCCTGATCCTCCTCGGGCAGGAAGCCGGTCGGGGTGATATTGAAGAGCCATCCGGTCGCCGCGCCGGCACCAGCCACTAGCAGCAGCACGATCAAGGAGAACCGCACCAGGCGCCGCACAACGGCCGCGTAGCCGTCTCTCACCTTGTCGATCCCGCCCATCACGTACTTCATGACACCGCGCTTGTGGTGAGTGGGCTTGAGCAGGATGGCGCAGAGCGCGGGCGAGAGCGTCAGGGCGTTGATCGCCGAGATCAGCATGGAAAAGGCCACCACGGCGGCAAACTGCTGGAAGAGCTGCCCGGTGATGCCCGGGATGAAGGCGACGGGCAAGAAGACGGACAGCAGCACCAGGGTGATGGCGATGATAGGTCCAGTGATCTGGCCCATGGCCTTCTTGGCCGCCTCGCGTGGCGACAACCCCTCCTCCTCCATGATGCGCTCGACGTTCTCGACCACCACAATGGCGTCGTCCACCACGATACCGATGGCCAGGACCACGGCCAGCAGCGAGATGGTATTGGCCGAGAAGCCGATCAGCAGCAGGAAAGCGAAGGTGCCGATCAGTGCCACCGGCACGGCGACCAGCGGGATGAGGGTCGCGCGCCAGCTCCCGAGGAAGAGGAAGACCACCAGGATGACCAGCGCAAAGGCCTCGAAGAGGGTATGGACCACCTTCTCGAGACTGGCGGTGACGAAGTCCGTAGTGTCATAGACGACGGTGTAGTCCATATCGTCCGGAAAACGCTCGGCAAGACGCTCCATGGCGGCCTTGATGCCATCCGCCACGGCGACGGCATTAGCGCCGGGCGCGAGATAGATCGCCATGGCGGCGGTATCGCTACCATCCAGGCGGCTGACCGAATCTGACTGCTTGGCGCCCAGCTCGACCCGCCCGACGTCCTTGACCAGAATGCTCGAACCGTCAGGGTTAGCGCGGACCACAATGTTCTCGAACTCAGCGACGTCCGTCAGCCTGCCCTGCGTCTGCAGGGTGATCTGGAACTGCTGATCCGGCGTCATCGGCTGGGCACCGATCCGGCCCACCGCGGCCTGTACATTCTGACTCTGGATGGCAGCGATGATGTCCGAAGGCGTCAGGCCCAGCCCGGTCAGTGCATCCGAATCCAGCCAGATGCGCATGCTGTAGTCCAGCGGCCCGAACTGGAAGACCTCGCCCACGCCGGGCACCCGCGCCAGGGTATCGATGACGTTGATGGTCGCGTAGTTGCTCAGGAAGAGTGCGTCATAGGCACCCTTGGGCGAGTAGAGCGCCACCACCTGGAGCATCGCGGTGGACTTTTTCTTGACCGTCAGTCCCTGGCGCTTGACCTCCTCCGGGAGCTGGGCCATGGCCAGATTGGCGCGGTTCTGGACGTTGACCGTGTTGATATCCGGGTCCGTCCCGAGCGCGAAGGTCACGTTCAATGAATAACTGCCGTCATTGCCGCTGGTCGACTTCATGTAGAGCATGTTGTCGACGCCGTTGATCTTGGACTCGATCGGCTGTGCGATGGTGGACTCCACCACAGACGCGCTCGCCCCTGGATAAGAGGCGCTGACCGAGACCTGCGGCGGGACGATGTCAGGAAACTGGGCGACCGGAATCTGAGTGATGGCAATGAGACCGGCCAGCGTCAGGACAACCGAGATGACGATCGAGAGCCTGGGTCGGTCGATGAAGACGTCCGAGATCATGAGGAAGCGCCCCCATCAGGCTGCTCGGCGGGTCCGACCTTGACCTCCTGACCCGGCCGCACCTTTTGCACCCCCTGGGTGATGACCAGGTCGCCCACCTCGAGCCCCTTCATAACCGCCACGCCGCCCCCCTTGCTGGGCCCGGTCTGGACGCGGCGCACCTGCGCCTTGCTGTCGGCATCCACCACCAAGACGAAGACGCCCTGCTGGTCGACCTGCAGTGCGGACTGCGGGATCACGATGGTGGATTCCGGCTCACCGCTCTGGAGCACAACGCTGATGAACTGACCATCGACCAGCAGACCGTCGGGGTTAGGGATATCCGCGCGAAGGGTCACGGAGTCCGTCCCCTGGTCGGTCGTGACGTCGACGAAGTCGAGGCGACCACTGTGCGCGTAAAGAGTCCCGTCGGGCAGCCGGACCTGGACGACCATATTCTTGGGATCGCCGCCCTTGGCCTTTAACTGCTTGCGCGCCTCCAGGAGCTGGCGCTGCGTCACGGGGAACTGAAGATAGATGGGGTCGCGGCTGACGATGGTCGCGAGCGTTCCGGAGGCTGGCCCCACCAGGTTGCCCACGGTGATCGCCGCCAAGCCGATTCGCCCGGCGACGGGGGCCGTGATCCGCGTGTAGCTGAGATCAAGCTTGGCGGCCGTCAGGGCCGCTTGCGCCTGCGCGATGCTCGCCTTGGCCACCGCTGCGGCCGCCTCCAGCTCATCGACCTTGGCGCGGGCGATGTTCTTGGACTTCAGCAGTTCCAGACCACGGGCGAGCTGTGCATCGGCATTCTGCGAATCGGCCTTGGCCTTCTCGACGTCGGCCTGGCGCTGCTCCACCACCGCCTGGTACTGGTCAGGCTCGATCTGGAACAGGACATCACCCTCCTCGACCCGCTGACCCTCCTTGAAGAGGCGCTCCTTGAGAAAACCTTCCACCCGGGCCATCAGCTCGACCCGATCGACCGCGACCACGCGACCGACGAACTGAGCCTCGTCCTCAATCGTCTTCTCCTCGGCCTTGACGGCGATGACGCTCGGAGGAGGCATTTGCTCCGTCGGCGCGGATGCCGGCTTGTCACAGCCGGTCAATGCGAGCCCCAGCAAGACAAGGGCACCAATACCGCCGATGCGCAGAGCGGCCTGCTCGGGCGCCATCGGGCGGGCGAAAGGCGGATTGGGGATCGGCGTGCGGGAGTCTTGCTCGGAGACGTGGGCGACCATCTAAAAACCTCGGCGAAGGAAGCGACGGGATTATCCTAGCCTAAAAGTAGGGACGCGGTGTGACCGAGCGACCCGCCCAGCGGATGGGCGTGTCAGCCTCCGCAGCGACCTGGGCACTTTTGGGGAGTGCCACAGCAGCAAGGACGCAACTTCGGAGCGACGACCATCCTTGAGAGGGAACCGGCCCGCCCGCCCCCCTCCCGCCGACTGCCGAACCGCGTCTAGGCGAGCGCGAACGCCTGGCCCAGATCCTCACGCAGCTGTCCCTTCAGCCGTTCGACCTCTTCGGCCTGGTAATCCCGCCGCTGCTCATGCCCCCAAACGGGTCCCGGCCAGAAGACATCGTTGGTGTAGCGAGCGACGACATGGATGTGCAGCTGGGACACCGCGTTGCCCAGGGTCGCGACATTCAGCTTGTGGGGTCTCAGCGCCTGCTCGAGCGCGGCGCAAACTAGGTCGACTTCCTCGCGGATATCCTGTCTGAAGGAAGCACTCAGATGGTGAAGCTCATGGGCATCCGTCTTCGGCACCAGGATCAGCCAGGGCGCCAAGGCATTGTTCATGAGTAGGAGGAGGCTATTGGATGACTCGCCCATCGACCAGGTATCGGCCTTGAGTCTGGGGTGGAGTTCGAAACCCGTCGAACCGTACTTGCGCATAAGCATTACCCTGCCGAGCTAACGCGGTTGGAACTGACGCCGTGGATGGCCTCGCCGCGCAGCAGATAGGTGCTGAGCTGACTCGGCGACAAGGGGCGCGCGAAGAGGAAACCCTGTACGGAATGACAGCCCTCCGCCGCCAGGAAGCGGAGCTGTTCATCCGTCTCGACGCCTTCGGCGACGACGCGCAGGCCCAGACCACGGGCCAGTGCGACGATGGCGCGGACCAGCGGATCGCTCGGCGAGGCGCTGCCGATTTCGCGGACGAAGGCGCGATCCACCTTGAGTGTGTCGATCGGCAGATTCTGAAGATAGGCCAGTGAGGAATAGCCGGTGCCGAAATCATCGATGGCAACCCGCATGCCCTCGCCCCTGAGCAACGTCAGGGTATCGATCAAGCGTGCATCCCGGTCGAGCAGGATGCTCTCGGTGATCTCGAGTTCGATCCGCCCCTTGCGAGTACCGCGCGCAAGATCGAGCAGATGCTCCAGCAGGCCTTGCTGGCTGAACTGCCGCGCCGAAAGATTGATCGCGACGCCCAGATCCAATCCCTGGCGCTCCCAGATCGCAAGCTGCCGACCCACCTCATCGATGACCCAGCTCCCCAACGGAAGGATCAGCCCCGACTCCTCCGCGACCGAGATAAAGGACGCCGGACCCACGAGGCCGCGCTCAGGATCCTGCCAGCGCAGCAGGGCCTCGAGCGACTTGGTCTCGCCGGTCTGCAAGTCGATCACCGGCTGGTAGTGGAGGGTGAATTGCCCCTGGTCGATCGCATTGCGCAATCGGGCCTCGATATCCAGCTTGCGTGTCGCGGCCTCGCCCATGGAGGCGGTGAAAAACTGAGCGTTGTTGCGGCCGCGGAGCTTGGCGGCGTACATGGCGGTGTCCGCATGCTTGAGCAGCGCCTCGATGGTATCGCCATCGTCCGGCGCGACGGCGATCCCGATGGAGACCGTGCACACGATGCTGTGGCCGGCGATGTCGAAGGGCTCGCGGAAGCCTTGGATGATCCCCTCGGCAACGCCGCGCGCAAGCTGCCTGACATTGACGCCCTTGAGGACCACGGTGAGTTCATCGCCGCCGAGGCGGGCCACGGTCTGGCCGATCGGCGCCCCCTGCGATCGCGACGATTGGACAATCTGATCGACGGCCGACTGCAGGCGCAAAGCCGCCGCACGGAGCAGCTCGTCGCCGATGCCGTGGCCGAGCGAATCATTGATGCGCTTGAACTGGTCGAGATCTAGGAAGATGACGGCAACCTCATCATCATGTCGACGCGCGTTGGAGAGCGCATCCGACAAGTCATGGCTGAGCTGCTGCCGATTCGCCAATCCGGTGAGACCATCCCGAAAAGCCAGGTCCTGGATCATGCGCTGACGGCGTCGCCGCTCGGTCACATCGCGGAGCAGCAGAATGACCTGCTCGGCATCGATGGCGATGAACCTGGCGTCGAAGGCAAGCGTCTCGCGATCGCCGCCGGGCAGCTCGATCTCCAGCTCCCGCACCGACCAGTCCGCGAGCGTCGCCCTGATCTCACTGCGGACCGCCTCACAGAGGGTCTCCGGCAGAAAATCGGAGAGATCCGAGACCAGACTCTGCGTCTGCGCGCCAAGGCCATGCAAGACCCGACCGGGCTTGAACTGCAGGATGTGCCCGTCCTTGTCCAAACGCAGCAGGGCATCTGGAATGGCTGAAATCAGAGCGCTGTTGCGCGCCTCGCTCTTGTGCAGGGCCGCCAAGGTCGCGTGCCCGCGCAGCAAGTAGCGCAGACGATGAATCATCAGCGTCCAATTGACCGGCTTGGAGAGAAAGTCAGTCGCACCGGACTCGTAGGCCCTCTGGATGGACTCCACATCATGCAGCCCGGTCACCATGAGGATGGGAATCAGCTCGCAACCG
This sequence comes from Thiorhodococcus mannitoliphagus, assembly GCF_010915725.1. Taxonomy (GTDB): domain Bacteria; phylum Pseudomonadota; class Gammaproteobacteria; order Chromatiales; family Chromatiaceae; genus Thiorhodococcus; species Thiorhodococcus mannitoliphagus. Next base: position 9,440 of record NZ_JAAIJR010000053.1, read on the forward strand.
GGCTTCCGGCGCAGCCGTCGGCAGGTCTCGAACCCATCCATGCCGGGCATCATGACGTCGAGTACCACCAGGTCGGGCTCCCACATGCCAACATTGTCGATCGCCTCCTGCCCGGTTCGCGCCCCCGCATAGTTGAAACCGAAATTCTCAAGGTTCCTCTTGGCCAGCAGCTGCATGGACTCGTCGTCGTCGACGATGAGGATGCATGGCTTCTCCTCGGCCGAACCAGCTGCCGAGTCAGCGGCCGAATCAGCAACGACGGTTGTCGCCGGGTCCGGCGCCTTGGCCCCCACCGCAGTGCGGTCGAGATAGCGGCTCAGCGCCTCGGATGACTGTCGATCCAACGCCTCCAGATAGGGCGGCAGCTCCAGGCTGCACAGCAGCTCGATGCCTTCGTCAGCGGCAGCATTGGCGGCACGCTCCAGCCGCCTGCAAAGCTCGGACAACCTCCTGACACCCATGGCCGCTGTGGACGAGCGCAGCGCATGGGCGGATTCGGCGACTTGGTCCGGCCGGCGCGCGCGCAGACCTTCGATGAGCCTTGCAATGAACTCCGGCATAGAGCCCTTGTAATTGTCGATCAGCTGGGCAACCAAGTCATAGTCGACCTCTGGCCCCATCGCCGCGATTCCAGCCAGCTCCGCTTCATCGAGAACGGGCAGCTCATCCAGATCGTCCAAACCTAGCCCAAGGCTGCTGGGCTCGGCTGTGCTTGGCAGGCTGCGCGGGGCGTGCGGCTCCTGCGTGCGTGACGACCAGCGCAGCAAGGCGTCACGCAGCGTCGGCAGTGAGATCGGCTTGGTCAGGTAATCGTCCATCCCGGCCGCCAGGCACCGCTCCTGATCGCCCGCCATGGCGTGCGCCGTCAGCGCGATGATCGGGATCCGCCGTCCGTCTTGCGCACGCCCCTCTCGCATGCGGATGAGTCGGGTCGCATCATAGCCGTCCGTCCGCGGCATCTGACAATCCATGAGGATGATGTCGAAGCCGTCAGCATCGCTGGATTCCACGGCGGCCTGCCCATCGAAGACCACCGAGGGCTGGCAGCCAAGCTTCTTGAGCATGGCTATGGTCAGCTCCTGGTTGACCCGGTTGTCCTCGGCCACCAGCACCTTGAGTCCGAGCGGGGCGGCCTTCTCGACGACGGCCGCCGGCTCGAGCGCTTGCGACGGTTGGTAGTCGGCGCCGGCCACGGACTTGAGTTCAGCAAGGCACTCGAGCAGTGGCTTGCGGCGGACCGGCTTGGTCAGATAGGCATCCAGCTCCAGTCCAGCCGACTTGCTGGACTGCCAGCCAAGACTCAAGGGCGTCAGGAGAACACGCTCAAGCTTTCCGAGGACCGGGTTCTGTCGGATCGCAACTGTCGAGGCGAGCGACGTAACCTCCCTGAGCGCCGAGTCGAGAATCAGGATATCGATGGGATACCCGCTATGCTCGGCCTCGAGCAGAATGCGCAACGCCTCGTTCGGGTGCGCGCATGCCATGGTCTCGAGCCCAGCAGAGCCCGCATAGTCGACCAGGACCTCACGCACCGCGCGGTGCGAAGCGACCGCCAGGGCACGACGCCCGATGAGCCGCTCGGCCTTCGTCAGCGGCGCGGCATCCCACGCCTTGACCTCCAACGGCAGCGAAAACCAAAAGCAAGCGCCGGCCCCAAGTTCGCTCACGACGCCGATCTCGCCGCCCATGAACTCGACCAGCTCTTTGGCGATCGCCAATCCCAAGCCGGTGCCACCGAACTGCCGCGTGGTCGACCCATCCGCCTGGGCGAAGGCATCGAAGACCGAGTCGAAGCTCGCTTTGGCAATGCCGATCCCGGTATCCGTGACCTGGATCGAGACTCGGGCCTCGTCATCGGCGCGCGATTCCAAGAGCGCCCGCACCAACACCTCGCCATCCTGGGTGAACTTGATGGCGTTGCTGACGAGATTGCTCAGCACTTGAGCAATCCGGGCTGGATCACCCATGACGCGAGCGGGCAGTTCGGGCGCGAGGTGACAGACCAGCTCCAGGCCCTTGGCGTGCGCCCGCTCGGCGAAGAGATCCACTGCATCCTCGATGCGCTCGGCGAGATCGACCTCGGTGTGCTCCAGCACCAGACGGGCAGCCTCAATCTTGGAGACATCCAGGATGTCGTTGATGACCGCCAGCAGCGAGCGCCCGGAGCGACCGACCGCGCTGGCAAAACGGCGTTGCTCCGCCGTCAGCTCGGTCCCCAAGAGCAGCTCGGTCATCCCGATGATGCCGTTCATGGGGGTGCGGATCTCGTGGCTCATATTGGCGAGGAATTGCGACTTGGCCCGATTCGCCTGCTCGGCGACCTCACGCGCTTGCTCGGCGCTCGCGCGCGCGCGTTGCGCCTCTTCGACCGCTAAACGAAGCCCCTCGTTAGCGTGGGAGAGATCCGCCGTGCGATCCGCGACCTCGCGCTCCAGTAACTCCCGGTGCTCCGCGAGGCGTTTGTCGCGCTCGCCAAGCTGACCGAGCATCTCGTTGAAGCCTGAGATCAGGCGTCCAATCTCGTCGTCCTGACCGGCGGGCGCACGCAGGTCATAGTCCTGCTCGCTCGAGACCTGCTCCATCACGGAGGAGAGATTGACGATGGGCGTGGTAATGGGTCGCTGCAGCTTGGCCGAGATGAGGCGCGCCAAGCCGCTGGCGACCAAGAGGACCAGGGCCAGGATCAGCAGATTCCAACCAAGACTCGCGTAGAAGCCCTCGAGCCCGACCTCGATACCGACCCAGCCGATGCGATCACCGTCGAAGAGCACCGGCGCCACGTAATAGAGCCGCCGAGCCGAAAAGCCGTAGGTCTCTTCGCCCTTGTCAATGGCGGCGGCGATCCAAGCCGGCGGAGCGGCTTCAGCCAGCAACGCATCCTGCTCGCGCGCACCAGCGGCCGAGACAGTGAGGCCGGGGCGATACTTGGCGAGCAGGACACCGTCAACGTCCGTGAGCCAACCGAGCAAGACTTCGGGCTCGGCCTTGAGCGCCTCGAGCAGCCGCGTCGCCGTCTTGGCGTCACCGAACTCGAGCGCGGCCGTGGTCGTCGTGCCGATCGCCTGGGTCAGAACGGACACATGACGTAGCAAGGCGTTGCGATAAGAGAGCGCCTGCAGACCGAGCACGGCAAGCATGGCGACCATCAGGGACAGCAGTGTGGTCACCATGATGACACGCCGCAGCTTTTGGCTAATCGACTGGCTCGACTGTAACATCACGGGTGAGCTAAACGCCTATCTAAAACAATGAGATGCCGATCTTTTGACAGGCAATCCGGCGAACCCATTGATCTTCGTCATTGCCCACGGAGCGACCAGACGCGCGGTCTGCCGACGCCCAGATGAGACCAAAGACTGAACTCAAGCGGCACACTCGGGCAGCAGCGCCAAGCGGCCTGAGCGCCCCATTCAGCTGCGCCCCCTCCTAGACGCGAAACACTGGACCGATGACAGTGCGTGGCTCGCCATCCTAGGGATAGCGGCAGCGAACCGCAATGAGCAAGAGGCGTCTCTTGATCCGTATCGCGCGCCAGCCGTCCTGCACCTGTCCAGCCACTCCTCGGCCCCGACCCCGAAGGCGACCATCGCCAAGACCAAGACGAGCCGGCTTAGGCCGACCACAGAGGCGCCGATCTTGGTGCGGAGACTGAGTCGGCTCAGCAGGCTCTTGCCTGGCTCGCGCCCCCAAGCGCCTGCCCAGATCGCAGCGCATTGCTCAGCGTCGTCATTGGCCAACGATCTCCGCCAGGTCGAGCAGTTGGGCACGCACCGCGAGTCCGGCACGCCTCACCCGATCAGGGTCGATCTCAAACCCGATGCGGTTCCCCCTGCGCACCAGAGAGATCATGCCGCCGTTACGGGCAAAACTGGGGATGTCGCTGATGGTCAGGATGGGCTTGTCAGTGAGCCTGCGCACCACGGAGGCGACGCGACCGCTGGCGGAGCGCGGCAGATAGAGGATATTGCAATCCCCGGCCTGGGGAAGACTGTTCGCCCCGACAACGCGAAACTCAATGCCCCGCCCCTGCACCTTGCGTCCGGCGACACTGCTAAGCGCTGCGGCAAAGTCATCGCGACCCAGAAGGCAAAGGCGTAAAGGCGCGTCCGTACTCGAGAATGCACTGGTCGGCCAATCGACGAACTTGCCCACCTTGTAGACGATCGCCGCCTTGATACGGTCCTCGCGTGACAGCTCCATGGGATGCCCGACGAAAGCCAGACTGAGACCCAAGAAAGCGAGCCATAGCTGAGCGGCAAGACGCCCCTTGGGGCCAGCCCCGCCCGAGTGTAGGTGTGTCGCCGCCTTGCGCCGCCGCAAGGGGGCAAGGGAGACCGGGGCACCGCCTGGAGTGGCGCGGGTGACTGAAGCTGAATCGTCCACGATTCGTGATTTAGCGGCGCCAGTGACAGCCTAAAAATCCAGATTCATCTTCAAATAGAAAGACCGTTCCAGACTGGCCAAAGGCAGATCGCCAAGCTCAGAGAAGCCCTCGATATGGGCGTCGTTAAATAGATTCTGGCCAACGAGTGCGAGTTCCAGACTCGGCGAAGGACGCCAGGCAAGGTGCACATCGAGTTCCCAATAGGGATCGATCTCGGTGCGGCCCAAAACCGAGAAGGATAGGCTCTCGTCCGTATAGCGAAGCCAAAAATCTAGATCGATGTCTGAAACTGGATTAAACCAAGAGCGCAACGAAAACTGATTGCCGGGCGAGGCCCGAGGATCGTCGACGGCGTTGACGGTCGGAGCCGCTGCGATATGGGACTGCAGATAACTGTAAGCCGCTTGTAAGCGCCATTTCGAGACCGGGCGCCAGTCGGCGGCTAGCTCGACCCCTTTGGAGTAGCCGCTTGCATCGTTACCCAGCTCCCCGGCCCTGACCAGACTGATCAGCGAGTCTGAGTAGAAGAGACAATAGGGGTAGATCCCGCTCGGATTGCAAGACACATCACCGAAGCTCGCGGTTCGGAGATTCTGATAGTCGTTGTAGAAAAACGCGAGGTCCACACCCAGGGAGCGGTCGACCTGCCACTTGTAGCCAAGCTCGTAGGCGGTCAAGTCCTCGGATTCGAGGTAATCACTGCCGTAGATGACCGTCTCGATCGGGACAGAAGTCGGATTCAAGGCCGTCCCAGCGGCTATCACGCCTTGCCGGACGATACCATCGAGTTCACCCCGACCCGGCGTCCGCACCGCCCTTGCGATGGACCCCCAGATGGACTGCGTCTGGCTCGGCGTCCACAACAAACGCAGATTTGGCTGCACCTCGAAGCCGGTGATGTCGTTGTTCTCGATCTTGGCACCCAGGGTCAGCGTGAATTCATCCGGAACGAGCTGGATGTCGTCCTGGACAAAGGCACTGAAGAGATTGAGGGTATCCGAGTCCGGCATGAGCGCGACCAGCTCAGTGTTGTCCAACTGGTCGCTGGTGTAGCGGTAGCCCAGGCCGAAGATGAGATCATGACCGTCGAAACGCTGGGTGCGGTACTCAAGCTCGATATCGAAGGTGTCCCGCTCCTCCCCGATGCGCGCCCAATCACGCTCGGTATGGTCGAAGTAGGTCTTGAGCGTGAAGTCATCCGTCTCCGAGACATGGCGGGTCCACTGAGCCAGCAGGTCTAGGTTGGTGACCTCCGTAGTATGGTCGACGACGGAGTATGGATTTGCCAGATTCTCATGGTCGTAGACGGATTCACCGTGGTCGCCCTGGTAGAAGTTGCCGTGGAGCGCAAGCTCATCGCGCGTGCTCGGCGTGAGATCGGCCCGAAAACCGGCCTTGCCGCCGTTCCAATCGTCCGCGTTGTCTAGCCGGCCAGCGGCATCCAATGTCCCGTCGCGATCGAAGCCCAAGCCGTAGACGCGATAATGCCCCAGCTCGCCAATGGTGCCGCCCCAGCGCAAGGCACCTGCGGCGCGCTCCTCATTGCCGACTGCAGCGATCAGCAGGCCGCCCTGGGTCTCCGCAGACGGCTTAGTGATGATGTTGATCACACCATTGACGGCGTTCGCGCCCCAGAGCGTCGCGCCCGGCCCACGGATGACCTCGATGCGCTCGATGTCCTCCAGCATGGGTGACTGCGCGTCCCAGTAGACCCCGGAGAAGAGCGGCGTATAGACACTGCGCCCGTCGATCATCACCAGCAGCTTGTTGGCGAACCGGCCGTTGTAGCCACGCGCCGAGATGGACCACTTGTTGGCGTCGATCCGGGCCACTTGAACGCCGGGCGCCATCCGCAAGGCTTCTGGAACCGAGGTCGCACCAGATCTGCGAATGTCTTCCTGAGTGATGACGAAGACGGCGGCTGCAGCCTGCGACACGGGCTCCGCCTTGCGCGAGGCCGTCGTGATCTGCAGCGAGAGCAGCTCGGAGAGGCTGAGGTCGAACAGCTCGCTGTCGCCGTTAAGGGTCGCGGCCGTCGCGCCACTGCTGAGCGACAGAGTGGCGGCAAGAAAGAGGCAGGATCTCGCCGAGCGAATCGGCGAGAGCCCTGCCATGGGTTCAGATCGTGGAATCTTCATGGGCGCGCGAGAAAGGATCGAAGCAATGAGGCCGTCAAGGATGCTACGCCTCAGCCGCAGGGGCATCAAGACGGCTGGCACGTACTGTGAACCTCATCCCGAAACGGCCATGACGGCGACCAACATCAATGGCCTAGGTGGCTTTCTACATCTGTGATGGACGCCTCAGCCAGCGCCGCGCGCAAGTCCGCCATCGCCTCCTCCAGACCGCCTCGACCACGAAACCCGAGCAGGATGTGCGGATCTTCTCCCATGTGAGGCAGGCTGAAGAGCTTGAGGTCGGGATGCGCCTGACCGAGTTGCTCCATCAGCGGAATCAGACGGCTCTCTGGCGTACCCCGCACCACCACCGCGGCCTCGGTAACAGCCGCGCAGCTTCCATAGTGCCGGTCCAAGACCCATTCAGCCATCGGCCAGGCCATCTTGGGGAATCCGGGGAGAAACCAGTGCTGCCCGGTCGAGAAACCTGGGATCTGGTTGACCGGATTGGGAATCAGCTCGGCGCCCTCGGGCAGATCCGCCATCAGCATGCGGTGGGGATAGGCATCGGCGCCGAACTTCGCCTCCAAGAGCGCACGGGCACCGGGATGACGGGTCAGCCTGCCCCCGGCCGCGGCGGCGGCACAAGCACGGGTGTGATCATCTGGCGTGGCGCCGATACCGCCGCAACAGAAAACGGGGTTCGAGCGCGCCATCGAGAAGCTCAGATGCGCTGTCAGCGTATCCGGGTCATCAGGCAGCAGCCAATACCAGGCCAGTTCATGACCACGCGCCTGAATCATGCGCTTGAAGGCGGCGAAGTGGCCGTCGGCGCGGTCGCCGTTCAGCACCTCATCCCCGATCACGATGAGCCCGAAGGCAATGGGCTGCGGCGCCGAGGTCATCCTTCGGCCCCGGATGGCAAATGATCCGCCAGCGGATCCTTCTTGCGATAGACCGTCCCCTGAAAGAGCGCGATCAGATGTTCGGACGCGTCCGTCACGCGAATGAGGTAGGTCGCCAGCTTGGGATTGATCGAGACCTCCTCGGCCTTCGCGACGAGCGGGCCCCGCCCGGCCGACTTGAGGAAGGAGACAGAAACATTGACCCCAAGCGCCACGCTGCCATGCGAGTTGGAGGCAACGGCGAAGACCAGATCCGCCAGGCTGAAGATGGCGGCGCCATGGGCGACACCCACGGCGTTGAGGTGGCGGTCCTCGATCTCCAGCCGCGCGCGCGCCCTGCCCGGCCCGACGTCCAAGAGTTCGATGCCGACATGCTCGGCGAAGCGGTCATTGCGAAAGAACTGCTGAATTTGATCAGGAGACATGGCTGAAAAGGTTGTGCTCAGAAAAGGTTGTGCTCAGATCGTTTGCGAGAACTTTGATCCCAAGAAGATTGGTCGAACCGCGCCCGATCGCGGCGGGGCGCCGCTCCCAGGTCGCACGGCCGGACTGGACGATCCGATGCTCAAGACTCCGAATCCTCCCTCGGCCCTGGCGAACGGGCAGGGTGCGAGGGCTTGCCGACGCATTCCTTCCAGCAAGGATGCAGGGCGATCAGCTCCAAGGCGCGCGCCAGCAGATCCTTGCCGGGATCCATCTTGAACCAAGTCGAGGCGCCCGAAGAGTGCGGCAGCGGGATGATGTCGGCCTCCCAGCCTTCGGCGGAGCGGTAGGACCATTGCTGGCCGACCACATCATTGAGACGTTTGCAGTCCATGAGCTGTGAGATGGCGAGCTTACCGACCGGCAGGATCAGGCGCGGGCGCAGCAGCGCCATCTCCGTTCGCCACCAGGAGCCGCAGCGCTCCACCTCGTCGCCATCGGGCACGCGATCGCCGCCCTTGGGATTCTTGCCTGGGAAGCAGCGACAGACCGCGCTCATCAGCACCTGACTCCGAAATGCCTGCTCGTCCAGACCGATGGACGCGAACCAGCCGAAGAGCGTCTTGCCGGCGGTCCAGCAGAAGGGGCGTTTCTGCTCGATCTCACGCGTGCCGGGCGCTTGCCCGATCAGCATGATGGATGAGATCACCGAGACGCTGTGCACGGGCGGCCCAAACATCTTCGGACAGCGTTGGCAGGCCTCGAGATCACGGTGAAGCTGATCGAGAGCGGACTGCCGATGCGCGAGGGAAGCATGCTGGCGGCTTGTATCGGACACCTCTGTCAATCCAGTCGGTCGATGATCTTTTCGATCTGAAGGCGATGAATTCGATTGTGCAGCGCGGCCAAGGCATGCCATTGACGCGCGGTCAGCGGCCCGAACCAAGGGTGCGGGTAACGCGCGCAGGACTGCAGTAAGCCCAGACAGTCGATCTGGTGGGCGTAACGCTCGACGAGCGCCTCGAGGGCCGGGATGCGATCCGGCCCGGCGTCGGGGTGGGGCTTGACGTCTTCGACGCGAATCTCGACCCCGTGGCCGCGAGCCGAACAGATGGCATGGATGAGGGCCGTGATGGCGGTGTTGATCATTACCAAATGGTCGAGCGTCATGTAGACGGACCAATCACGGCTTTCCGCCTCGATCCCCGGAAAGCGGCGAATGCACACTGGCCGCGTGCCGGCCTCCTCGGAAAGCCGGCGCGCCAAGGTCAGGGCACGCTCGGCGTCGCTTCGGAACTGCTCGAGGATCTTGCCCGGCGAGGCGAATGAGGCATAGAACCGGACCCAAATAGAGGCGGCTAGACGCTCGTGCGCGGGAATGCCAGCACCCGCTCCGGCTGGCTCCTTGCGCCCGCGCGGCATCATTTCTTGCTCTTGCCCCAGGTATCGCGCAGTCCGACCGTCAGATTGAAGACCGGGCGCTCTGGCGTCGCGTCGCGATCGACGACGAAATAGCCCTCGCGCTCGAACTGGAAGCGCTCACCCACCGCAGCGTCGCGCAGCGATGGCTCTAGGACGCAATCCGTCAGGACTTGAAGCGATGCGGGATTGATGTCATCGCGATAATCCGCCCCGCCGGCGCCCGGCATGACGGCCTGGAACAAACGATCATAAAGCCTAACCTCGGCGGGGACGGCATGCGCGGCGGAGACCCAATGGATCACACCCTTGACCTTGCGGCCCTCGGGATTCTTACCCAGGGTGTCCATGTCGATCGAGGCACGCAGCTCGGTCACCTCGCCGGCCGCGTCCTTGATGACCTCGTCACAGCGGATGACGTAGGCATTGCGCAGACGCACCTCCCCGTCAGGCACCAGGCGTTTGAAGCCCTTGGGCGGCACCTCCTCGAAATCGCTGCGATCGATGTAGATCTCACGCCCGAAGGGCAGGCGACGCGCGCCCATGGACTCATCCTTAGGATGATTCCGCGCCTCCACCTCCTCCGCCTGACCCTCGGGATAATTGGTGAGGACCACCTTGAGCGGACGCAGCACCGCCATGCGGCGCGGCGCATGGGCATCCAGGTCGTCGCGGATGGCACTCTCCAGCATGGCCATCTCGACCAAGTTGTCCGACTTGGTGATGCCGATGCGGTGACAGAACTCACGGATGGACGCCGGCGTATAGCCGCGACGGCGCAGCCCGGCGATGGTCGGCATCCGTGGATCGTCCCAGCCGTGAACGTGCGACTCAGAGACCAGTTCGGTGAGTCGCCGCTTGCTCATGACGCTGTACTCGAGGTTGAGCCGGCTGAACTCGATCTGGCGCGGCTTGCTCGGCACCGAGACGTTGCCGACGCACCAGTCGTAGAGCGGCCGATGGTCCTCGAACTCCAGGGTGCAAAGCGAGTGGGTGATGCCCTCGAGCGCGTCCGAGATGGGATGCGTGTAGTCGTAGGTCGGGTAGAGGCACCAGGTCGTGCCCGTCTGATGATGCACCACGCCATGCTTGATGCGGTAGAGCACGGGATCGCGCAGGTTGATGTTGGGCGAGGCCATGTCGATACGGGCACGCAGGGTGCGCGAGCCGTCCGGGAATTCACCCGCGCGCATGCGCGTAAAGAGGCTCAGGTTCTCCTCGACCGAGCGGTTGCGATAGGGGCTGTCCTTGCCGGGCTCCGTCAGGGTGCCCCGATACGCGCGCATCTCATCCGCGGAGAGTTCGCAAACATAGGCGAGCCCCTTATTGATCAGCTCGACCGCGAAATCGTAGAGCTTCTCGAAGTAGTCAGAGGCAAAATAGAGTCGATCGCCCCAGTCAAAGCCCAGCCAGCGCACGTCTTCCTTGATGGATTCGACGAACTCCACATTTTCCTTGTGTGGGTTGGTATCGTCGAAGCGCAGATTGCAGGTGCCACCGAAGTCTTGCGCCAGACCAAAATTGAGGACGATGGACTTGGCGTGGCCAATGTGCAGATAGCCATTCGGCTCGGGCGGAAAACGGGTCGCGACGCGCTCATGTTTTCCGGACGCTAGATCTGCTGCGGCAATCTGGCGGATGAAATTCGTACGGGGTGACTCGGCGGCGTCGGTCATGGTCTCTCAGGGGCTAGAAGATCAATAGGCACCGCATTCTAGCGGCTGTGCAGGCAATTGTAAGGCGTGAGCGAGATTCAGTGTCGCGCACGCGCTGAACAAGCACGCAAACCCCGATCACCAATCCCGCCTATGCTTTCAAAGCGAGGAGCGGTTCGCAGCAAACCCCTTTCGATCGCTGAGTCCACCGCCACCAGGATCCAACCGGAGCACCTTCCATGCTAGTCAAGTTCCAAACCAAGGCCTATGCGCCCATCACCATGTTCGGCGATGTCGCCGTCGCACTCATCAAGCTCATGGGCCACAGCGGCGCGGTGCCAGGCGCCTTACTCGCCGAGGACGTCCCGGCAGCGCTCGAGCGACTGGAGCAGGCCGTCGCCGAGCACGCCGGCGAGCACTTGGACCCCGAGCCCGGCGGCAAGGGCCAGGAGGACGCGTCAGCGCACGTCAGCCTGGCACATCGCGCGCTTCCCCTGATCGAACTCCTCAAGGCCGCGGCCGCGGAAAAGGAAAACGTCATGTGGGAGAACTGATTCGACGGCGTGTCACCGCTTCGCGATGACACGCAGTTACCGGCGTCAGGATGAAGCCGCGGCCCGCGCATCAATGAAGGCGAGGGCCTTATCGATCCGCCGCAAGGTCGCGTCCTTGCCGACCAACATCAGCGTCTCGTCGATGCCCGGCGACGCGGCACGACCCACGACTGCCACGCGCAGCGGCTGAGCCACCTTGCCCATGTTGACCTCCAGTTCTTCCGCGACGCGCTCGACCACGTGCTTGAGCTGCTCGGGCGTCCAGTCCTCGAAGGCCATCAGCTCGAAGGCGGCACGCAGCTTCTCCAAGCCCTCGCGAGCAACCGGACGCAGGTGCTTCTTGGCCGAGCCCTCGTCGTACTCCTCGAAGTCCCGGTAGCAGAAGGTGCTTATCTCGGCCAGCTCGGTCAGGGTCTTGGCGCGGGCGGCCTGCGCCTTGACCACATCGGCGAGGTCCGGCCCCGTGGAGGGGTCGATATCGAGCTTGCCCATGTGCGGGCTTAGGAGCCGTGCGATATGGCCGGGCTCCGCATGCTGGAGGTATTGCTGGTTGAGCCAGTCGAGTTTGTCCTTGTTGAAGGCGGACGCGGCCTTGTTGACGTCGCCGATGTCGAACAGCTCGATCATCTGCTCGACGGAGAAGACCTCCTGATCACCATGCGACCAACCCAAGCGCACCAGGTAGTTGAGCAAGGCTTCGGGCAGATAGCCCTGATCCCGATAGGCGACCACGCTCACCGCGCCATGCCGCTTGGAGAGCCGCGCGCCGTCGTCACCCAAGATCATGGGTACGTGCGCGTAGCGCGGCGGTTCGAAGCCCAGCGCGGTGAGAATATTGATCTGACGCGGCGTATTGTTCAGGTGATCGTCGCCACGGACGACATGAGTAATCTGCATATCCGCATCGTCCACCACCACCGTGAGGTTGTAGGTCGGCGTGCCGTCACTGCGGCGGATGATGAGGTCATCCAGCTCGGCATTGCTGAAGGGGACGCGGCCGCGGATCAGGTCGTCGACAACGACCGCGCCGTCCACCGGATTCTTGAAGCGAATGACGTGCGGCTCACTTGGATCCACTTGGCGATTGCGGCAGCGACCGTCGTAGCGCGGCTTCGCCTTGCGCGCCATCTGGTCGATCCGGAGCTTTTCCAGCCGATCCTTGGGGCAATCGCAGCGGTAGGCCAGCCCTTTGTCCAGCAACTCATCAATGACCTGGTTATAGCGGTCGAAACGCTCGGTTTGGTAGAAGGGACCCTCGTCGTAGTCCAAACCCAGCCAAGTCATGCCCTCCAAGATGGCGTTGACCGACTCCGTCGTGGAGCGCTCCAGATCCGTATCCTCGATACGCAGCACGAACTGACCGCCATGCTTGCGGGCGTAGAGATAGGAGAAGAGCGCCGTGCGGGCGCCTCCAACGTGCAGATAGCCGGTTGGTGAGGGAGCGAATCTGGTGCGAACTGTCATGGCTTTCCGGGCTGATTGATTGAATCGAGATGCGAAATTCTACACAGTGCCTGGTTTTCCTGCCCGCTTGTTCGTGCATCCAGCCATCGGTTATGTTGAACCTATGAGATTCGCAGAAGCAGACGATTCAAGCGGCCACCTGGTCGAGGGCTATGGGCCAGAGGGCATTCTGGTGGGTGGCCGGCGTTTTCGCAGCAGTTTGATCCTGGCGCCGGACCGCATCGTCGAGGACTGGGGGCCCAGCAGCGCGGCGGTCTTGGCGCGCGAGCACCTGGAGACCTTGCTGGCGCTGGATCCTCAGCTGATCGTGCTCGGCACCGGGGACACGCAAGTCTTTCCGCCTCCGGAAGTCTATTTCTGGGTGATGGAGCGCGGCGTCGGCATCGAGGTGATGGACACGGGCGCGGCCTGCCGCACCTACAATATCCTGATGTCCGAGGGACGCCGCGTCGCCGCGGGACTCATCCTCGGGCTCACCTGATACCCCCTCTTCGTTCGCTCCACGGGAGTCGTCACATCATGGATCGCAAGATGGTCTTATCCATCCTGGGCGCCGCAGTCCTGGGCTTCGCCGGCATGCTGCTGCTAATGCCGGATCCGGTCGATGACGGTGTCGTCAGGCTGCCTTGGCAGGTCGATCGCAATGAGCTGGGGCACACCCAGGTCTTTGGCTTCACGCTGGGCGAGACCACGCTCGCCGAGGTCCGCGCCGTCTTCCGGGAGGAAGGCAAGCTGAACCTGTTCAAGACCGTCGAGGAGCCGATCCGCTTCGCGACCGAGGCCTATTTCGAGCAGATCTATCTCGAGCGGCTGAGGGCCGATTTCGTCATCACCCTGGAGGTGGATCAGGCAACGCTGGAAGGGATGTACGACCGAGGACTGCGCATCAGCCAGCTCAGTAGCGGCGGCAAGAAGGTAAAGCTAGACCCAGCTGACATCGAGACGCTGACCTCGCGTCCAATTCAGAGCATCAGTTATCTCCCCAAAGCCCGGCTTGACGATGCCCTCATCACACAGCGGTTCGGCGAGCCGACGAGAAAGCTGACCGAGCCAGAGACCGGCATCGTGCATTGGCTCTATCCGGAGCGCGGTCTGGATATCGGGCGCGACGCCAAGGGTCACGTGGTTATCCAATACGTCAATCCCGCCGACTTCCCAGCGCTGACCGCACCGCTCGAGCCAATCGCCGCCGCCAGCAAGCACGGGGAGTGACGCCGCCTCATGGGCCGAACAGCCTGCTCCCTCTTTTCTGCTCCCGACCTGCGCGCTTATTTCGCGCTGTCGATGTAGCGGTCGCGCGCCGTTTTGGCGCGCTCGAAGATCTCCAGCAGACGGTCACTGTCGGCCCGGCGGATGCTCTCGGCAAGGTCGGTCATCTCGATGCCGAAGCGGGCGAGCATGGCGCTCAGGGCCTCGCGGTTGGCGATGCAGATGTCTCGCCACATGACGGGGTTGCTCGAGGCAATGCGGGTGAAGTCACGGAAGCCGCCGGCTGCATAGCGGAAGATCTCGTCGTTCTCGCGCATGCGCGCCAGGGCATCCACGAGCCCGAAGGCCAGCATGTGCGGCAGATGGCTGGTGGCGGCGAGGACTTCGTCATGATGACCAACCGACATGCTCGTCACCTCGGCACCGCAGACCTCCCACATCCGGCTGACCAGGCTCAGGGCCTCCGGATCCGTCTCAGGTAAGGGCGTCAGGATCACGCGCCGGTTCTGATAGAGTTCGGCGAAGGAGGCCTCCACCCCGCTGCACTCGGTGCCCGCGATCGGGTGTCCTGGCACTAACCGCGCGGGGACCTTGCCGAAGGCTGCGACCGCGTCCGCGACCACGCTGCCCTTGACGCTTCCGCCGTCCGTGATGACCGCACCCGCATCCAGCCGTTCCTTGATGGCCGACAGGGTCCCGCGCATCGCGCCCAAGGGGACAGCGAGAAAGACGACGTCCGCGCCGACGACCGCCTCCCCGGGATCATGGGTGAAGCGGTCGATGACGCCAAGCTCGACCGCCGTTTCGAGGTTGAGCGCCGAGCGGCCGCAGCCAACCACCTCGCCGACCTCCCCCGCCGCCCGCAGCGCGCGCGCCAGGGAGCCGCCGATCAGTCCGACGCCAATGACGGCGAGCCGCTCGATCATGCGGCCAGAACGGCCTCCAGGGCCGCGAGGCAGCGAGCGTTCTCGTCTTCGGTCCCGATACTGATCCGCAGGTGATTCGGCAGACCATAGTTGCCGACCGGACGCACGATGACACCGCGCTTGAGCAGGGCATCGTTGATGGGACCGGCCGGGCAACCGAGATCGACGCATACGAAGTTGCCGACGGAGGGGATGTAGCCCAAGCCCAATCGCTCAAAGCCAGCTGTCATCTGCTTCATGCCGGCCCGATTGAGTTCGACGGAGGCACGCACGTGTTCGCGGTCCGAGATGGCCGCGATCGCCGCCGCCTGCGCCAAGGCATTGACATTGAAGGGTTGCCGGATCCGATTGAGGAGATCCGCGACCTTGGGATCGCTAATGCCGTAACCGATCCGCAACGCTGCCAAGCCATGCGCCTTGGAAAAGGTGCGGGTCACGATGAGGTTCGGGAAGGTCTCGATCCAATGGGTCGCATCCGGGAAATCGGGCTCGGAGACGTACTCGGTATAGGCCTCGTCGACGACCACGATGCAGGTCGGCGGAAGCGCGCCAATGAAGGACTTGAGCGCCGTCGCGGAGAGCCAAGTCCCGGTCGGATTGTTCGGATTCGCAATCCAGACCACACGGGTCTTGTCAGTGACCAAGTCCGAGATCGCATCCAGATCATGGCCATAGTCGCGGGCCTTGGCGATACGCGCCGTCGCACCGACGGACTGGGTCGCAATGGGGTAAACCGCGAAGGCGTGCTCGGAAAAGACGGACTCGACGCCCGGCTGCAAGAAGACGCGCGCGACCAGATCCAAGACATCATTGGAGCCGTTCCCGACGGTGATCGCGGTCGGAGAAACGCCATGACGCTCGCCGAGCGCGCGTCTCAGCTCATAGCCGCCGCCGTCTGGATACCGGCCCAGCTCGGCGAGCACCCTGTTGATGGCTGCACGCGCCCGAGAACCTGGGCCAAGCGGATTCTCGTTCGACGCCAGCTTGACCGAATCTTGGATGCCCAGCTCGCGCTCAAGCTCGGCGACCGGCTTACCCGGGACATAGGGCGTCAGCCCAGCGATCCAGGGGGCTGCGATGGACAGAAAGGGATTATCAGCTTGGTTCATAGAAGGTTACAGACTTGATGGGTCGTCAGTTGCGCCACCCTCCCTACAGCGAGGAAGTCACGGCTGCGGAGTCACAAAACGGCAATCGGATAAGACCCTAGCACCTTGAACAGGAGCGCGTCCTTTTCCAGGCTCTGCAGCGCGTAGGCGACATTAGGGTCCGATCGGTGCCCGATGATGTCGACGAAGAACACATAGTCCCAAATACCGCGCCGCGATGGCCGCGACTCGATCCGGGTCATGCTGATCCCATGGACCGCCATGGGCGCCAAGAGGCTATGCAGACCGCCCGACTCGTTCTGGCAGGACAGCAAGAGGCTGGTCTTGTCTTGTCCGCTCGGAGGCGAATCCTGCTTGCCGATGACCAGAAAACGCGTGGTGTTGCTGGGCTCGTCCTCGATGCGCTCGGCAAGCACCTTGAGGTCGTAGATCTCCGCCGCTTGAACCCCGGCAACAGCCGCCGCGTTCGGCTCCTGGGCCGCCAGGCGCGCCGCCTCCGCGTTGCTGCCGACGGCGACACGCTCGGCCGTCGGCAGATTGCGGTCGAGCCATTCCCGGCATTGTGCCAGCGATTGCTGATGCGAGTAGACGGTGCCGATGGCACCGAGGTCCTCGGCATGGCTCAAGAGATGGTGATGGATGCGCAGACAGACCTCGCCCGTGATCATCAAGGGCGAGGTCATGAAGAGGTCGAGGGTGTGGCTGACAACACCCTCGGTCGAGTTCTCGACGGGCACGACACCAAAGTCGCAGGTATCCGACTCCACCTCGCGAAAGATTTCGTCGATGGTCCCCATCGCCTTGGTGACGACCGAGTGTCCGAAGTGCTTGATCGCCGCCGCCTGCGTGAAGGTTCCCTCAGGGCCAAGAAAGGCCGCGTTGAGCGGACGCTCCAGCGCCAGACAGGCAGACATGATCTCGCGAAACAGCCGGGCGACTTCTTCGCCATCCAACGGCCCCGGATTCGCGTCCTTGATCCGACGCAGAATGGCAGATTCGCGCTCTGGGCGATAGAACTGCACCGAGCGGTCGGTCGCCGCAGTCTTGATGTGCGCGACCTGCTGCGCGCAGCGCGCGCGCTCGCTGATGAGGGCAAGCAACTCCTGGTCGATGGCATCGATGCGGTTGCGGACCGCCCCGAGTTCTTCCTCTTCGCTGGTGGCTTTGGTCATGATGCGACGCGACCCGCTTAGCCCAGACAGCGCACCGACAGCACGCCCTCGATGGCCTGAATCTGCTTGACCGTATCCTCGGGACAACGCTGGTCGACATCGATCAAGGTCACCGCGACGTCACCGCGCGAACGGTTGAGCATATCGATGATGTTGAGCCCGGCGTTGGCGAGATCTGTGGAGATCTGACCGACCATGTTGGGCACATTGCTGTTCACAACCGCCAGGCGCAGCCCGCCGTTACGCGGCAGCACGATCTCCGGGAAGTTGACCGCGTTGGTCACATTGCCGTTCTCCAGAAAATCACTGATCTGATCGGCGACCATGATGGCGCAGTTGTCCTCCGCCTCTTTGGTCGATGCGCCGAGATGCGGCAGCGTCACGACACGCGGATGATCCTTCAGCAGAGTGCTCGGGAAGTCGCAGCAGTAGGCGTAGAGATGCCCCTGATCAAGCGCCGTCACCACGGCGTCATCGTCGATGATGCCGGCGCGGGAGAAGTTCAGCAGCACTGCCCCCTTGGGCAGGGTGCGGATGCGCTCGGCGTTGATCATGTGCTTGGTCTTGTCCGTCAGCGGCACATGGAAGGTCACGAAGTCAGAGCGTGACAGCAGATCGTCGATGCTGACCGCAGCCTCGACGTCGCGCTCCAGCTGCCAGGCACGGCTGACCGTGATGCTGGGGTCATAGCCAATGACCTTCATGCCGAGCGCGCGCGCCGCATTGGCGACCTTGACGCCAATCGCCCCAAGGCCGATGACACCCAGGGTCCGCCCCGGCAACTCGAAGCCGGCAAACTGCTTTTTCCCGGCCTCGACCGCCTTGTTGATCTCGGCATCGTCACCGCTGAGTTCGCGGGCGAAATGCCAGGCCTGTGCAATGTTGCGCGCCGAGAGCAGCATGCCGGCGATCACCAGCTCCTTCACCGCATTGGCGTTGGCGCCGGGCGCATTGAACACGGCCACGCCGCGCGCGGTCATGTCGGCGATCGGAATGTTGTTGGTCCCTGCGCCAGCGCGGCCGATGGCCTGGACCGTCTCAGGGATCTCCATGTCGTGCATCTTGGCCGAGCGCACCAGGATGGCGTCCGGATGAGCGATCTCGGAGGCGATCTCGTAACGATCGCGCGGCAGCCGCTCCAGGCCCGCCACGGAGATGTTGTTCAGCGTCTGGATCTTGAACATAAGCTAAAGGTGTCAGTTGTCAGGTTTCAGGTGTCAGTCTGGAATGCGAGGTGGGCAGAGCCAATTGCGACTGACAACTGACAACTGACAACTGCCCACTGATGCTCAGCCGTTCTTGCGCTCGAACTCCTGCATGAAGGACACCAGCGCCTCGACGCCTGATTCCGGCATCGCATTGTAGATGCTCGCGCGCATACCGCCGACGGACCTGTGTCCCTTCAGCGTCGTGAGCCCGACGGCCTTGGCCTCTTTCAGGAAGGTCTCGTCTAGATCGGCATTCGCCAGCGTGAAGGGCACGTTCATCCAAGAGCGCGACACCGGATCCACCGGATTCTGGTAGAAGCTCGAGGCATCGATGCAATCGTAGAGACGCTTGGCCTTGCGTGCGTTGATCTCCGCCATCGCTGCCAGGCCGCCATTGCCCTTCAGCCACTGAAACACGAGGCCGGCCAGGTACCAGGCATAGGTGGGCGGCGTGTTGTACATAGAGTCGTTGTCCGCCTGCACCTTGTAGTCGAACATGGTCGGCGTGCCATTCATCGGCTGACCCATGAGGTCATCACGCAGGATCACGATGGTCAGACCGGCCGGACCGATGTTCTTCTGAGCACCCGCGTAGATGAGCCCATAGCGGGACACATCGATGGGGCGCGACAGGATGGTCGAGGACATGTCGGCGACCAGAGGCTTGCCGTTGGTCTCTGGAATATAGGAGAACTCGACACCCTGGATCGTCTCGTTGGAGGTGTAGTGAACATAGGCCGCGTCGGCGCTCAGGTCCAGCTCTCCCTGAGCGGGCGCGCGCGTGAACTTGGTGTCTTCCGTCGTCGCCGCGACATGCACCGCGCAATAGCGGCGCGCCTCGGCGATGGCCTTCTTGGACCAAGAGCCCGTGCTGATGTAGTCGGCGCTTTCCGCCCCTTGGAGCAAGTTCATGGGAATGGCCGTGAACTGACTCGAGGCCCCGCCTTGGAGGAAGAGCACCTTGTAGTTGTCCGGGATGCTCATCAGCTCGCGCAGATCGGCCTCGGCCTGGGCGGCAATGGACATGAACTCCTTGCCGCGGTGGCTCATTTCGGCCACGCACATGCCGCTGCCGTGCCAGTCGAGCATTTCGTCGCGGGCCTGGGCCAGGACCGGCTCCGGCAGCATTGCCGGTCCGGCGCTGAAGTTGTAGACGCGAGCCATTCTGGATTTCTCCGTTCGCTTTGCTGGTTAGTCTGTGTCGGTGTCCGGTTCGACACCGTCGTCGGCGACGTCGCTCTCGTTAGGCTCGTCCCCGTTGTCTTTGTCCCCGTTTTCCAAGGCGACGACGCGCTCGATGTAGCACAGACGCTCGCCCTCTGCGAGATTGATCAGCTTCACGCCCTGTGCGCTACGCCCGACGATCGGGATCTCGTCGACATTGGTGCGGACGAGGTGGCCGCCCTCGGTAATGAGCATGATCTCGTCCCCCGGCCGCACCAGCACCGCACCCACCTGAGCCCCGTTGCGCTCCGAGGTGCTGATGCCGATCACACCCTGGGTGCCGCGCCCCTTGGTCGGGAACTGATCCACCGTGGTGCGCTTACCATAACCCTTCTCGGTCACGCTGAGCACCGTGCCCGGCTCCGGGATGACCAGCGAGATAACGCGCTGGTCTTCGCGCAGCACCACGCCGCGGACACCGTGCGCGGTGCGGCCCATGGCGCGCACATGCTGCTCCGAGAAGCGCACGGCCTTGCCAGCGGAAGTGAACAACATCAGATCCTGATTGCCGTCCGTGATCGCGACGCCGACGAGATGTTCGTCCTCACGCAGGTCGATGGCGATGATGCCGCGGGAGAGCGGGCGCGAAAAGTCTTTGAGCGGCGTTTTCTTCACCGTGCCGGCACTGGTCGCCATGAAGACGAAATAGCCTTCCTCGTACTCGCGCACCGGCAGCACGGCGTTGATCCGCTCGTTCTGCTCGAGCGGCAGCAGGTTGACCATCGGCCGGCCACGGGCACCGCGCCCGGCTTGGGGCAGCTCGTAGACCTTGAGCCAATAGACCCGACCGCGGCTGGAGAAACAGAGCACAGTGTCGTGCGAGTTGGCGACGAAGATGCGGTCGATGAAGTCCTCTTCCCGGAAGGACGTCGCGCTCCGGCCCTTGCCGCCGCGCTTCTGGGCCTGATAGTCGCTCAGAGGCTGCGCCTTGACATAGCCCTGGTGCGACAGCGTCACCACGACATCCTCTGGGGCGATGAGATCCTCAAGGGTCAGATCCGTCTGGTCGACTTGGATCTCGGTGCGCCGCTCATCGCCGAACTGTTCGCGCACAGCGATCAGCTCGGCGCGGATGACCTCCATGAGTCGGTCGGGATCCGACAGGATCAGCAGCAATGCGGCGATGGTTTCCAGAATCTCCTCGAACTCCTTGAGGATCTTCTCCTGCTCCAAGCCGGTGAGCCGATGCAACTGCAGATCCAAGATGGCCTTGGCCTGGCGCTCGCTGAGCTTGTAACCCTCATCGCTCAGGCCAAAGCCTTGCGCTAGGTCCTCAGGCCGCGTCTGCTCCGCCCCTGCCCGTTCGAGCATCGCGGAGACATCGCCCAGCGGCCAAGCGCGCGTCATGAGACGCTCACGGGCCTCGGCAGGGCTCGCCGAGCGCTTGATGGTCTCGATCACATCGTCGATGTTGGCCAGCGCAATAGCGTAGCCTTCTAAGACGTGTGCGCGATCACGGGCCTTGCGCAGCAAGTAGAGGGTGCGGCGCGTCACCACGTCGCGGCGATGACGCAGGAAGTATTCGAGGACCTGCTTGAGATTCAGTGTCAGCGGCTGGCCATCGACCAGAGCGACCATGTTGATGCCGAAGACCTGCTGCATCTGGGTGTGCTGATAGAGGTTGTTCAGCAACACCTCGGCATAGGTATCGCGCTTGAGCTCGATGACGATACGCATCCCGTCCTTGTCGGACTCGTCACGCAGCCCATCCTGGGCGATACCCTCGATCTTTTTCTCCTTGACCAGCTCGGCGATGCGCTCGAGCAGACGGGCCTTGTTGACCTGATAGGGAATCTCGGTGACGACGATCGCCTCGCGCCCGCTGCGCTTCTGGACCTCGGTGATGGTCCGCGCACGCATGACCACGCGACCACGGCCGGTGCGGTAGGCCTCGCGGATGCCGCGCACCCCATTGATCAGCCCCGCCGTCGGGAAATCCGGTCCCGGCACGATCTCGATCAGCTCCTCGATGGTGACGAGCGGGTTCTCGATGATCGCCAGGCAGGCGTCGATGACTTCGCGCAGGTTATGCGGCGGGATGTTGGTCGCCATGCCCACCGCGATGCCGGAGGAGCCGTTGACCAAGAGATTCGGGAAGCGCGCCGGCAGGACGGAGGGCTCCTGCTCGGTATTGTCGTAGTTCGGAACGAAGTCGACGGTATCCTTATCGAGGTCATCGAGCAGCGCCTCGGAGATGCGCTTCATGCGCACTTCGGTGTAGCGCATGGCCGCGGGCGGGTCACCATCCACCGAGCCGAAGTTTCCCTGACCGTCGACGAGCAGGTAGCGCAGCGAGAATGGCTGCGCCATGCGGACCATGGTGTCGTAGATGGCAGAGTCGCCATGGGGATGATACTTACCCATGACATCACCGACGACGCGCGCGGACTTGCGATAGCCGCGGTTCCAGACGTTGCCCTGCTCGTGCATGGAGAAGAGAACCCGACGGTGAACCGGCTTGAGGCCGTCTCTCACATCCGGCAGCGCCCGTCCGACGATGACGCTCATGGCGTAATCGAGATAGGACTGACGCATCTCGTCCTCGAGATTGATGGGCAGGACTTCTTTCGCGAAATCTGGCATGGGCGTGGTTAATCGACTCTTGGATGACAGTGCGCCACGCAGCGGCTGCCGCCGCATTCAGCGTGCTCGTAACCTGCGGATTCTAACACGCCAGGCATCCGATCGCTGAGTCGACAACGGCTGCCGAAATGACAAGCGCGAGCCCAGCCAAGGCGCAAGCGCAAGTGACTCAAGCCGATCCGCCAGTATCAAACGGAGAGCCTACGTTGCAGGCCAACCAGTCTGTTGGACGCGAGACGCATCATCCCGAGAGAAGCAGTCACGAGCGTCTTTGCCTGAGCTTCAAATTGCCGCGCTGAGACCATCACTCATGGCCCGCGTCGCCTTAGAGGGCGACACTCCCAGCGGAGCTGCCAGAGCGATGAGACCCGGCCGAATCAAGCCATCAATGCCTGCATCTTCTCAAGCGTCGGATCGAGCACGACGCCGCGCTCGGTGACGATGGCATCGACCAAGCCAGCCGGCGTCACATCGAAGACGGGGTTGCGCGCCTCGCAGCCCGCTGGGGCGATGCGGCGCCCGCCACAGCTCAAGAGTTCGACCGGATCTCGCTCTTCGATCGGGATATCCGCACCAGAAGCAACCTCCATATCCACCGTCGAGGTTGGCGCTGCGACCATGAACTTGATGCCATGGTGCCTGGCCATCACCGCCAACCCGTAGGTCCCGATCTTATTGGCGACGTCGCCATTCGCCGCAATGCGGTCGGACCCAACGATGACCCACCCGACACGACCGCCAGCCATGAGGCTCGCGGCCGCACAGTCCGCCTGCAAGGTCACGGGAATGCCGTCATGCATCAGTTCCCAGGCGGTGAGCCGTGCTCCCTGCATCCAAGGCCGCGTCTCATCGGCATAGACGCGGCGGATCTTGCCGGCGGCGAAAGCACTGCGCACCACCCCGAGAGCCGTCCCGTAGCCGCCGGTCGCCATCGCGCCTGCATTGCAATGCGTAATCACCTCGGTCGGCCCCTGGATCAGCTCGGCTCCCAGCTCGCCCATACGCCGATTCGCGGCACGGTCTTCCTCATGGATCGCAATGGCCTCGGCGGTCAGCGCCTCGGTTGGGTCGCTTGCATCGAGCTCCGCGATCCGGGCCCGCATGCGGCGAATCGCCCAAAAGAGATTCACCGCCGTTGGCCTGGAGGCCGCCAGTCGCCCCAAGTCGGCCTCGATCGCCTGCTTCCAGCCCTCCCCGGCGGCGATATAAGCGCTGCGGCCAGCGAGCACGACACCGTAGGCCGCCGCTACCCCGATTGCCGGCGCCCCGCGCACCACCATGGCGCGAATCGCATCTGCAACATCGCAAGCCTGGTCATAACCGAGAAACTCCGCGCGTTCGGGCAGCACCCGTTGATCGGTCAAGTAGAGCCGGCCTTGATGCCAAAGCGCGGCGTCATCAGGTGTCGGGGTGGAGGGCAGTGCGGTGGTCATGGGAAGCTCCTTATGGCATGTTGCAGCGCATTGTCCCTGATTCGACGTCACAACCAAAGGTCCGACCATGCAAGCCGAGCTTCTTGTGCATTCTCAGTGGATCCTGACCGTGGACCCCGAGAATCGGCAACTCACCGATCACGCCGTCGCCATTGCGGACGGACGCATCCTCGCCATCTTGCCCTACGACGAAGCACAGCGCTCCGTCGAGGCTCAGCGCGTGGTGGAGCTGCCCGGTCATGTCCTCATTCCCGGTCTGGTGAACGCGCACACCCACGCGGCCATGACCTTGATGCGAGGCCTGGCCGACGACCTCCCCCTCATGACCTGGCTGCATGACCACATCTGGCCGACGGAGAAACGCTGGGTCGACCCCAACTTCGTGGCGGATGGAACGCGCCTGGCAGTCCTCGAGATGCTGAGAGGCGGCGTCACCTGCTACAACGACATGTACTTCTACCCGGAGGTCACGGCCCAGGTCACCGCGGAGGCCGGCATGCGCGCCGTGATCGGCATGATCGTGGTCGACTTCCCCACGGGCTATGCCGAGTCGGCCGATGCCTACATCGCCAAGGGCCTGGCGCTAAACGACCAATACCGCAGCCATCCGCTGATTCGGGTCGGCTTCGCACCACACTCACCCTACGCCGTATCCGATGAGCCGCTCAAGCGCGTCCAGACATTGGCCAACGAGTTGGAAGTGCCGATCCATATCCACTTGCACGAAACTCAAGACGAGGTGGTGCAATCGCTCCGCGATCATGGCGAGCGCCCCATCAAGCGGCTCGATCGGCTCGGCCTGATCGGCCCGTCGCTCGTCGCCATCCATATGACCCAGCTCGAGGACGCGGAGATCGAGCGGCTCGCCGAGACTGGCGCCCATGTCGTGCACTGCCCTGAGTCCAATCTCAAGCTGGCCAGTGGCTTCTGCCCGGTCGCTAAGCTGCTCGAGGCCGGCGTCAACGTCGCCTTGGGAACCGACGGCGCGGCCAGCAACAACGACCTCAACCTGCTCGGAGAAATGCGCACCGCCGCCCTGCTCGGCAAAGGCGTATCTGGCTCGGCCAGCGCAGTCCCGGCAACGGACGCCCTGCGGATGGCGACCATCAATGGCGCCAAGGCCCTCGGTATCGAGGACGAAATCGGCTCCATCGAACCTGGCAAATCGGCTGACCTGGTCGCCATGGACCTGCGCGATTCCCACACCCAGCCGCTCTACCACCCCAATTCGCAGATCGTCTACGCCGCCGGAAGGCATCAAGTACGACAGGTCTGGATCCGCGGGCGCCAAGTCATCCGCGACGGCGCCCCGACAACGCTGCACGGCGCCGAAGTGATTTCGGCAGCGCAGGTTTGGCAGGCGCATTTAGAGGCCTACGCCACATGACCACCTGACGCGATGAGTGGCCATCCGAGCTGCTGGGCTGCGGTTGGCCCATCGAAGTTCTGGGAGAACCATTGGAGGGTCGGCGCGCTGAATGCTTCCATCAGGGGAGCGTTGAGGCGGCGCTGGGGGTATTTGGAGCAGTTATATGGCTCCTGAATCGGCGCTGGGGCGAATGTTTTTCCTTGCGCAAAGAAAAACCCCCGTCACCTGATTTGGGTAGCGGGGGTTTTAGGGATAAGGCCCTGGCGGTGAC
>NZ_JAAIJR010000522.1 GCF_010915725.1 Thiorhodococcus mannitoliphagus
GACTGACTGTCCGGCTTCGATCGGAACGGCTGTCCGCTTTCCTTCGGACTGGGTGTCCGGTTTCACTGGAATACGCAGTTATTGAGAAGTTACCGCATCCCCGGTTGCGAAGACAGGTGCAAGGTGGCTTTCGCCATCTTCCGCTTTTCAGTTTCATAATCGTCCTCCAAAATAGCCGATCATATTCAGTTAAACCGTTTAAAGAAGTGACCAGCATGCCTTCTTTAAAAAATAAATCTGCTACTAAATACTCGATTACGAAACTTTCGACATGCGATATCGATAAATTAATCTCTGAATTAGA
>NZ_JAAIJR010000523.1 GCF_010915725.1 Thiorhodococcus mannitoliphagus
CTTTGTACCAGATGGTCCCGGCTTGAAGCGTCCTTCTGACGGATTGCTCGTCTTGCCGCCGCAACGTCATCGGAAGCAACCAGCAGTACCGTGTTTAAGGACTGGAGGCGGAGCCAGCAGCCACAGGTCCGGTGTCGCCCCCTAAGCTGACGCTCACGGCCGCAAGCCCGGAGTCGGTTCTGGGTCGTGACCTGTCACTCGCGCAACGAGAGGGACTTTCCGCAAACAGGATTTACCCGTCCAGCAGCGGTCAGTCGTGAGCGACGGCTTCCGAGCGCTCTTGAGGCTCTCCGCCTTGCGTGGT
>NZ_JAAIJR010000524.1 GCF_010915725.1 Thiorhodococcus mannitoliphagus
GATTTGGGTGGGCAGTGGGGCTTATTCGTCGAGAATCAGGTGGCCCCGGCGTGCGAACGCCTCTTCACCGAGCGCGGAATTCCGGTGCAGATGGTCAGCCAACGGGTGAAGAAGCGTCTGGGCGGGGAAGTGTTGGAGGTCGATGTGCTGGTCGTCAATTGCGGCCATCTGGTCGCGGTCGAGGTCAAGGCGAGTCTGAGCGCTGAGGACGTGCAGGCCTTTCTTGAGGATCTGCGGCGTTTTCGCGAGTTCTTTCCCGAATACGCCGACTGGCAGGTGCATGGGGCAGTGGCGGGGATCCG
>NZ_JAAIJR010000525.1 GCF_010915725.1 Thiorhodococcus mannitoliphagus
CGCCTGGCTGAAAGGATTTCGGGCGATTCGTACCCGTTATGTTTGCCAGTTGCAAAACTACTTGGCACTGATTCAGCTGGCTTGCGCAGAAATCTTATTCCGAAAACTCCAAGAAACCTAAAGGTAATGCAAATTCTGTTCCGGATATCCTCTTGGCCTCAATACCGTTCAATGGGCTTGCCGAATTCGTGGCCAAGTGTCAAGCTCGATTTCATGAAATCTTAACCTGATCAAGAGGCTACGGTGATCAACCTGCACCAGGAGACAGCCGCGGTGGCCGCATGGCCAACGGACGAACGC
>NZ_JAAIJR010000054.1 GCF_010915725.1 Thiorhodococcus mannitoliphagus
ACTATCTGGGCATGACGGCAAACTCCGCTCCCCGCGCCGCCCAATCAGCGCCTGCAGGTTAGAACGGATTTGCCGTGCGCTCCTGGCGCCGAGAGCTGTGCACACGGTTGATGTAGCTGTACAGGTAGAGTTTCAGCAACGCCGCCGGATCAAACGCGGGCTGGCCGGGTGCAAGACCGCCGCTGCTGTTCTGGAATCCCAACGCCTGCAGATCGAGCGTGTCGACGAAGGCGTCGATCGCCCGCACCGCGTTGTTGCGTCCGACATAGTCTTCCACCCGCGGCGGCAGCATCGCCTGCTGCGTGCGCGCCGTGCCTTGTTTGTAGCGTCTCGCCATGCCATCGTTCCAAACGAGTCTGACTCGTTCGTGATTTTACTCCCCCTGGTCCCCCGCGGAATACTTTCACAGTCTCCGGAGCGTTTGCGCGTCATCTCAACCCTCCGCTTGCCTTCACTTTACGCTTAGAGGGCTGTCTCAAATTTCGGGTCCACTATACTCCCGACACGCCATCGCCTCCGGTCGCAGCCTGCGCTCCTGGGTTGCCTCCGCTCGGCGTGTCTTGCCGCCCATGATCTACCTCCGCTGCTCTTGGCAGAATCGGCTTCCCTACAGGATTTGACCGCACGCGAGTGGGTTTTGCTTCCATAGAAAAAAAGGGGACGGATTTATTTGCCGTTTAGCCTCCTCGCCGCAGCGGAGGAGACTCCGAACGTCAACCCTGCCCTCAATGATGATCACCGCCGGCCGTGACCCAGCCCGACCGCTGGAGGCTCGGATCCCAGGCGCTCCACATCGCGATCGCGCATGCCGAGCAGGTAGAGGATGCCGTCGAGGCCGACGTTAGCGATGGAGTGGCGTGCTTGCTGGGTGACGATGGGCTTGGCGTGGAAGGCGATGCCGAGGCCGGCGATGGAGAGCATGGGCAGGTCGTTAGCGCCGTCACCGACAGCGATCACTTGCTCGAGCCGGATGCCTTCGCGTGCGGCGATCTCACGCAGCAGTTCAGCCTTACGCTTGCCGTCGATGATCTCGCCGGAGACCTGGCCGGTGAGCTTGCCGTCACGGAATTCGAGCCGGTTGGCGTAGACATCGTCCACACCGAAGCGGCGCTGCAGGTGCTCGGCGAAGTAGGTGAAGCCGCCGGAGAGGATGGCGACCTTATAACCAAGCCGCTTGAGGCTGGCGATGAGCCGGTCTGCGCCCTCGGTAATGGGCAGACGCTCGGCGATGCCGGCGAGCACGGACTCGTCCAGCCCCTCGAGCAGCGCCATGCGACGGCGGAAGCTCTCTTGGAAGTCCAGCTCGCCACGCATGGCGGATTCGGTGATGGCGGCGACCTGCTCGCCAACGCCGGCAACCGCAGCCAGTTCGTCGATGACCTCGGTCTGAATCAGGGTCGAGTCCATGTCGAAGCAAACCAGGCGACGGTTGCGACGGAAGATGTCGTCCTCCTGAACCGAGACGTCGACGTCCATGCTCTGCCCCAGCGCCAAGAGCGCGGCGTGCAGCTCGGCCAGGTCGTCGACGGCACCGCGTACCGAAAGCTCGACCGAGGCGAGCGGGTGCGGACAGGCCTCGCGCCGCGAGATTCGGCCGGTCAGCCGCACGATACGATCGACGTTCAGACCCCAGTCCGCGATGGCGGCCGATACCTGGGCGATGTGCTCGGCGTCGATCTCGCGTCCAAGCAAGGTGAGGATATGCCGGGGCTGCCCCTGCTCGCGGACCCAGTCTTCGTATTCGTCCGCATCGATGGGGGTGAAGCGGATGTCGAGGCCCATGCCGTGGGCACAGAAGAGCAGCTCGCGAAAGACGCCGCAGTCGTCGCCCTCGCGCGGCAGCTCCACGAGCAGCCCAAGCGCCAAGGCGTTGTGGATGGTCGACTGGCCAATATCGAGGATGGGAATCTGGAAGCGGGCGAGGATCTTGGTGAGGGCCGCAGTAATACCTGGCCGGTCTTCACCCGTGACATTGATCAGGACGATTTCGCTCATCGAAGAACTCTAGGCGGACTGGGAAAGAGGCGCCTATTGTAGAGCGATCCACGCAGGGCTGCGCCACGCTACCGGACGTGGCGATCACCACAATGCACGATGGATGCCGAGCCAGTGCATTCCGCTCGAACGCATCCGCCCTGGCGGCAACCAGCCACCGACCACCACCTTACTCGCCGGCAATGGTCATGCGATCAATGAGCCAGGAGCCGGTTCGGGTGCTGCCCGGGAAGTCGCAGTCGTTACCCACGGCCTGGAGCCCGGCGAACATCTCCTTGAGATTGCCCGCGATGGTGATCTCCTCCACCGGGTATTGGATCTCGCCGTTCTCCACCCAAAATCCCGCCGCCCCGCGTGAGTAGTCGCCGGTCACGGCGTTGACGCCATGGCCCATGAGTTCAGTCACAAAGAGGCCAGTGCCCAGCTCGCGGAGCATGGCCTGGCGGTCCTTGGCGCCCATTTGGATTCGCAGGTTGCGGACACCGCCAGCGTTGCCCGTGGTCTGCAGACCGAGGCGGCAGCCGGAATAGGTATCCAGCAAGTAGGTCTGGAGCACGCCCGCGGTCACCAGATCCTTGGGGCGGGTGACGACACCATCACCGTCGTAAGGGGCGCTTGCAAGCCCGCGCAGCAGGTGGGGCTCTTCGTAGATGCGCACGAAGTCAGGGAAGATGGGCTCGCCAACTTGATCGAGCAGGAAGCTGGAACGGCGATAGATGCTGGTGCCATTGATTGCGGAGACGAGGCTGCGCAGCAGGCCGGCGGCGACCTCGGCACGGAAGAGCACCGGTGCCTCGCAGGTGCTCAGGCGACGCGCCCCGAGGCGCGAGACGGTGCGCTCGGCGGCGCGCTCGCCGACCGCCCGTCCCGGCTCCAGATCCGAGGCCGCGCGCGCCGTGGTCCACCAGTAGTCGCGCTGCATCACCTCGCCTTCCTGACCGATGACGGCACAATTGAGGCTATGACGCGTGGTGGGGTAGCCGCCCATGAAGCCATTGCTGTTGCCGGCGACATGGATGCCGAAGCCGGTCGAGAGGCTCGCGCCCTCGGAATTGACGATGCGCGGGTCATAACCGCGCGCCGCGTCTTCACAGGCCACGGCCAGCGCAATGGCCTCCTCGACCTCGATCGCCCAGGGGTGGCAGAGATCGAGATCGGGGATCTCGGTCGCCAACAGCTCGGGGGCGGCAAGATGAGCGCAACGGTCCTCCTGGGTATGCTGGGCGATGGCGCAGGCGGCCTGAACCGCGTCGCGCACGGCCGCCGGGCTCAGGTCGGAGGTGCTGGCCGTGCCCTTGCGGTGGCCAAAATAGACCGTCACGCCAAGCCCGTTGTCGCGTGTGTGCTCGACGGTCTCGACCTCGCCGAGGCGGACGGTCACGTCCAGTCCCGAGCTGCTGCCGACAGAGGCTTCAGCAGCACTGGCGCCCTGGCGCTTGGCCTCCTTGAGCAGGTCATCGATCGTCTCTTGCAGGCGCGCTAAGCGCTCCCCGGTGTCTTCAATCGTCGCAGTAGGCATGGAATCCGGTGTCGGTGGTCGGTGGTCGGTGGTCGGTGGTCGGTGGTCGGTGGTCGGTGGTCGGTCAGTATTGTCGTCGCGCGCCCCTGGGCGGTCTAGCATTGGAAGGACGCGCAACGCCTGAGGATCGGGGCGGTAGCAAGCATGTGCGCCGGAAGCGGCGCGCGGCGGCTCACTTGCTGGTACCACCCACGGTTAGGGAGTCGATCTTCAGGGTGGGCTGCCCGACGCCCACGGGGACGCTCTGCCCTTCCTTGCCGCAGGTGCCGACGCCTTCGTCGAGTTTGAGGTCATTGCCGATCATGCTGACGCGGGTGAGTACATCCGGCCCATTGCCGATGAGAGTGGCGCCCTTGACCGGACGGCCGAGCTTACCCTTCTCGATGACGTAGGCCTCGCTGGCCGAGAAGACGAACTTACCCGAGGTGATGTCCACCTGGCCGCCGCCGAAGTTGACCGCGTAGAGCCCCTTGTCGACCGAGGCGATGATCTCCTCGGGATCACGGTTTCCCGCGAGCATATAGGTGTTGGTCATGCGCGGCATGGGCAGATGGGCGTAGGACTCGCGGCGCCCGTTACCCGTGGACGCGCAGCCCGTCAGGCGGGCGTTGAGTTTGTCCTGCATATAGCCGCGCAGGATGCCATCCTCGATCAGGGTCGTATTCTGAGTGGGCGTGCCCTCGTCGTCCATGTTGAGCGAGCCGCGCCGCCCCGGCAATGTGCCGTCGTCGACGACCGTAACGCCCTTGGCGGCAACGCGCTCGCCGATGCGTCCGGCGAAGACCGAGCTACCCTTGCGGTTGAAGTCACCCTCGAGCCCGTGTCCGACGGCCTCGTGGAGCAGCACGCCCGGCCAGCCGGCACCGAGGACGACGGTCATGCTGCCGGCTGGCGCGTCGACCGCCTCGAGGTTGGTGAGCGCGAGACGCACGGCCTCGCGCGCAAAGCTGAGTGCGCGATCCTCGAGTAGGAAGTAGCCCAGGTCGGCCCGAGCCCCGCCGCCGCTGGCGCCCTGCTCGCGGCGGCCCTTGTCCTCGGCGATGACGCTGACGCTGAGACGCACCAGCGGGCGCACGTCCGCGGCCAGAGTCCCGTCGTCCGCGAGCACCATCACGGTGTCCTGCACCGCGACCAAACTGGCGACGACCTCGCGCACCCGCGGATCCTGGCGCCTCGCCTCCGCGTCCACGCGCTGCAAGAGGGCAACCTTGTCTTGATCGGCAAGGCTCTCGATGGGATTCAGGGGCTCGTACAGGCGATGCTCGATTGGTGCCTTCCCGACTTGGACGCGCGCGTCCTGGCCGCTGCGTGCGATGGCGCGTGCCGCCTCGGCCGCCTGCGCCAGCGCCGGGAACTGCAGCTCGTCGGAGTAGGCGAAGCCCGTCTTCTCGCCGCTCACGGCGCGCAGCCCGGCGCCTTGCTCGATACTGAAGCTGCCGTCCTTGAGGATGCCGTCCTCGAGCACCCAGGACTGCAGCCGGCTGTATTGAAAGTAGATGTCGGCCGCATCGATAGAGGCGCTGGTCAGGCTCCCGAGCAAACGGTCGAGATCCGACTCGGCCAGTCCGGCCGGTGCCAAGATGCTATCGCGGGCGATGGCGAGGGAATCAGTCATGATGAACGTCTGAGTGCTCGGCGGAATGATAAGCGTCGGCTTTGACAGCCGAACCATTGATTGTATTCACTGAAGACTGCGGCCTCAGACACGGCATTTCAAACGACGATGATGGATGGTCGGGAAGCTGCGGCGCACGGAATCCTGAAACTCCCGATCGACCGAGGAGCAGATGTAGCCACTGCCGCGCGGCACCTGCGCCAGGATGGTCCCCCAGGGATCTACGGCCATGCTGTGGCCGTGGGTCTCCCGTCCGTTGATGTGAAAACCGCCCTGAGCGGCGGCCACGACATAGGCCAGGTTCTCAATGGCGCGCGCGCGCACCAGCGGCTCCCAATGGGCCTTGCCGGTGATGGCCGTGAAGGCCGAGGGGATGGCCAGGATCTCCACTCCGCTGTCCAGCATCTGCCGAAACAGCTCCGGAAAGCGCAGGTCGTAACACACGGCGATCCCCAGCCGGCCGAAGGGGCTCTCCACGACGACGATCTCATCGCCGGCCTCAATGATGGCCGACTCGTGATAGCGCTCGTCCACGCCGGGAAGGTTGACGTCGAAGAGATGGATCTTGTCGTAGCGCGCGACGCGCTCGCCCTTGTCGTCGAAGATCAAAGCGGCCGAGCGAACCTTCTCCGGATCGCTCGCGACCAGGGGGATGGTTCCGCCCACCAGCCAAATCCCGTGCTGCTTCGCCATCCGTGCGAGAAAGGCTTGCAGGGGACCATCGCCGTCAGCCTCTCTGACGGCAAGTTGCTCTCGGTCTTGCTTGCCCATGAAGGCGAAATTCTCGGGGAGCACGACCAGTCGCGCACCATCATTCGCCGCCTCCTTGATGAGACGCTCTGCCTCGAAGAGATTCGCGCTCACGTTTGGCCCGGTCGCCATCTGGACCGCACCGATCTTATGTTTTTCTTTCATGACGCTCAGTGAATCCTGCATGAACGGCAATGCCCGTCCGCACAGTCTGCAGTTCCTTAGATCATCCCGTTGAGAGCAACGTCACGGGTCCGCCCTCTCCATGGATAGGGAGCCAGCCGAGACGAGGTGTGAGCGCCGCCGGCCAACAGCCGGGGCACAATCCGCAAACCTTCATGGTTGCACTGTTGTAACCATACCACCAGAAGCGCCACCACAGAAACAGCGGGGATAGGTGCAAGCCATCTAGCGAGGCTTCGCCTCAGACCGACGAGTCATGCCATCGGGGTCGCTATCGGAATCGCGATCGCTATCGTCGGTTCGATCCCGATTCCGATTCCGATTCTGATTCCGATCCCGATCCCGATCCCGATCCCGATCCCGAAGGCATTGGATGGTCGTACGCTTCATCAAAATTTGACTCATCTGCAAGCATTTTGCGCCCTCAAGAATCCTAGGAGCCTGTCCGACTTGGGGGGATCGAAGCGAGGAAGTGGGAGAGCGAGGCCATTTCGTTCCGGTTTTGAGGCGCATAGTGGTTCTATGTAACGAAAAAGCGGGGCGAAAGGGACCGTTCTCCCGATTCCGCAGCCGATTCATCCTAAGTCGGACAGGCTCCTAGTGAGATCGCGCTAGCGGCTGACGACCCAGAGCGCTTGGCGCCGACTGGCCTCATTCGACGTCCAGGAAATGATTGGTCTTGCGCTTCGACGCTGTCGCCTCTTCGCCTTGGCCCGCACCCTTTGGTAACGCGGGCGCCCCTCGGGTCACGAGCGGCTCCCAGCCCATGCGTGTCAGCTCCGGCGCGCCCCAAGGCCCGCTGATCTTGTACTCGTAGCGAGCCAAGCGGTTGATGGGATTGCCCGCAACCTGATCGACGAGGTAGACGGCAGCACCCACGACCGGCCCACCCGCGACCGCGCTGGCCAGTGCGACGCTGGAGCCTAGATTGGGCTCCACCGTCACGGTCTGATCGAAGCGCTCCAAGCGCAGGTCTGTCGAGCCCGCGACCATGACCTTGCCCGCCGACCCGTCGATGACGAAGTCCTCGAAGCTGGCCCTCCCTTGTCCGATAGCGACCTTACCCGCGACCTGCTCGAAGGCGAATCCCTGACCGTAGAGATCGCTGAAGTCCAGCGACAGCCGGCGGCCCAGGGCGCTGAAGTTCAAGAAACCGAGCAAGCGGCCGACGCCTGGCTCGACCTCGAGAAAACGCCCCGCCCCAACCTTGAGGTCGATGGCCCCCTCCGCGCGCGGCAGCGCGAAATCCGTCAACCCGCCAGGCCATGCCAATGCCACCTGGGCAGAGGCGTCGGCGGCCTCCAGGACACGCTGCCCGCTAAGCTCGGTCAGCAGACGCCCGAGTTCCTGGGTCTCGATCACGAGATCCAGGCGACTACCGCCGGGCTCAGCCCCTTGGTCCCAACCGCCCTCCCCCCGCACCGAGAGCAGTCCGGGCCCGGAAAGATGAATCTTCGGGATACTCAGGCGCGACGGCTGATTGCGCAAACTGAGATCGAGCGCGCCCAAGAGGACGTCCCCCCAACGCAGCTCCGTGACACGCAGATCCAGCGCGGGCAGTTTGCTCATGCTCGCAGGCGCGGCCTCGTCGGACGCTTGCGCCGCCTTGCGCAGTGCATCGAGATCCAAGTGCTGGAAATTCAACCCCAAGGGGCGCGCATCCCCCTTTGGAGGGACAGAGATGCTCCCGGCAAGCGCCGCCGCATGCACACCTACCTGCCAACCATCGCGGTCCGGATCCAGCTCGAGGCGCACGTCCTCGAGCCTCATGCGACCGAATCCAAGCTCATCCGCCTTGAGGTCCAGGTGGAGGGGGACGCCCACGGCCGCGGCCCCCTGATCGACCTCATTGGCCTCCAGCCAGCCGAGCCAAGCGTCCAGGTCCAACCGGGTCAGCACACCTTCGAGCAGCAGGTCAGGCGACTCCGGCTGCGCAGCCGGCCCTTCGCCCAAACGGAGTCGGCCTCCCGCGAAGCGATTCCGCGGAGCCGTCAGATCGAAGCTGAGATTGCCGGCCAGATCGCCCAAGTGCCCGGCGAGCGTCAGTGAGCGATCTGGAATCAAGGCGCCCTCGACATCGAGTTCGCGCGCCGCCTTGGCGGTCTTCCCGAGCGGCTCGGGCAGATTCAGGGCCACGCCGCGAAGCTCGGAAGACAGCCGAAAGTCCAGCGGCAGATTCGGCTTGCTGACATCGCGGTTGTGGAAATCGACCCTGAGCAGCCAGTCGAATTGGCCGTCGACAAGCCGCCATAGGTCTGACGGAAAACGCTGGGCGAGCGACTTGACCGAAGACTGGGCGCGTGCCTCGATGCGTGTGAGGGAGGTCTCCGGATCGCCACTCCCCTGGGTGCCAATCCCGAGCTTCAGCGAACGCCCGAAAAGCTTTGCGCCAACCGACTCAGCGCTGAGGCCGCGCTCGTTGAAGCTGACCTCGCCGCTGAGATCGGTCAACTCGAGCGGTGTATCGGCAATTGCCAGGGTCGCCGGCCCGGGCCAGTCCAAACGGCCCTCGACACCCATTTGACGGCCTGGCAGGAAGGGTAAATCGATATCCATGGCAAGCCGCGACTCACCCGTGACCTCCAACACCTTGGCAAGGCTTCCGAGATCGGCCGCGAGCGGGCTTTCGCTCAGGACACGCCGACCATCCTCGAAGGGTCCCTGTGCCACGCCGTGGATGCGCATCGACTCGACATCCCAGAGTTCCGGGATGTGGGCACGCCCGTCGAAGAGGTCGCTGTCATAGATCCGGCCATGATCGACGCGGATGCTCAGGCCCTGGTTGAATAAGCGCAGCGATCCCTCGGCCGATTCGATCGCCGGCCAGCCGTCCTGATAGTCGAGCAGCAGATCCTCGAACTGCAGCAAGAGTTCGAAGCGCCCCTGATTCGCGCGGAAAGGATAGTCGGCGAGTCTGCCGCGAAAAATGGCGTCGCCCTGAGTGACACGGCCCCCGCGAATCGCCTGCTCGAGCCAAGTCACCAGCTCCGGCACCAGAATACCGACGGGAAGGTAGCGACGCGTCTGACTGGCATCCGCGTCCTGGAAACTGGCACGCAGATCGAGGAAGGGACTGGCGCCGTCATCTGGCAGATCCATGCTGAACTGTGCACGGCCGCTCAAGTCGCGGGTCGCCAAGTCGATATCCCGTGCTTCCAAGTGCCAGCCAGCGTCTTCATCGTGACGCCAGGCGAGCTGCCCGCCGAGGCGGTTTAGGGGAATGGGGAGCGTGAAGATGGGATTCAGATCCAAGTTCATCTGTCCTGAGGCGAGCCGAATCTCGCCGCCGCCTTCGTCTGCGGTCACTGTCGCATGCAGTCCCTCGAAGCCCGGGATGTCGCCTGCTTGATCCAGGCCCAGATCGACCAGCTCGGTCGCCAGCCGCCAGCGCCATGACGCGGTCTGCTTCGCGTCGCGCCCGGGCGCGATGCCAAGGGCCAGGTCGCGCGCCACGCCGCGCGGGCCGCGCGCGATCAGCTCACGCACCGGATCGGCCAACGCCCAAGGCAGGGATGCGGCGGCTCGCGCCAGGTCGGCCAGATCCAGCTCCGCTGCCGTCGCGCCCAGCCCGGCGAGTCGGCCGTCAGCCGTCAGCCGCGCGTCGATGTTCAGGTCTGAAAGCGCGGCGCCCTGCAACTCGGCGTCGATCACGGCCAGCTGCAGCTGCCAGCCCGGCGCCTGCTGGCGCACCCGAGCCCAAGCCCGCAACCGACCCAGCGAAAGAGGCTCCGAGCCGGAGCCAGTCGCCTCATCACCGAGCAGACCAGGCGGCAATCCCGCGCTCAAGCCCGACAGATCGACGCTGACTAGGCCCCGGCCCAGCTGTCCATCCTTCAGCTGCAGCCAGGACTCCAGGGCGAGACGCTGGGTTTTCAGGGGACCAAGCCCGAGCCGGTGCCCTGATGTCAGCAAGCCGGCGTCCGCGACCTTCAGCTTGGCATAGACCCGTCCACTCCAGGACCAAGGATCGGTTGGCGGCCCGTCGAGAGA
The DNA here is from genome assembly GCF_010915725.1 of Thiorhodococcus mannitoliphagus. Lineage (GTDB taxonomy): Bacteria > Pseudomonadota > Gammaproteobacteria > Chromatiales > Chromatiaceae > Thiorhodococcus > Thiorhodococcus mannitoliphagus. Next base: position 10,053 of record NZ_JAAIJR010000054.1, read on the forward strand.
CGCCAGCACCTGAATGCGATCCCCGTCGAGCATAGCCGCCTCCGCCGCTACGGAAGGCTCTGCACTCGCGGAGAGGACGGGATCCGGCGGCACCAGACGACCACTCAAGCTCAGGGCGTGACTGCGCTCAGAATTTTCGAGACTCAGCTGCAGCTCGACCAGACGCATCACCTTGCCGGCCAGCGGATGGTCGACATAGAGGATCTCGCTCTCCACCAGGTTCAGGCGCCCTTGGTGCAGGAAGAGTTCCAGTGCCCTGGGATCGTCGCTGCGCAGCCGGCCCAAGCCGAGGATGCGCCAGCGCCCGTCTTCCAAGTGCTCGACGACCAGGCGCGCTCCGACCAGGGTGAAGGCATTGAACTGCGGCGTCCGGCTCCGCAAGGTCGCAGGCAGATTCAAGTCCAGCTCCATGGCCTTGAGGCTCAGCGCCACCTCCCCGTCGTCGGGCTTGGACAGCCGCACGCGCTCGAGCGTCAGCCGCGGCGCAAAACCGCTCGTGCTCAAGCGCATGGAGCCGATGGCGACCTGGTAGCCGAGTCGCTCACTCAGGAGCTGCGCGACCTCATCGCGATACTCATTGGCCAGGGGCTGCACCAGCGTCAGCAGGCTGACCAAGAGCGCCGCGAGGACGAGGACGACGAAACCGAGTCGGAAGCTGTGCGCCGAGAGGCGTTTCAGAAGGAGCATGGGATCGAGGTACTTGGCTCTTAGAGGCTGTCTGACAAACCTCGTAGAGGCGACTCTAGTCGCCCTTAAACACTGGCGAGAGGGCGAATGAATTCGCCCCTACAGCTCGGGCGATTGCGATATTCAGACAGCCTCTTAGCCACGAAAGCCCGCCATTGTCGACGATGACGGGCGGGATCGAAAACCTCTAACTCAGGATGTGCCGCTGACGCTGGGCAAGAACAAGGTCGGTGGGATTGAAACAGCGGGGAGCGTTGGCGTTCCAGGCATTGCGATCAGATCAGCACCACGTCGTACTGCTCTTGCGGATAAAGGGCTTCGGCCTGCAGGCGGATGGGGCGACCGATGAACTCCTCGAGTTCGGCCAGATGGGCCGATTCCTCGTCGATCAGGCGGTCGATCACCTCTTGCGAGGCGAGCACCAGCAAGGTCTCCACCTCGAACTGGCGGGACTCGCGCAGGATCTCGCGGAAGATCTCGTAGCAGGTCGTCTCGGCGGTCTTGATGGAGCCGCGCCCGCCGCAGCAGGGACAGGGCTCGCACAGCACGTGCTCTAGGGATTCGCGGGTGCGCTTGCGGGTCATCTCGACCAGCCCCAACGAGGAGACCTCGGTGATGTGGGTCTTGGCGTGGTCGCGCGCGAGACATTTCTCGAGGGCACGCAGCACCTGACGCTTGTGCTCGTCCTCGGTCATGTCGATGAAATCGATGATGATGATGCCGCCGAGGTTGCGCAGACGCAGCTGTCGGCAAATGGCCTGGGCCGCCTCGAGATTGGTCTTGAAGATGGTCTCCTCGAGGTTGCGATGCCCGACGAAGGCGCCCGTGTTGACGTCGATGGTGGTCATGGCCTCGGTCTGGTCGATCACCAAATGACCGCCGGACTTGAGGCTGACCTTGCGCTGGAGCGCCTTCTTGATCTCGTCCTCGACGCCGTAGAGGTCGAAGAGTGGTCGCTCGCCCTGGTAATACTCGATCCGGCCGCGGATCTCCGGGATGTACTTGGAGGAGAAGTGCACCGCCTTGTCGACCGTGGCGCGCGAGTCGATCCGAATCCGCTCGACCTCGGGCGTCACTAGATCGCGCAGCGCGCGCAGGGCGAGCTGCAGATCGTCATGGATGAGATCGACGCTGCTCACCACGGCGCAGCGATCCTTCACGCCTAACCACAGCTTGGACAGAAAGGCGATGTCCTTCAGCAGCGCCTCTTCGGAAACCCCCTCGGCGGCGGTCCGAGCGATGAAGCCGCCCCCTCCCTCGTGCTCCTCGACATAGTGCTGCAGGATCTCGCGCAGACGGCGACGCTCCTCTTCGTCCTCGATCTTCTGGGAAACACCGGTGCTGCCCAGCGCGGGCATGCAGACCAGATAGCGCGAGGCGATGGAGATATTGGTCGTGAGACGCGCGCCCTTGGTCCCGAGCGGGTCCTTAACCACCTGGACCACGATCATATCGCCCTCGTGGACCAGCTCGTGGATCTGCTCTCCGCGCGGCTCGCCCTGGGGTCCGATGATGTCCGAGGCATGCAAGAAGGCGGCACGCTCGAGCCCGATGTCGACGAAGGCGGCTTGCATGCCCGGAAGCACGCGGCAGATGCGCCCCTTGTAGATGTTGCCGACCAGGCCGCAGCGCTCGGCGCGCTCGATGATAATCTCCTGCACCACGCCGTTCTCGACCACAGCGACCCGTGTCTCGGGGGGCGTTACATTGATTAGGATCTCTTCGCTCACAAGATCATGGACCCGCTAGTTGACTGTAGAGTTTCCGAGCGCGCAGCGCGGATGAAGCAGCTTTCAGCGATGCGACCCTGAGCCGCTGAAAGGCTTGCCGAGGCATTCACCGGCTGAGTGAGGCGCGCCACATCGAATCGATTTCCCCGAACAAGGCCCAATATCGGCCGCCGATCACTGATGGTTCTCTCAGGCACCCGCTTCGCCGACCGCGATCAGGCCGATACCCGCCCGCTCGAGCAGTTGCCCCGTCTCGCAGAGTGGCAGCCCCATGACACCCGAGTAGCTGCCGCGCAAGTGCGTGACGAAGAGCGCGCCAAGACCCTGGATCGCATAGCCGCCCGCCTTGTCGCAGGGCTCCCCGGTTTGCCAGTAGCGGCGCATCTCGGCTTCGGAAATGGGCCTGAAGCTGACCTGGCTCTCGCTGACCACCGAGCGCATCGCCTGACCGACGGCCAGACAGACTCCAGTCAGCACCCGATGCGTGCTCCCGGAGAGGGCGCGCAGCATGGCCAGGGCCTCGGCTTCGTCGCGCGGCTTGCCTAGGATCCGATCGCCCGAGACCACGGCGGTATCAGCGGCCAGCACCGGAAGCGCTGCGGCTGAGCCGAGCGCGGAAGCTGCGGCCCGCGCCTTGTCCAGCGCGACCCGGCTGACATAGTCCCGCGGCGACTCTCCCTGACGTGGCGTCTCGTCGGTGTCCGCCGGGGCAAGCGCGAAGCGAATTCCGATCTGCGCCAGAAGCTCGGCCCGTCGAGGCGACCGGGATGCCAGGTAGATCTGAGGGTCAGCGTCGCCCGTTCTCGTAGATCCCATTCTCTTCAACATCCAAAGACGAACAACCGCAGCCAGCCCGCCGGGGCTCAGCCACCACGATGATAGGGGTGCCCCCGAGTCAGACTCCAGGCGCGATAGACCTGCTCGGCGAGGATCACGCGCACCAATGGATGCGGAAAGGTCAGCGGCGACAGCGACCAGCGACGCTCGCAGCGCGCGAGACAATCCGCCGCCAATCCATCTGCGCCACCGACGAGCAAGGCTCGGTCGCGACCATCGCCCATCCACTGCTCGAGTTCTGCGGCCAGCATCTCCGTGCTCCAGGTCTTGCCGCGCTCGTCAAGCGCAACCACTGCCGCGCCCTTGGGGATCGCCTTGAGAATGCGGCGACCCTCTTCCTCGCGGGCTTGGGCAACCGACGTCGACTTGGCGCGACGTACGGGGTCGATCTCAACCAGCGTCAAGGTGCATTCCGGGGGCAAACGCTTGGCATACTCCTGATATCCCTGCTCGACCCAGCTCGGCATTCGCCGTCCAACGCTGATGAGATGAATGCGCAAGGCTCTGCCCCGAGAGTCCCGAAAGGCCCGGCATCATCGCCCATATCGTCATCCGACGTAAACGCCCGCTCGCCTCGGTGGTCGCGCGCGCAGGCCGAATCAAGTCGCTTTCGGGGTCATCGCGCTTCGGTTATGATCAGAAATTCGCGCCTCCCCGGACAGCAATGCGTATCGGCCCTGCTCGCGAAGCAGGGGCAGCCAGCGCGCTGGGCCGGGCAGGATCAAGCGACCTACGAATAACGACATCTAGACGGAGACACCCATGGGAGTCGGCGGCATCAGCATCTGGCAGCTTTTGATCATCCTCGTGATCGTTCTGCTGCTATTCGGCACCAAGCGATTGAAAGGCATCGGCTCGGATCTCGGCGAGGCCATTCGCGGCTTCCGCAGCTCGATGGCAAATTCAGACAAGGACGAGGACGCATCCGGCGAGCCGACCCCATTAGGCCGCGCCGATGCACAGCGCAGCGGCGGAACCGATGCCCCCGCGCAAGGGGCGAAGCAAGAAAGCACCAAGACATCTGACTGAGCGGAGCCCGCCTAAGCCATGTTCGACGTTGGCTTCCAAGAGCTGCTGCTGATCGGGGTGGTTGCGCTCATCGTGGTCGGCCCCGAGCGACTGCCGAAGCTCGCCCGCACGGCCGGCATGTGGGTCGGGCGGGCACGCAGAACACTCTCCAGCGTCAAGCAGGAGATCGATCGCGAACTCAAGGCGGAGGAACTCAAGCAGGTCCTCGAGCGCCAGTCGCTCGCAAATCCTCTCGACACCATCCTCGAAGAGACACCGCAGAAGGTCGGCCAGTCCTCGACGCAGGCCACCGAGACCCAGGGCAAACCCGCAGTCCAATCGCCCTCGGCGGGAGCGGATCCCCGGCGCACGCCCTGAGGGTCCCTCTGAATATTGCAATCGCCCGAGCTGCAAGGGGCGAATTCATTCGCCCTCCCGCCAGTGCCAAGGGCGACTAAAAAAGTCGCCCCGAGGTTTCTCAGACAGGCTCCTAGCAAGGGCCGCAGCGTCCGCTTGGCGCGAAGGCGATTTCCGTCAAAGCTCCCCCCTGAATCGTCTCGCGCCCCGCCTTCCGTGTCGCACCGGCGGTCACTTAGAAAGTGGCCATCAACACCTTCCCCCCTTTCGCAAAGGGGGGCTAGGGGGGATTTCGGGCCGGATCCTTCGCATCGGGAAACAATTAATGAGCGCTTTCTTAGCCCAGCGATGCTCCGTCAGAAGGCGAACCTCGATCCGACGCCAGCTGGCATGAGAATTTCCGCCAATCGCCTAAATCCTGTTATTCTAGTCAGGTAATTAGCGCTGCACGGAAAGTGGCGACCTGCTGAACCCATTCGGTCGATAAGGCTCAAAGGAAACACAGACAGCGCCGCACGAGCCAGGGAGTGAGCTTGTGCGGCGCGCTTGCGCGCCTCATATCCCAAGCGCTCCCGTCACGAACCCGAGAATGATAGCCGTACCATGCCGCGCCGCATCCTACCGATCCTGATTTTCGCCGTCGGAATCGGCACCTTCTTGGTGCTGAAGGAAACCCGCCCTGTCCCCATCGCCGTCGTGCCGAAGGAGCGCATTTGGCGCGTCGAGGTCACGCAGGCCGATCTGGCGGAGCATCGGCCCATCCTCTCGCTGTTCGGCCGCATCGAGGCGCCGGATCGCGTGCGCGCCGCGGCCCCGGTCGCCGGCCGTCTCATCGAGATCAACGTCCGAGACGGCGACCTGGTGTCCAAGGGCGAGCTGCTGGCCAAGCTGGATCCGCGCGATCTCTTGCCGCGACTCGAGAAGGCCAAGGCCGACCTCGAGAAAGAGCGCCTGCAGCTGGTCCATGATCAGGAAGCCTTGGAGCAGGAGCGCAAGATCCTGGAGCTGGGACGACTCGCCGTGGAGCGCGCGAACACGGTACAAGCCAAGAAGCTGGCATCCCTGTCCAGTGTCGACGAAGCCAGAGAGCAATACGCGCGAGCCCAATTGGCCGTCACGCTGCGCGAGCAGTCGATTGCCGCGCATCCGGCGCGCCTCTCCGCCCTGGAGGCCGCCTATGCAGAGGCTGAACGCGATGCTGCGCGCGGCACCATCACCGCGCCCTTCGAAGGACGCATCGGCCTCGTCGAGGCCGCAGCAGGCGACCAGCTGCAGCCGAACGAGACCATACTCACCCTCTACCCGCTCGAAGGACTCTATATCCGCGCCAAGATACCTGGCGCCTTCAGCGACGAGCTGCGCGAGGCACTGCAGGACGGCGCGCGCCTCGAAGCCAAGGGGCTCTATGCAGGCCAGCCCATATCGGCCGTCCTAGAGCGACTCTCGGGGGAGGCCGATGCCAGAGGCGTGGATGCCCTGCTCCGTCTCGCACCAGGGAGCAACGCCCCCTTGGGTGCCTTCGTCAGCCTGCAACTCGAGCGCCCCGCGACAGCCAATAGCATCGCATTGCCCTTTGCCGCCCTGCACGGTGGTGACCGCATCTTCGTCGTCCAGGACGGCCGTCTAAAAGGCATCAGAGTTCAGCGGCTCGGCGAACTGGTCGAGCCGGACACCGGGCAAGATCTGGTGCTGGTGCGGGCGCCGGAACTGAAGTCTGGTGATCAGGTGATGATCACCCACCTGCCCCACGCGGTCGAAACCCTCAAGGTGGAGCCACTGCAGTGAGCGAGGGACTGATCGCGGTCTTCGCCCGCCACAAGCTGCTGGCCAACCTCCTCATGGGGTTGATCTTCATCCTGGGAGGCATCGCCCTCACGCGGATGAACATCCAGTTCTTCCCAACCTTCGCGCTGGATTTCGTCAGTGTGCGCGTGGTTTGGAGCGGAGCCTCCGCCGAGGATGTGGAGCGCGCCATCGTCATCCCGCTCGAAGAGCGGCTCAAGACGGTCGACGGCCTGAAGAAGCTCACCTCGACCTCCAGTCAAGGCATCGCAAGCCTTTCCCTGGAGCTGCAAGACGGCACGGATCCCCTCCTCGCCCTGGACCAGGCGCGCCAACGCGTCGACGAGTTCCGCAACTTGCCGCAGGAAGCGGAGACCCCGCAAATCAGCCGCGTCTCGCGCTATGAGTCGGTCGCCAGACTGCTGGTCTCCGGCCCAAGCCTGGCCGAGCTTCGCCCCTGGGTCCGCCAATTCGAGCGCGAGCTACTGGCGCGCGGCATCGACCGCGTGGATATCACCGGCCTGCCCGAGGAGCGCATTGCCATCGAGGTGCCGGGCCGAGTGCTCGAGACACTCGGCCTCTCGCTCGATGGCATCGGCGAGCAAGTGTCGCGCCTGGCCCGCGACATCCCCTCAGGGATCGCCGGCGAGGCGGACGGCGCGCGTGAGCTGCGCAGCCTGGAGCAACGGCGCGACCCAGTCGCCTTCGAGGACCTGCCGATCGTCAGCAGCGACCGCAGCCTGGTCAGACTGGGGGACGTCGCGACCATCGTGCGTGAGGCGCGCCCCGCCAGCCTGACGCTCTCCGCAGTCCAGGCCGAGGGGGCGCGCGAGCAATTGGACGACGGCCCCGCGACCGTGGAGCTGCTGGTCCAGCGCGCCGAGCAGGGCCACTCGCTCAAGGCCGCCAAGGTCTTCGAGGCCTGGCTGAAAGACACCCGCCCAACGCTGCCGCCAGCCATCGAACTCCAGGTCTTCGATGCCAGCTGGGAGAGCATCAAGGACCGCATCGATCTCCTCACCTACAACGGTCTGCAAGGCCTCACGCTGGTCTTGCTGATGCTCTACATCTTCTTGCCGGGACGGGTCGCCTTCTGGGTGGCCATGGGCATTCCGACCGCCTATCTGGCGGCGCTAACGCTACTCTGGGCCTTCGGCGGCACCATCAACATGATCAGCCTCTTCGGTCTGCTGTTGACGCTCGGCATCATCGACGACGACGCCATCGTGATCGGCGAGCATGCGGAGGCCAAGTACCGCCAGGGCCTCCCGCCCGCCGAGGCGGCAATCGCCGGGGCGCGCCGCATGTTCTGGCCGGTGGCGGCATCGGCCTTGACCACGGTCGCCGCCTTCCTGCCATTGATGCTGGTCGGCGGCATCATGGGCAACATCCTGGGAGACATCCCTTTCGTCGCCATCATGGTGCTCATCGCCTCGCTGGTCGAGGTCTTCCTGGTCATGCCCGCTCATCTGCGCTCAGCCTTCGAGCATCACGCCGAATCCAGGGTTCCGCGCTGGCGGCAGCGCGTGAACGCTGGCTTCGATCGCTTCCGGGACAATGTCTATCGCCCGCTCGTCGTCTGGGCGCTGCACTGGCGCGGCGTCACCGTGAGTCTGGTGGTCGTGCTCATGATGCTCGCCGTCGGACTCATCGCCGGTGGACGCGTGCAGTTCGTCTTCTTCCCAACGCCCGAGTCGCAGATCGTCTTTGCCAACGCGACCTTCGTTGCAGGCACGCCGCGCGAGCACACCGCGACCTTCCTCAACGAGCTGGAGCGGGCCTTGATCGAGACCGAGGCAGAGCTTGGCGACGGACTCGTCGAGGCAGCGGTCGCACGGCTGGGGTCAACGGTTGCCGTGGACGTCGGCGGTGGCGGACAGGGCGATCAACTCGCCTCCGTGCAGGTGCAGCTGGTGCCTTCTGAAGACCGCGATGTCCGCAATGAGCAGTTCCTGGCGACCTGGCGTAAGAATGTGCGCATGCCGGCCGGCCTGGAGAGCCTGGTCGTGTCTTCACGGCGGGCCGGACCACCGGGCCGCGACCTGACCTTGCGCCTGACCGGAGACGATGCCGACAAGCTCAAGGACGCCGCACTCCAACTGGCGCAAAGTCTGGAGAGCGTGCCTGGCGTCTCCGACATGGTCGACGACATGCCCTATGGACGCGAGCAGCTCATCTACAAACTCACACCTGCCGGTCAGGCGCTGGGGCTGACCACGGAGACACTCGGCAAACAACTGCGCGCCGCCTTCGATGGGCATCTGGCTCAGCTGGTGCAAGTCGGCCAGGACGAGCTGGAGGTCCGCGTCCTGCTGCCGCGCGCCGAGCGCACACGCTTGAGCGCGCTGGAACAGCTACTCATCCGTGTCCCGGACGGCAGCTTCGTGCCGCTCACCACGGTCGCCTCATGGCAGACGCAGCGCGGGTTCGAGGCACTGCGCCACGCGGAAGGCCGACTCGCCGTCGAGGTATCAGCCGATATCGACCGGGCACTCAGCACGCCGGACAACGTGCGCGCAGCCGTCTCCAAGGAGCTGCTGCCGAAGCTCAAGCGCGAGTACGGGATCGACTACAGCTTCGAGGGACGCGCGGCCGACCAACGCGAGACGCTGGGAGACATGCGGCTTGGTCTCATCCTGGGGCTGGGGATGATCTATATGGTGATCGCGGCCGTGTTCGGCAGCTGGGGCTGGCCGCTGGTCGTCATGACCGCGATTCCGCTCGGGCTGGTCGGCGCGGTCGGCGGACATTGGCTCCTGGGGCTCGATCTCACGCTGCTGTCGCTCTTCGGCCTCTTCGGCCTGGCCGGCATCGTGGTCAACAACGCCATCATCCTGGTCAGCATGTATCACGAGCTGCGCGACGAGGGTATGGACATCGACAGCGCCCTCGTCGAGGCGGCGGTCTCGCGTCTGCGCGCCATGCTGCTGACATCCGCCACCACGGTGGTCGGTCTAGGGCCGCTGATCTTCGAAACGAGCCTCCAGGCCCAGTTCCTGATCCCAATGGCGGTCTCGCTCGCCTTCGGCGTCGGCTTCTCGACCATCCTCGTGCTCATCTTCACCCCAGCCCTGCTCTCGCTCCACGAGAGCCTGCATGCGCGGGCGTCGCGGTTCTGGGCGTGGCTGATGGCGGACACCAAGACCGCGCCGACGACTCCAGGCCTTGACCTCGGCAAATGACAACCAACTGACAGCCTTGCCTTGGCAGGGCCTTCACGACGTCCACCTTCCACTCGATGTTTGCAAACAGCTTCTAAAGCCGCCTGCGCAGAGACATCATGAAATTCGGCTCGCCGACCACAGATGAGTGACAAGCCTGTGCATTGACACACAGAACATCCCATTCAAACGAGGTCGATCGATCGACATGAAGACCCTGCTGATCATTCTTGCTTCGCTCGCATTGCTGGGGATCGCCGCGATGGCGGTCTTCGTCTTTGTCGTCCAGAACGTGGAGACACCGGACTATGAGGTGGTGCGCCAGGAAGGTCCCTTCGAAATCCGCCAATACCCGCCATTGGTGGTCGCCGAGGTGGCTCGCAAGGGCAGCCGCAAGGAGGCGCTGAGCGCGGGCTTCTCTCCACTCGCTGGCTATATCTTCGCCAAGGACCGCACGGGAGATCGGGTCGCCATGACCGCGCCTGTCACACAGCAGCCCGGTGAGAAGATCCCCATGACCGCGCCGGTGACCCAAGCGCAAACGGCCGAGGGTAGCTGGCGAGTGCGCTTCATCATGCCTTCGAGCTACGCGCTGGAGGCATTGCCGCCGCCAGCGGACCCGGATGTTCGGCTCCAAGAGCTGCCGCCGCAGCGGGTCGCGGCCGTCAGGTTCAGCGGCCGAACCACGGACGCGGCCATCGCCGAACAAGAGGAGGCCTTACGAGCATGGCTGCAGGCGCAGGGCTTGTCAGCAGCGGACTCCCCGGTTTACGCCTATTACAACGATCCCTTCACCCCGGGCTTCCTGCGCCGCAACGAGGTCCTCATTCGAGTCGCTGAAACCCAGAAGGGTTGAGCGACCTGCGGGATCATGCTGCAGCGATGCCACCCACAACGCCGACGGTGGAACCGCTGCGCGTTCCACCCTACAGGGTGATGCCGTCGCGATGGCCGGAGTGATGACCAACCCCGGAGTTCGACGACCCGCTGGTTTTTGAAGCCACTGAAGCCTTGACCTCAATCATAAACCCAGCCGGTAGGGCGGATGCCCGCAGGGCGATCCGCGAGCGATGCCAACCGCAACGCCGACGGTGGAACCGCTGCGCGTTCCACCCTACAGGGTGATGCCGTCGCGATGGCCGGAGTGTTGATCAACGCCGGAGAGTTCGGCGAAAAGGCGCCCTCGGCTAGCGCCTGAATGGATGAGATCCACTCAATCCGTCGACACCGGCTGGCGGCGCTGCCAGAGGTAGTAGGTCGCAAGGGTAAGGCCGACGAATGCCAGTGCTCCGCCAGTGACCAAGGGCAGGTTTTCCATGATGAGCTGCTCATTGCCACCGATGAAATAGCCCAGCGCCACGAGCACCGCCGACCAGAGGCCGGCCCCAACCCCGGTATAGAGCGCGAAGGTCCCGATCGGCATCCGACCGAGACCGGCCGGCAGTGAGACGAGTTGGCGAATGCCAGGAATCAACCGCCCGGTAAAGGTCGAGATCGCCCCGTGGCGCAAGAAAAAGGCATCTGTCTTGTGCAGCAAGGCTGGCCGCACGAAGAAATACTTGCCGTACCGCTCGAGAAAAGGACGCCCGACCAAGAGCGCAAACCCGTAGTTGATGAAGGCGCCCAGAAGACTTCCAAGGACAGCCGCAAGCATGATCATCGCCAGGTTCATGGACCCCTGATAGGCGAGATAGCCCGCTGGAATCAGGACCACCTCGCTGGGGAAAGGGATCAAGCTGGATTCTATGGACATGAGGACGAAGATACCCGCGTATCCCCACCCATCGACCGTCGCGAGAACCCAATCGACGAATTCATGCAGCATGCGAGCGCTCCCGCTAAATGATACCAATGGCGTTGAAGAAAACGATGGCGACCAGCAGCGGTGAAATGTAGCGCACCAACAGCGACCAGGTCTTGTAGCCCATGCCATCGCGCATGCGAAGCTCGTCCATCGAGGCCGAGCGCGACATGATCCAGCCGGCGAAAAGCGCGATGAAGAGCCCGCCGAGCGGCAGCAAGATGTTGGCGGTCAGGTAGTCCAGCAAGTCGAAGATCGTCTTACCAAAGAGCTGGAACTCCTCGCCTGACAGCAGGTTAAAGGAGAGCACCGTGCCGATGCCAAGGATCCAGGCAAGAACCCCCATGAGCACCGCAGCTGAAACACGTTTCATGCCGTGATTCTCGACCAGCCAGGCCACTGCCGGCTCGATGAGCGAGATGGCCGAAGACCAAGCCGCAAAGACCAACAACAAGAAAAACAGGGTTCCGAAGAACTGACCGCCCGGCATGGCGCCGAAGGCAATCGGCAGCGTCTGGAAGATGAGACCGGGTCCGGCCGCCGCCTCCAGACCGTTGGAGAAGACGATTGGAAAGATGGCCATCCCCGCCAGCAAGGCAACTGCGGTATCCGCGGCTACGATGGCGAAGGTCGCACGCGCGATCGAGGCATTGGCGGGCATGTAGGATCCGTAGACCATGATGGCGCCCATGCCTAGGCTCAGGGTGAAAAAGGCGTGACCGAGCGCCACCAGCATGGGCTCGCCGGTGAAGCGACACTGCTCCACACCAGCCGCAGTCACCTCGCAGTGATAGAAGACCTTTTCGAAGTTCGGACTGAAGAGAAAGTCGAGCCCCTCGGAGAAGGCACCGAGACTCATCGCATAGCCGACCAGGACCAACAGGAGGACGAAGAGTGCCGGCATGAGAAAGGTCACGGCCTTTTCGAGACCACCGCGCACCCCCCGAGCCACCACGACCATGGTCATGACCATGAAGATGCTGTGCCAGGCAAGCACGGACAGCGGCGCGCTCAAGAAACCGTCGAACTGAGCGGCGATCGTCTCTGCGGTGGCGCCGTTGAAGGCCCCGGAAGCGGCGCGAAAGACATAGGCGAGCGCCCATCCGGCAATGACGCTGTAGTAAGAAAGGATCAGAAATCCGGTGATGACACCGCCCCAGCCAAGCAGCGACCAAGCAGGATGCGCCTGCTCGTCCTGCACCAGGGAGCGCATGGTGTTGATCGGACTCTGTCGCCCGCGCCGGCCCAGCAGGATCTCCGCGATCATGATGGGGACACCGATCAAGGCGATGCACACGAGGTAGACGAGCACGAATGCCCCGCCGCCGTTCTCGCCGGTAATGTAGGGAAACTTCCAGATGTTGCCCAGCCCCACGGCGGAGCCAACCGCGGCCAGGATGAAAATGAACCTGGATGACCATTGGCCATGAATCGAGCTTCGCTTTTCCGTCATGAGGTCAGCGCCCCTGGTCATGAGATAGCATCAGCGCGCCATTTTCCGTGAAGGCGCAGAGCGGAACAAGGCATGAGCGGGCGGAATTCACGCCTCGAGGTGAGCGCGCAGTATCGGCCACTGCGCTTGGGTGCCAGCGGGATCGCAGGCGAGAGCAAGCAGCATCAACTGCCGGGGCGTCCTGCTCACCCGCTGGCTGTGCCGCGCGAGGACCCTTCGCCCATAGGGATCGCACCGCCTTTGCGCAGCCATCTTGTTGGAGATCGGCAGAGCCGTTCAGAGGGGAACGAAGCTGACGACCGGATTGCCCGGGGTCAGCTCGGCTGCGCCCTGACCATCCGGCATCAGGTACCGGACGAGCGCGCGCTCCAGCGCTGGAAAACCCATGAAAAGGCCGAGCGCGGCGCTGTCGAGCGCCTCGGGCCGTGCGCACTCGAAGCGATACTCCGCCGAGATCTCCACTCTTGCAGGCCCATCTCTAGTCGTCGACTTCCCCGACCTAACCGCATCCGGCAGGTCGGTGTCGACCTTGGCCTTGACCAGCCGACAGCCCGCCTTGGTATTGAAGCGGATCATGCCGTCACCAGCCGCAAGGTTCTCCCGCGCCAACTTCAAGGTTTCCGATTCCACTTGCGTCCGCGGCGCGGACTCGAAACCGAGCATGGTCGCGGCCGGGGCGAAAAGCCCGACAATGACGTGACTCCCTTCGATGGTGAATTTGAGATTGGCGATGCCATGAACATAGGGCCGCCCCTTACCTTCGGCGTGCGCGCACAGGCCCTCGCTAGCAATCAGCATCGCCGCAACGCCAATCCTCCAAAGGGGCTTACTCAGCATCGGCTGGCTCCGACTTCGCGGGTGTTGAAGAGTCGCGGGTGTTGAATGCGTGGCTGGGGCGCCCGCCGCGCTTGCGGCAGAGGGTGTCCGCCTTGCGCGGGCCGAGGTCGATGCGCTTGGAGTCCATCCGCGTGCAATCCAGCTAAACCGCCCTCGCCAGCCGCCGGGCCCGACGTCGGCGGATGAACTGGCTCAAGAAGGCCGAGACGACATAGACACCACCAGCGAGCAAAATCATGGTGGGTCCGGCGGGCAGATCCGGACCAAAAGATAAAGCGAGACCACATGAAGTGAAGCAGGCCCCGAGCAGTGTCGCGATCAGCATCATGCCGCCTAGAGATTGGACATAGTGACCGGCGATGGAGGCCGGCAGGGTGAGCAAGGCGATCACCAAAATGAGACCGACGACCTGGATGAGCAAGACGACGGTGATGGCGACCAAACACAGCAGGAGCAGATAGAAAAAGGTCACAGGCACGCCTCTCAGCCGCGCCAGCTCCTCATCGAAACTGATCGCAAGAAACTGCCGATAGAAAAGCACCACCGTGACAATCAGCACCAGATCCAAGCCGGCCATGAGCCACAACTCCTCGGTCGGCACCAGGAGGATATTGCCGAACAGAAAACTCATGAGGTCGGAGGCATAGCCCGGCGTCTTCGCGATGAAGAGGACCCCGATCGCCATGCCGATCGCCCAGAGCGCACCGATCAAGGTGTCCTCTTGCGTCTTCCAGGCCAAACGCACCGTGCCGATCAACAGGGCTGAAACGATGGCCGCGATCAGGGCGCCGGCAAAGGGATCAAAGCCGAAATAGAGCGCAGCCCCCATGCCGCCCAGCACCGAGTGGGCGATGCCACCGGCCATGAAGGTAATGCGCTTGACGACGACAAAGGTCCCGATGACCCCGCAGCCAATGCTCGCCAAGAGCCCGGCCAGCAGAGCCGACTGCAGGAAGCCGTACTCGCCCAGGGCTGCAAAGAATCCGCTCATGGCTCCACGCCGTCTCCTAAGTGATGCTTCAAGAACAGCCTGACCACCCGTTCGGCCTGTCGCCCTCTAGGAGCCTGTCCGACTTAGGATGAATCGGCTGCGGAATCGGGAGAACGGTCCCTTTCGCCCCGCTTTTTCGTTACATAGAACCACTATGCGCCTCAAAACCGGAACGAAATGGCCTCGCTCTCCCACTTCCTCGCTTCGATCCCCCCAAGTCGGACAGGCTCCTAGGGGGCTGTCCGACTAAAGGCCGAACCTCCGACCCATGGCATGCCCGTAAGAAAGCGTCCATCAACAACTTCCCCCCCTTTCGCAAAGGGGGGCTAGGGGGGATTTCGGGCGGCATCGCTCGCATCGGGAAACAATTGATGGACACTTGCTAAGCCCAGCACTGACCTTCTCGCCCGCCTCAGTGTCCATGCGCAACCTGGCGCACGTGCTCGCCGTAGAGGTGCCGCACCGTGTCACCGTCGATCTCAAGCGTCCTATGACAGGTCAAGGTGCGATTGAGACAAGCTACGCGACTGACATACTCAGAGATAAAGGCGATGTCGTGCGACACCAGCAAGATGGTCAAGCGCTGGTTCAGCTCCGCCAGCAGACCGAAGACGTCGCTCTCGGCACGCTGATCGACGTTGGCCGTGGGCTCGTCGAGGATGAGGATCGCGGGCTCGCTCACCAAGGCACGGGCCAAGAGCACCCGCTGCAACTGTCCGCCCGAGAGCGTCCCGACGGACCGCTGCGCAAGGTCGGCGGCCTCGACCTCCTCCAAGGCGCGAGCAGCGGCCATCCGATCCGACTTGCCATAACGTCCAAGCAGCCGACCAATGCCCAATCGGCCCATCAAGACGACCTGCTCGACCGAGATTGGGAAGTCACGCGAGAAGCTCGGGTACTGCGGAACATAGCCAATGTGCCGCACCGCCTGACGCGGCGCACGCCCCAGAACCCTGATGCGCCCGGCCTGAGGCTCAAGCAGGCCCAGCACGAGCCTCAGTAGCGTGCTCTTGCCGCCGGCATTGGGACCCACCAGCCCAAGGAACTCGCCGCCCTGGATCGCCAGCGTCACATGCTCGAGGACCAAGGTCTCTCCATAAGAGAAGCTGACATCCTCGACTTGGATCACAGGCTCAGTCATGCCGCCCATCTCCCCGTGACAGTCTCAGAGAAAGATAACCATGAGAGGCGTCGATCATCGTTTCGGCCATCGTCTTGCGTAGAGGGTGGACAAGCGCAGCGCAGTCCACCAACGCCGACGCGGGATTCGGTGGGCTTCGCTCTCGCTCGTCCACCCGGCCCAACTGATGACCAAGGCCCCATGAGGCCTCGATCATCCTTCGGTCCAACCGCGCGCTCGGCGGGAGCGCGGCGAGGCGCCGCTCCTACGTCGCTTTGACTGCTTGAAGGGTGCGTGGCCCTGAAAATTCATGTAAACAGCGCATTATACATCGCGCATCCCGCGCAAAGTACGCTGTCGCTTTTCGCAGGATGGCATTCGTCTGCTTCGGCCGCACCACCTCCACAAACAAGCAGGATACCTCCATCGCGCGCTCCTGCTCGTGCTCTGGTAGTGCCCCCTGAAGCGCGTACTCTTTCGGCTCCGCTCATCGCCCTCGTCCCCTGCAATCATCGACATGGCACGAGCCGCTCATCGCAGAGTGATCGCGCGCGAGGCCGACAGGAGGGGTACAGGGCCAAACAAGTGCGGTACACTCCGCTCGCGTACACGAGCCACCTGACCATCGACCGGCCTTTGATCGGCTGAGCTGGAAACCACTTGAGGATCTCATGAGGCGAGCCGCTGACCCTCTCAAGGCCGCGAATCGCATCCGGCTTTCGTCTTTTCAACAGGTTGTGAAAACCAGACCCCAGGTCGCCGATGCTATCGACACTCGCCCAAGGCGGCGCAGTTTACAGATCGACCCAAACACAAGGCATGCTCACGACCTCGAACGACTCAGCAAATTGCGCGTCCCTTCACCTGCCGACGCCCACCGCCCAGCGTGGTTTCACTTTGACCGAACTCGTCGTGACACTCGCGATTGGGGCGATCTTACTTGCGCTGAGCGCCCCCTCGTTTCGCGCGACGATCCTCAGCAATCGCATTGCCACTCATACGAATGATGTTCTCAGCTCACTGAGCCTGGCACGCAGCGAGGCCGTGAAGCGCGGCAAGCCTATCGTCATCTGCAAGAGCAACGATCTCACGAGCTGCTCGAGCACGGGCGACTGGGAGCAGGGATGGATCCTCTTCGTCGACAATGACAACAATGCGGCTGTCGATGCCGGCAGCGGGGACAGCATCGTTCGCGCCCATGGCCCACTGGCTGGCGATGACACCTTGCAGGGCACCAGCAAGATCGACGATTACATTGCTTTCGCCACCAATGGCTTTACACGGATGATCGATGGAAGCTTCCAATCAGGGACGCTCACCTTTGGCCTCTGCGCGGCTGCACAAAGAAACACTATCGTGATCAACAATACGGGCCGGGCGCGTGTCGTGAAGGTTACATGCCCTTAGAGACGAGCATGATAATGAGAAAGCAAGATGGATTTGGATTGATCGAGGTCCTCGTCGCCATGACCGTATTGGCGATCGGGATCCTTGGCATGGCGCACCTGCATGCCAGCGCACTCAAGCTCAACCATAGCGCGGCGATGCGCTCAGCAGCGACCGGCATCGCCTATGACATCATCGACCGCATGCGCGCCAATCGCGCAGAGGCGCTCACTGGCGCCTATGACGGACAGACGATTGCAGCGACGGCGCCGAGCTGCAGCCCGGGCTCCCTAAGCGGCACGACGGTGGCACAGCGCGACATTCAATCCTGGCGCACCGCCTTGGCCTGCACATTGCCCCAAGGCACGGGAAGCATCACCCGAAACGGCTCCGAATTCACTGTAGTCACCCAATGGGACGATAGTCGCGGCGAGTCTGCTCCGCAGCGCTTCGTCGTCGTCGTGGCGGGCCTATGACTGGTGCCCGCACCAGAATGCGCTCCGCCAGTCGCGCGCCGAGAGGATTCTCTCTCGTCGAGATCATGGTCGCCCTCTTGATCGGGATGCTGCTCGTCGCCGCCATCCTGCAGCTCTTCATCGCAAACAAGCAGACCTTTCGCGCCACCGAGGCACTCTCGCGACTCCAGGAGAACGCACGCTTCGCGCTCGAGGTCATGACAGGAGATATCCACAAGACCGGGTACACGGGCTGCCCGAGTTCCAGTGCGCTGACCAATCTGCTGCAAAACAACGCCAGTGTCTGGTGGGAAGACTTTGGCGACGGCACCATTCGGGGCTATGACGGCAACACGGCCTTTCCCGGTCAAGCGTTCGGAACAAGCGTCGGCGCGCGTGTCGCCGGCACCGATGCCGTTATTCTTCTCCAAGCAGGTGGCGACGAGTATAGCGTCGTCTCCCACGCGGCCGGATCGGCGCAGATGACGCTTGATCGTGCGCCTGCGTTCGAGGCCGGCAGCGTCATCCTGGTTTGCGATGCAAAGCGAACCTCTATCCTGCAGCTGACAGCTGTCTCAGGCTCAACCATCACCTTCGCATCCTCTGGCTCAACACCGGGCAATAGCGGCGGACTCACCCATGACTATGGCCAGGACGCTAAAGTCGTGGGATATCAGCCGACCGCCTACTATGTGGGCGTCGCAGCCTCCGGCGCTTCTCCCCGGTCCCTCTATCGCTACCGGCTCGACGTGGCCGGGGCCTCGGCCAATCCCGTCGCCGAAGAGCTGATCGACGAGGTCAACGACCTGCAGCTTCATTACGGGATCGACGCCAATGGTGACAATCTCGTCGACTTGGCCTATCTCGATGCCACTGGCGTGACAGACTGGACTGAAGTGGTCAGTATCCGCCTCAGCCTTCTCTTCCGCAGCGCCGAGGAGAATGTCACCACAAGGAGTCAACGCGTCATCTTCCCCACGCGTGATACCGGGTTGGCCAATGACTCAGGTAGCTGGCTGACCGCGGCGAGCAGCGATCGAGGCCGCTATTGGCCGGCCTTCTCCACGGCCAC
The DNA here is from genome assembly GCF_010915725.1 of Thiorhodococcus mannitoliphagus. Lineage (GTDB taxonomy): Bacteria > Pseudomonadota > Gammaproteobacteria > Chromatiales > Chromatiaceae > Thiorhodococcus > Thiorhodococcus mannitoliphagus. The sequence continues at coordinate 28,730 of NZ_JAAIJR010000054.1, forward strand.
CATTCGCAACCGCCTGCCTTGAGGAAGCCAACGCATGCCGCGGAATCCGTTAGCGCAACCATCCAAGCCCCCCTCGCGGTCGCAAGCGGGAGTCGCGCTGGTGATTGCCCTTGTCCTGCTCATGGTGCTGACCTTGCTCGGCGTTTCAGTCATCCAGAATACGAGCCAGCAGGAAATGATGGCCGGCAATGCGCACCAGCGGAACCTGGCTTTTCAAGGCGCCGAGGCCTGCGCCAGATGGGCAGAGAGCGGCTGGGGCGTCTCCGGCGAAGGACTGGGAGCAAGCCTATTGCCCTTCTTCAACAACACGACGGCAGGACTCAGACAGCCCCTCACCGCAACGGAGATTGGCGGCACCGATGACAGCGCCTTTTGGTCCGACACCTTCGCATGGACGGACGCAGTCTCTCAGCAGTGCCCGACACCCTCGGGGCTCAGCGCAGCGCCGCGCTTCGTCATCGAAGAGCTGCAGCTGCTTTCACCGGGCGGATCCAGCGTGAAGTTCGGACCCCTACCGCCCACCAAGTATTATCGCGTCACCGCCCGAAGCCAGGGCGGCGCCGCAGACGCGATTGCCATCGTTCAAACGCTCTACCGCAGGTAGCTCGCAGCAGACCGGGCAGATGAGTACATGGTCGCGCGGCCTTGGTCATCCGTTGGACCGGTAGGGTGGACGAGCGAGCGAGAAGTCCACCGAATCCCGCGCCGTTGTTGGTGGACTGCGCTGCGCTTGTCCACCCTACAGAAGAGGACTGGCCCGAAGGATGCTCGACGCCTGGTCGCGCTATAGCGCGGTCTTGCTCAGGATTTACGAATCAGCATTGAACACCCCGCATGTACCAATGATTTACACGAGCCACTAAAAGGGATTTCCAGATGCGATCCGTTACGCAATCTAAGTCAGCGCGCAGAAACCATATCCTTATCGCAGCGATCCTGTGCGCATTCATGAGCAGTCAAACGGGACCAGCCATGGCCTACGATGTTGCTGGTAGTGTGACAGCCATCGATCCATCTGGAAGAAGCATTGAGGTCAACGAGCGTCAATACCGGCTCTCCAGCCAAGCTCGGGTCGAATATGATTCCGCAGCAGGCCAGAGTGCCCTCTCGGTCACGAGTCTGCGTCTCGGAGAGTATGTTCAACTCGAGACCCAGGGAGATACCATCCTCAAGATTCGCCGTTATCGGAAGGGACCGCCTCACTAGAACCCTTGAGGGCGCAAAATGCTCGCAGATGAGTCAAATTTCGATGAAGCGTCCGACCATCCAAGGCCGTCTATATCGGGATCGGGATCGGGGCCTTGATCATCGTTTGGTCCGAGCGCACGACCGGTGGGAGCGGCGCCCCGCCGCGACGGTCGCGCGATCGCGGCGGCGCCGCTCCCACGTCGCTTTGCCTTGAAGGATTCAGGGTGTCGACTCAACCGACTGAAGGGTTCGATGATCAACGCCGGGATCGAACCGACGATAGCGATAGCGATAGCGATGGCATGACGCGTCGGTCTGAGGCGAAGCCTCGCTAGGATTCAGTGTAGGGAAAGGTTTTTAGGAGAGAGAAATGAATCGCACTGCTCGCATAATTGTCGCAAAAGTGAATACCAAGAACTGGATCTTCGCACTCACCGCTTCTTTGCTCAGCTTGAATTGCGCAATAGAGGATGCGCGCTCCGGAACAATTTCTCAAATCCCTCCCTTCGTATCCTTAGGCGGCACAGAACCCAACTTGATGTTCATGCTGGACGACTCGGGCTCCATGATGATCGAGGTCATGCCAGACGACTACATCTATTGGAATCAAGTAGACGCGAGCAACAACTCCATTGGATCAGCTGCCTATGTCTTCCCGCGCGCGGACGGCGTCTATGGCCCCACCGACTACGACAACAATGTCGCGACTATCGCAGATAACATCGCCTATACGGCACTGATGCGCTCTTCGAGCTTCAATAAAACCTACTACAATCCAGCGATCACCTACGAACCCTGGAAGAGATACGATGGATCCTCGTATCCCAACGCCAGCCCGAGCTGTGCCCTGCACAATCCGGAGCGCCCTGGAAGCGGAGAAGCCTACTGTCGCGACCTCACATCCAATCTTCAGAACCTCAGCACAGGCACCACGAATTGGCGCAGCTGTAATGCGAGCGGCTGCTACGCGACAACCACCGCATTACCGAAGAGCGACTTCTGGACAGCAACTTATTTCCATCACAACTCAGGGAGCGAATGGACTTGGGCCAATTATTCGCGTGTCGAGATCCGCTCCACGACACCGAGCTACTCCGGGCACGGCCGTGCAGACCGCACCGACTGCACCGCAGGCGTCTGCAGCTACGCCGAGGAGATCCAGAATTTCGCCAACTGGTACAGCTACTATCGCTCACGGATACTGGCCGCTCGCGCCGGGATTGGTAAGGCATTCCTCGACCTGGATAACAGTGCGCGCGTCGGCTTCGGGGCCATCAACGAGTCCGCTACGACCGTCGACGGGGTCAGCTCCAAGGCGGTGATCCAAGGTGTACGCTCGTTTTCCCCAACCAACCGCAGCGCCTTCTACGACTTCCTCTACACGCATCCAATTCCCGCCGATGGCACCCCGCTTCGGCTCGCCCTGGACGCCGCAGGCCAGTACTTCAGTCGGAGCGATGACAAGGGCCCCTGGGCAGACACCCCCGGCACCAGCAGCGCCCTCAGCTCGAGCTGCCGCCAGAGCTACACGGTGCTCATGACGGACGGCTACTGGACAGGCGGCACGCCTTACGAGGCAGTGACCGCAGACGCGCGCGATGACAACGACAGCACCGCGGCCGCTACCATCACCGGGCCTGGCGGCCAGACCTACACCTACTCATCCACGCCGCCATTCCAGGATAACCGCTCCAACACGCTCGCAGACGTTGCGATGTACTACTGGAATCGCGACCTCGTGGGTTCCCTGGCGAACGAGGTGCCCAGCAACTCGATCGACCCGGCCTTCTGGCAGCACATGGTGACCTATGGCGTGGGCCTCGGCGTCACCGGAACCGTCGATCCCGCCGACGCCTACAACGCAATCGACGACGCCACGATCCCCATCATCTGGCCGGATCCGGACACGAGCGAGATCAACTGCTCCGGCGGGCATTGCTCGGCAAGGATCGACGATTTGCTTCACGCAGCGCTCAATAGCCGCGGGCGCTTTTTCAGCGCGCAGAATCCCGACCAGTTCGCCAAGGACCTCTCGGACGTCCTCGAGGATATCGTTGACCGCACTTCAAGCTCCGCTGCGGCAGTCGCTTCCAACTCGACCAAGATCGGCACAGACACCCTGATCTATCAGGCCAAGTTCGACAGTACCGATTGGTCCGGCAAGCTATTGGCTTACGCCTTGGAGAGCGACGGATCCATCGATGACCCGGACGGCGACGGCAACATTGAGGAGCACGCCGTCTGGGATACCAGCGCAGCGGGCAAGATCCCTGCCCACGCCAGCCGCAGTGTTTTCGGCAGAATCGGCACGGACAACCTGGAGCTTGACTGGGGCTCCCTGACCGCCGGCCAACAGTCGACCCTCACCGGCATGGGCATCGACGAAGACGTTCTCGATTGGATTCGCGGCGACCAAAGCAACGAGGTCCCCAGCGGCGCGCTTCGCAAGCGTTTATCCATCCTGGGCGATATCGTCAACTCCAGCCCGGCCTATGTCGCCAGCTTGAACTTCGGCTACGAGTATCTGCCCGCGACGGCGACCGAACAGTCGACCTATTTCGCCTTCAAGGAAACGAATCAGACGCGCACCAAGATGCTCTATGTCGGCGCGAACGACGGCATGCTTCACGCCTTCGATGCTACCAGCGGCGTCGAGAAGTTTGCCTTCGTCCCGAATGCCTCCCTGGCCAATCTGGCCGGCCTTAGCGCACCGGGCTATACGCACCGCTACTTCGTCGATGGCTCACCTCAAGCGGCTGATGCCTACTTTAGCGGCAGCTGGAAGACAGTCCTGGTCGGCACCATGGGCGCCGGGGGCAGATCGGTATACGCGCTGGACATCACGGACCCGGACAGTTTCGACGCATCCGACATTCTCTGGGAGCTGACCGATGCCGATCTCGGCTATCCGATCAACCAGCTCGCCCAGCCTGCGATTGGGCGCATGCAGAACGGCGAATGGGCCGTCGTCTTGAGCAATGGCTATCAGAGCGACAACCACCGCGCGGTGCTCTATGTCATCAGGCTGTCCGACGGCAGCATCATCAAGAAGGTGGATACAGGGGTTGGCGACGCGACGACGCCGAACGGCCTCGCCGCCCCGGTGCTGGTGGCCGATAGCAATCGCACCATCAAGTACGCCTACGCCGGCGACTTGCTCGGCAATCTTTGGAAATTCGACCTTTCGGACGCGAGCACGGCTGCTTGGCAGGTCGCCTTTCAAAGCGCCGGCACGCCCATGCCGCTGTTCCGCGCGCGATACCTATCAGCCGGGACCGAGACGCCCCAGCCCATCACGGCCGCGCCCGAGGTCGGCGAGCACCCGCAAGGCGGCTATATGCTGTTCTTCGGCACCGGCAAGTTCTTCGAGGTCGCGGATGATAGCGATACCAAGGTCCAGAGCCTCTACGGAATCTGGGACAGGGATGACGGCACCACAACGGCTTACGTGGCCGCGACGGATCGCAGCACGCTTCAGATGCAGGAGATCCTGGCCGAACCGACGATCAACGGCAGGGACTGGCGCATCATCTCTGACAATGCCATCACCTGGTCGGGCACGGGCGCCCAAGACGGCTGGTACATGGATCTGGCTTCACCCCTAAATGGCGCCGAGGGCGAGCGAGCGGTCAGTGCCCCCCTCTTAAGGCATGGACGTGCCATCTTCACGACGATGACCCCCGCAACGGACGTGTGCGCCTCAGGAGGAACCAGCTGGATTCTCGAAATGGACATGACGAGCGGCGGCAGACTCGACTACTCCGTGCTCGATGTCGACGGCGATGACAATTTCGACCCCGACGACTTCGGCAGCTACGCGGGAAATAGTGTGCCAGTATCCGGCGTCTCCACCTCCGGCGACGTTGGCATCATCAGCACGCCGACGATCATCGAGTGCGGCGATGCCGAGTGCAAGATCGCCGCTGGCTCCTCGGGAGCGGTCACGCATATCCGCGAGAAGGGCGCGGGCTCGAGCGGTCGGCAATCTTGGCGGCAGCTCAGGTGAACAACAGCATGACACTCATGGCTTCAAGGCAGAGCGCGCGTACTGGGTCAGCCGATGGCTTCACCCTCATCGAGTTGATGATCACGGTCGCCATCGTGGGCATTCTCGCCACGATCGCCTACCCGTCTTATCAGGACAGCATTCGCAAGTCACGACGCGCGGATGCCAAGGCGGTCCTGCTCGAAGGCGCCCATTGGATGGAGCGCTTCTACACAGAGAACTATCGCTACGATCAAGACCGAGCATCGAATCCCGTTGCGTTTCCGACGTCGCTCACGACCTCACCCATGGACGGGGCAACAAAGTATTACGACATTGCCTTCAACCCAGCAGTCACGCAAAACACCTTTACGCTGCGCGCAACACCGCGAGCGACCGCGGGCCAGAACCAGGACAGGTGCGGCGCCTTGACCCTCACCCACACTGGCGTCAAAGGCGTCCTCGGCGCGGGCGCGACGGTGGACGAATGCTGGTGACGACGCCACGCGGGATGAATGCTCGACGGGATCTGAGTGCCTCGATCATCCTTTAGAAGTGTCCATCAATTGTTTCCCGATGCAAGCCTTGATCATCGTTCCGGCCGGCTGCAAAGCTGACTCTGTAGTCAGGCCATCTTGGCCTGACGATCTCAGGGCTAGAAGCCCTGACTACAGATAGGCACAAGCGATCGGCACCGGGCGGCTTCTTAGGCGGCGCCCGCACCGCGTCACTGACAAGGAACGACTGAGCCCTCCCAGGTTCCTGGGCGACCCGTGCGTGCATGCCC
>NZ_JAAIJR010000055.1 GCF_010915725.1 Thiorhodococcus mannitoliphagus
ACTATCTGGGCATGACGGCAAACTCCGCTCCCCGCGCCGCCCAATCAGCGCCTGCAGGTTAGAACGGATTTGCCGTGTTAGAACTTCAATGCCGACTTGACAAGAGGCCTCTGGTCAACTCATCGGCGTCGGGGGGCTCAAGAAGGAGCCAACCAAATCGTCTAGGAAATCACGGCCGCGCTGGGTCGGGCAAAGGCGATCTCCGTCTTGTTCCACCAAGCCTCGCTCCACACCCTGGGCCACGTAGGGCTCCAGGCGCAGCCAAGGCAGCCCCGTCATCGCCGTAAAGAGCGATCGCTCGAACCCTGAGGTAAGGCGCATCGCGTTGAGGGCGAACTCGAAAATGACGTCCGCGTCACAGAGTTCCCTGCAGGTGCTGATGAGTGCTTCGGGGTGCTTGCCAAGATAGCGATCGGGATCACGATGCTTCGCCGTTCGCAGGATCCGAAATGCCGTCTCTCCCGCCTCGACCTTGGTGAGCTTGCCATGAGCGCCAGCGCCGATTCCCAGATAGTCCCCGAAACGCCAGTAGCCCAGGTTGTGTCGACAGCAGCGGCCTGGTCGTGCATAGGCGGAGACCTCGTAGCGTCCATAGCCTGCCGCGCCCAATAGCTCCGCGCCCTGCTCACCAATGTCCGCCGCAAGATCAACGTCCGGCATTTGCGGTGGATGCGCAAAGAATCGGGTATTGGGCTCCAATGTCAGCTGATAGTAAGAGAGATGCTCAGGCTCCAAGGCGATCAGCCGATCCAAATCCTCGGCCGCTGCCTGAAGCAACTGACCGGGGAGGCCGAACATGAAGTCCAGATTGAGATTGTCGAAGCCGGCCGTGCGTGCCATGCGAACCGCCGCACACGCCTCGGTCGGGTCATGAATGCGCCCCAGACGCTCGAGGTGACTCGCCGAAAGGCTCTGGACGCCGATCGACAAGCGATTGACACCGGCTTCGCGGTAGGCGGCGAAACGGCCAGCATCCGCGGCGCCAGGGTTGGCCTCAAGGGTCACCTCGGCATCCGCTGCAAGCTCGATCCGCGCTGCAATGCCAGCAAGCAGTCGATGAATCGCCTTGCCTGGAAAGAGACTCGGGGTTCCACCGCCGATGAAGATGGATTGCAGCGGCCTGGAAACCCCGAAGCGGTCAAGATCCGCCTCGAGATCCGCGATGAGCCGGTCGACGTAAGGGTCGAAAGGTGTGGTCCCGCCCAACGCGTGCGAGTTGAAATCGCAGTAGGGACACTTGCTGATACACCAGGGGAGATGGACGTAGAGCGAGAGCGGCGGCGCTCGGCGCTCGACGGCGGGCTCAGGCAGATTCATCCCAGGGCACTCTAGCAGCCAGAAAGACTCTCGACGTGAGAACGACGTGCGCCGCAAAGTCCCTGGCAGGTCGCGGCTCAGCGTCCCTTGTTGATGGTCTCTTTCAACAGCTCGCCGAAGCTCCCCATTGATTTCTCCGCGCCACCATTGGCGGACTTGGCTTGCTTCAGGGTCTCCGCCGCGGCCGACTCGGCCGCGCGTGTCTCATCGAGCGACAAACTGATGCGGTGCCGCTCGACATCGATACCGATGACACTGGCCTCGACAAGATCACCTTCCCTGAGAATGTCGCTCGGATGGTTGATGCGCTTCTCCGCGCCCAGCTCGCTGATATGGGCCAAGCCATCGACGCCAGGCGACAGCTCGATAAAGGCACCGAAGGGCTGGAGTCTGACCACCTTTCCCTGGGTGCGTGTCCCGACCGGAAAGGCCTCGATAGCGTCCAGCCAGGGATCGCGGCTCAGCGCGCGAATCGAGAGCGCGATCTTCTCGCGCTTCTTGGCATCGCTCGGCGGCTCGATGCGCAGCACGCTCACCTCGACGGCCTGTCCGACCTGAAGAATCTCCTTTGGGTGCTTGACGTGTCCGAAGGCCAGCTCGCTGATGTGAATCATGCCCTCCAGGCCGCCAATATCGACGAAGGCGCCATAGTCCTTGAGCGAACTCACGGTGCCGGTCAAGACAGCGCCTTCCTTGAGCGTGGCACGGGTCTCCTCGGCCTTGCGCTGCTGCGCTTCCTCCAGAAGCGCACGCCGTGAGACGACCAGATTCGGCCGACGTCCGCCCTCGAGCTTGGTTACGCGGAAGTCCAGCCGCTGGCCGACGAATTCAGAGAGATCCTCGACGAAACGGATGTCGACCTGAGACGCCGGACAAAACGCCCGCATGCCGGCGACCTGGACCTCGACACCGCCCTTGACCGCCCCGGTCACCTGGCCTTGGACAGGCAGCCCCTGGCGATAGGCGCGCTCGACCTCTTCAAGGCCGTGATACTTGTGGCCGTGCTGGCTGCCGAGCAGCAACATCCCGCTTTCTTCGTCCTTCCCCGTGACATGGCTCTCGATCAAATCGCCGACCCCATGCTTGAGCTGGCCCTCGGCGTCCTTGAGCGCGCTGAGTTCCAAGCGACCCTCTGATTTCGCACCGAGGTCGACAAAGGCATATTCCTCGCCGATGGCGATCAAGGTCCCCGTGACCTTGTCACCGACCTTGGGCTCACCTTGACTCACCTGTGGGTGGGCTTGGTCGAACTGATTGAGAAGATCTTCGAAGCTTTCTGATTCAGACATGGCTAGGCTGGCGCCGCAGGGTTGCTAGTTTTCGCTATTGTAGGGCGGAATTCAGCGCGACCACAGTCGCGGAAACCTCGCATCGCGCTTTTGGGCTCAGTCGGCGGCCTCCAGGCGTGCATAGGCAAGCACCAACCACTTGGCGCCGACATCCTGGAAATTGATCTGGATGCGCGCCTGCGCGCCGCGCCCCTCGCTGTTCAGTACGACACCCTCGCCGAACTTTGCATGACGGACACGCTGGCCGAGCTGAAAGCCCTCCGGCGCCGCGGCTCCGGAGAAATTGCCCGTCGCGGTGGATGACCCGGTCGTTCGGCGCCTAATCCCGCCGCCACGCACCTCCTCGACCAACTCGGGCGGGATCTCTCGCAAGAACCGCGAGGGTGCCGGATAGTCCTCCCGACCATAGAGCCTGCGGCTCTCGGCATGGCTCAGGTAGAGCTGCTGCATCGCGCGGGTCATGCCGACATAACAGAGTCGGCGCTCTTCTTCGAGCCGGTCCGGATCCTCGGCCGACAAGCTATGCGGAAAGAGTCCTTCTTCCAGACCCGATAGAAAGACAATGGGGAACTCCAGCCCCTTGGCGCTATGCAGCGTCATGAGCTGAACGCCGTCTTCGAACTGATCGGCCTGAGTCTCCCCGGCCTCCAGGGCCGCATGGGCTAGAAAGGCCCCGAGCGGATCGCCTTCCTCCTCCTCCAGCTCCTCCTCGAAGCGCGCGACCGTATCCACCAACTGCTCCAGGTTTTCGATGCGGTCCTGGCCCTTGCCATCCTTGTTTTTCTGATAGTGCTCCGGCAACCCGACGGTCTTCACCATGCGGTTCGTGACTTCGGCAAGCGCAAGATCTCCGGCGACTTCTTGCAGCCCCAGGACGAGATCGATGAACTTTCGCAGCGCCCCGCTCGCACGCGCGCCCAAAGCCCCGGTGATGCTGAGATCCTGGGCGGCCTGCCACAGGGAGACCTGCGCCTCACGCGCCTGCTGACGCAGCAGTTCGAGCGTTCTGTCGCCAATCCCACGCGTCGGCGTATTCACCACGCGCTCGAAGGCGGCATCGTCACTCGGATTGGACAGCAGGCGCAGATAGGCGAGTGCGTCACGGATCTCGGCACGCTCGAAGAAGCGTAGACCGCCGTAGACGCGATAGGGGATTTGCGCCTGAATCAAGGCCTCCTCGAAGAGCCGCGACTGCGCGGTGGTTCGATAGAGGATGGCGCACTCGTCGCGCCGATAGCCCTCATCCTGCACGAAGCCTCGAATCCGCTCGATGACGAAGCGCGCCTCGTCCACCTCGTTGAAGGCCGTGTAGCGACGGATGGGATCGCCTGCGGTGTCGTCCGTCCAAAGGTTCTTGCCCAGCCGCGACGGGTTGTTCGCGATCAAGGCATTGGCCGCCGCCAGAATGTTGCCCGTCGAGCGATAGTTCTGCTCCAGCCTGATGATGCGTGTGCTTGGGTAATCCTTCTGGAAGGACTGGATGTTCTCGACGCGGGCACCCCGCCAGCCATAGATCGACTGGTCGTCGTCGCCCACGGCGAAGAGTTTATCGTTGCGGCCAGCCAAGAGCCGCAGCCAGGCATATTGGATGGCGTTGGTGTCTTGAAACTCGTCGACCAGGATGTGACGAAAGCGTTGCTCGTAGTGATGCAGGATGTCTGGTCGATCCCGCAGCAACTCGAGTGAGCAGAGGAGCAGATCCGCGAAGTCCAGCAGACCGCCCCGGATCCGAACCCTTTCGTATTCCTGATAGGCCGCGATCATCTTCTCCATGAAGAAATCGCCGCCGCCATCCAAGTGCTGCGGCCGCAGGCCTTCGTCCTTCTGTTTGTTGATGAAGCCCTGGACCTGACGCGGTGGATAGCGCGACTCATCCAGTTCCATCGCCTTCAAGACGCGCTTGATCGCGCGGAATTGATCGTCCGCGTCCAGAATCTGGAAGTGCTGAGGCAGGTTGGCATCTTGCCAATGCGCACGGAGGAAACGGTGCGCCAGACCGTGGAAGGTGCCCACCCACATCCCGCCGACAGGCGCGCCCAGAATCTCCTCGATACGCCCGCGCATCTCGCGCGCGGCCTTGTTGGTGAAAGTAACCGCCAGAATCGACCAGGGTGGTATGCGCTCAACCTGGAGCAACCAGGCGATGCGATGCACCAGCACCCGTGTCTTACCTGAGCCCGCCCCGGCAAGCACAAGCAAGGTTCCCGCCTCGGCGGACACGGCGTCGCGTTGGGCGTCGTTGAGTGAATCGAGCAGATGGGAAACGTCCATCCCGGGGATTCTAGCAATCTTGTCCAGACCACCCCAGCCACATCCGTCTCCGGGCCTCGCTCGGCTCGTTCCGAGTGTTGGCCCTTTCTATACAAATTAAGTTAAGAAAGAATAATAGTAATAAGGCCTGTGGATAAATCGAAATCTCCAAAAATGTTATTTTTATCCAGCACTTGAAAGATTTTCTCGCTTGCTCGAATCTGTGGATAAGCCGTGGTCAAGTTTACCGTCGAATTTGACCCACAAAGTATCCACAGCTCTAGCAGCCTGCTTATCAACAGCTTATTGATGTCCGCAAGTCACTGATTTATATAAGCATCACAACTCAGGGGCGAGCGCTGCTCAGCGCTAGATAGCCTCGGCCTCATCTCTTTACCCTCTGCGGACGCGCAAGCTTCCACCCCACCGTAGTAGAATGGCTGGCTCGACCAGTCGTGGACATTCACAACCTTCAGATCGGGCACTGCCTCATGACCCAGTTGACCAATGACACCTTCCTCCGCGCCCTGATGCGCGAACCCGTTGACTACACTCCGGTTTGGATGATGCGCCAGGCTGGCCGCTACCTACCGGAGTACCGCGCCACGCGCGCGAAGGCAGGTAGTTTCATGGAGCTCTGCAAGAATCCGGAGCTGGCTTGCGAGGTCACCATTCAGCCGCTCGATCGCTTCCCCTTGGATGCAGCCATCCTCTTCTCGGACATCCTGACCGTGCCGGACGCGATGGGACTGGGGCTCTACTTCGCCGAAGGTGAAGGGCCGCACTTCGAGCGCCCCGTCCGCACGGCCGCGGACGTCGACCGTATCGGCATTCCGGATCCGGAAGGCGAGCTGAAGTACGTCATGGATGCCGTCTCGACCATTCGGCGTGAACTCAATGGTCGGGTGCCGCTGATCGGCTTCTCCGGCAGTCCCTGGACGCTGGCGACCTACATGGTCGAAGGCGGGGGCGCGAAAAACTTCTCGCATACCAAGGGAATGATGTTCGATCGTCCTGACCTGCTGCATAAGCTGCTGGCCAAGACCGCCGATTCCGTCACGTCCTATTTGAACGCGCAGATCGCGCGAGGCGCTCAGGCAGCGATGATTTTCGATACCTGGGGCGGCGCACTGGCACCCGCGAACTATCGTGAGTTCTCGCTCGCCTACATGCAGCGCGTCGTCGAGGGCCTGACCCGTGAGGCCGAGGGCCGTCGCGTGCCGATCATCCTCTTCACCAAGAACGGCGGACAGTGGCTCGGCGACATGGCCAAGACGGGCTGTGACGCCTTGGGCGTCGATTGGACGACCGATTTGGCCGATGCGCGTCGCCTGGTCGAGGACCGCGTCGCGCTCCAGGGCAACCTGGATCCTTGTACGCTTTACGCCTCACCCGAGCGCATCCGCGAAGAGGTCGCGCGCGTCCTTGCGAGCTACGGCAAGGGCAACGGGCACGTCTTCAACCTCGGCCACGGCATCACCCCGGATGTCAATCCAGAGCATGCGGGCGCCATGGTCGCGGCAGTCCACGAGCTAAGCCGGCAGTACCACGCCTAAGGCGTCGTTAGACCTCTTGGTCTCAGGGATGTTTGAGGGAGCCTGCGGGCTCCCTCCGTCGTTAGAAAGCGCCCATTAATTGTTTCCCGATACGAGCGATCCCGCCCGAAATCCCCCCTAGCCCCCCTTTGCGAAAGGGGGGAAGTTGTTGATGGTCACTTTCTTAGCGATGACCGGCCCATCGATGGTGTCAGCGGGGATCTCCTGCCGACATCCCGGAATTGCCGATAAACCACCCAGATTTTTGGCCAGTTCGCGACGCTGGGCAGGGTCAAAGCGGCGAGTCGCGGTTTGCGGTGGCAATGGCGTTCAGCGCAGCATCCAGACCAACGCCTTTCGCCTATCCACTTCAAACCACGCCGCTATGCATCGTCCACAGGAACGCCCGGCGGAATACGCCGATCTCTTCTCGCTCCCAGCTACGTTGGTCGGGGAGATCATCGACGGCGAGCTGCACAGGCATCCGCGCCCAGCCCCTCGCCACGCTCTCGCAGCTTCCGCCATCGGAATGGAGATCGGAAACCCCTTTCAGCGCAATCGCGGAGGCCCGGGCGGCTGGTGGATCTTGGATGAGCCGGAGCTGCACCTGGGCACCGATATATTGGTGCCCGATCTCGCGGGCTGGCGTCGCGAGCGGCTGCCACAGCTTCCGGAAACCGCCTGGATCGAGATGACGCCAGATTGGGTCTGCGAGGTGCTCTCGCCCTCGACGGCACGGATGGATCGAATGATCAAGCTGCCGCTCTATGCGGCCAACGGCATCCCTTACTGCTGGCTGGTCGACCCCAGCGCAAAGACGTTGGAGGCATTCAAACTCAGGGACGAACAATGGGTTTTACTGGCGAGCTTCGTCGATGATGCGACGGTGGCGGCCGAGCCCTTGGCGCTCGATGCCCTCTGGGCCGACTGAGATCTTCCGGCGATAGGCCGAGGCGACCTTGCATGGAGGTGAGGCCGCTTCTCTTGGCGTAGAAGCACAGCCTATCGGGGCCTTGCCTTTGGCCTCACCCTCCGGCCAAAAGCGGGCAGATTTATCTGTGAAGTTCTAGGGCTGTTCCCCCTGCGCTTCCTTCGAGGGCTTCGCGCCGCCCGAGATCGCCGCCATGATGGACGTTTCCATACTGAAGAATCGCAGCGGTAACGACATCACTCCGCTGTTCGAGGAAACATTCGAGGACGTCCTCTGGTCTGTCGAGATGCCCGCTTTCTCGCTAGTCTCGGGATCCGCTCATGAGCCGATCGAGCCTCAGGCGTTGTCGGTCGTCGAAGAGCCGGCGGGAGCCCAGCCAGACCGCCGCCATGGAGCCCAGCCCGGTCCCTCCAGAGATCAGGAACATGATCAGGAGCTGATACTTTGCGGCCTCCATGGGTGGACTGCCGGCGAGAATCTGCCCCGTCATCATGCCGGGTAGACTGACCAGGCCCGCCGTGCCCATGGCGTTCACGATGGGGATGAGGCCGGAGCGTAGGGCGTCGCGGCGAATGTCTTGGATCGCGGTCTCCCAGCCCTGACCACTGAGCAAGCGAGCCTCGATCTTCCCGCGTGACTCCCAGGCATGACGCGTGAGGTTGTCGAGCGCGATCGCCACACCGTTCATGGTGTTACCGAGCATCATGCCGAGCAAGGGGATGAGGTACTGAGGTTGGTACCAAGGCTCAACACCAATGACGACCGTCAGGGCCATCAGGGTCACGCTGAAGGACGACAGGAACATGGAGAAGGCCCCAATTCCGTATCCCCAGCCGCCTCGGTAGCGTCGCTTCTGGCGCTGCATGACCTCGAAGCCGGCGACCGAGAGCATCACGAGCGCCATGAGTCCGATCAGCGCCAGGTTGGTCTGCGCAAACAGCAGCTTCAGCACCATTCCGACCAGGGTGAGCTGAACGGCGCTGCGGGCCGCGGCGACCAGCACGCGCCGCTCGACGCCGAGCTTCAGCCGCCACGACATGCCGGCGAGCAGAAAGATGAGGATCGAGGCGACGCCCAGATCCCAAGGGCTGAGGTGGATCATCGTCATGGCTCTGACACCAAGGCGCCATCCTGGATGACATAGGCGCGGGTCGCCAAGCGTTGGCGCTGCGCGGGGTCGTGACTCACCCAGAGCACTGCTGCCGTCGCGGAGCGTCGGTAGTCATGGATGAGCCGCTCGACCTGATCGCGGTTGGCTGGGTCGAGGTTGGCCGTGGCCTCGTCTAGCAGCAGCGCCTCGGGGTTCTGGGTGAGCAGACGGATCAAGGCAAGCCGCTGACGTTCGCCGGTCGAGAGTCGCGCCACCTCCCAGTCGAGCACATCGAGATCGAAGCCAAGTTGCGCTAGCCAATCGCTGAGCCGCTCCTTCGACTTGGCTGTCTCCGCGTCGCCTCCAGGCAGATGCTCACCAACGCGCTCGGCCCACCAAAAGGACTCCGCGGGCAAGAGGCCAACGCGACGGCGCCAGACCGGCGGGCTCAGCCCGGATCTGGACTCACTCCCGAGCCACGCCTCCCCTTGGTGGGGATCAAGATCCGCGACGGCGCGCAGCAGCAGACTCTTGCCCGAGCCGGAGGGGCCAGAGAGAAAGACCAGCTCGCCGGCGTCGATTTCGAGGTCGACTGGCTTCATGAACAGATGGCCAATGGCCTCGAGCCTTAGCGAGGCCATTAGCGACGCCGATAGAGGAGATCGTGAACCGGATGGCCGAGACGCTCGCCGCGCTGCTCGAACTTGGTCAGTGGCCGCGTCGCTGGCCGAGGCGCGTAGCGCCCGACGCCAGCCGTACTCTCGAAGCAGTCGGTCGCACTGTCCAGAATCTCGAGCATCTGCTCGGCGTAAGGCTCCCAATCCGTCGCGGCGTGAAAGACGCCGCCCGGCCGGATCACCTTGGCGAGCAACTGGATCAGTTGCGGGCTTAGGATGCGGCGCTTGTGGTGCCGGCGCTTGGGCCAGGGGTCCGGGAAGAAGAGCTGGACCGCGTCTAGACTGGCCGCTGCGATGCCCTGCGTCAGCACCTCGACCGCATCATGACGCATGACTTTGAGGTTGCTCAGTCCTCTGCGCTCGATCTCGAGCAACAGATGACCGACTCCGGGGCGATGCACCTCGATGCCGAGCCAGTTTCGATTCAGATCCGCGGCGGCCATCTCGGCGAGGGAGTCCCCGTTGCCAAAGCCGATCTCCAGGACGACCGGCTTTTCACTGCCGAAGGTGGCTGCGAAGTCGATCTGCGCGCCCGGCGTCCAATCCACCCCGTGGAGCGGCCAAAGCTCGCGGAAGGCGCGGTCTTGCGCGGGGGTAAGACGGCCCTCGCGCAGCACAAAGCTGCGCACCGGGCGTCGATTGGGGGTCTTGTCGGTCGAGTGCGCGTCCAAGTCTCAGTTCGTCCAGGTGGTGTGAATCGGCCGTCGGGTGGGGCCCTGACGCCGAAGGTTCGAAAATGCGCAGGCAGGCGGCAGGTCTATCAACAAAGGAAGACTTCAACCGCGAAGAGCACGCAGTTCAAGGAGAATCTTGACGTTTTTCGCCAGGATCGGTCTATCCCCTAGGAGGAAGTGTCTTTGCGGTTTCAACCGCAGAATCTCGGATCAATCGCCCAGGAGCACGGCTTGATCGGGGACGATTTTGTTTTGAGCGTGCGGCTGGGAGATCGGCTCTCGATCATCCTTCGGTCCAACCGCGCGATCGGTGGGAGCGGCGCCCCGCCGCGATGGGGCGCCGCTCCTACGTCGCCTTGCCTGAACGATGCCCGATGCCGACTCAGCCGACTGGGCGATCCGATGATCAACGCCGGAGATCGGCTCCCAGCCGGATTCATCGGCAAGCGCCCTAGAAGAAAAGTCCCTCGATCGGCGACGAGGCGGAGGCAAACCGCTTTGCCGGCATGCGGCCCGCTTGGAAGGCCTCACGGCCGGCCTCGATCGCCTTGCGCATCGCGCTGGCCATGAGCACGGGATCCTTGGCCGCGGCGATGGCGGTATTCATGAGTACGCCGTCGCAGCCAAGCTCCATGGCTTCCGCCGCGTCGGAGGCCGTGCCGACGCCGGCGTCTACCAAGACTGGCACCTTGGCATTCTCGACGATGGTCAGGATGTTGAGCGGATTGCGAATGCCGAGGCCGGATCCAATCGGTGCCGCGAGCGGCATGACGGCGATACAGCCAATGGCCTCCAGCTCGCGCGCGACGATGGGGTCGTCATTGGTGTAGACCATGACGTCGAAGCCATCCTTGACCAGCTCTTCCGCCGCCTTGAGCGTCGCCATGACGTCGGGAAAGAGGGTTTTCTCGTCACCCAAGACCTCGAGCTTCACCAGGTTGTGACCGTCGAGCAGCTCGCGCGCGAGGCGACAGGTGCGCACCGCCGTCTCCGCGTCATAGCAGCCGGCGGTATTCGGCAAGATGGTGTAGCGTTCGGGCGAGAGCACGTCGAGGATGTTCGGCTCTCCGGGGTTCTGGCCGAGATTGGTGCGGCGCACGGCGACGGTCACGATCTCCGCGCCGCTGGCCTCGATGGCGCGGGCGGTTTCGTCCATGTCCTTGTATTTACCCGTACCGACGAGCAGGCGCGAATGGTATTCCTTGCCGGCGATGATGAGGCGATCGTGACTCTGGTTCTCTGTAGACATGAATCTCTGTGGCAGGTGCTAGTGAGTGAATTCCGGGTGAAGGGGTTGCAGTGGTCAACCACCGCCGACGGCCTGGATGATCTCCACTTTGTCGTTCGGACTCAGCTGGTGCTCGGCGAAACGACTGCGTGGGACGAGTTCGGCATTGACCTCGACCGCAAAACGCTGGCCGCCGAGTGAGAGGTCCTCGACCAGCTCGGCCATGCGTGTCCCGTCGGCGACCTCGCGTGGCGTTCCATTCAGGGTAATCTGCATGCAAGGCGCCCTCAGCGAACGTGGTTAGCGTCTTGGCCAAGCATCTCGGGGGTCACGAGCGTGATGCCCTGCTCGCTCACATAGAATCCGGCACGGCGATCGGCCTCAGGGTTCACGCCGATCTGCGTGCCTTCCTCCAGCTGGCAGAAGCGATCTACGACCGCGTTGCGGATCACACAGTTCCGCCCGATGCTGACATCGGGCAGGATCACGGAATCCTCGACGCTCGCATAGGAGTTGACGCGGACGTTGGAAAACAGCAGCGAATGACGCACGACCGCCCCGGAGATGATGCAGCCACCGGAGACCATGGAGTCCACCGCCATGCCGCGTCTGTCGTCATCGTCGAACACGAATTTGGCCGGCGGCAGCTGCTCCTGGTAGGTCCAGATTGGCCAATTCTTGTCGTAGAGATTCAGCGGTGGTGTGATGCCGATCAGCTCGAGATTGGCCTCCCAGAAGGCGTCTAGGGTGCCGACATCGCGCCAATAGGCTTGATCCCCGCTGCGCGGGTCCCTGAAGGTGTATGCCATCACCCGGTACATGCGAATCACATTGGGGATGACGTCTTTGCCGAAGTCATGACTGGAGCTTGGCGTATCGGCGTCCTTGAACAACTGCTCGAACAGGAAGCCGCGATTGAAGACGTAGATTCCCATGGATGCCAGACAGCGGTCCGTCGTGCCCGGAATGGGTTCTGGATTGTCAGGCTTTTCCGCGAAATTCGTGACCCGTTGATCCGCGTCGACGGACATGACGCCGAAGTCGCGTGCGCGCTCTGCCTCGACCTCCAGGCAACCCACTGTCATGTCGGCGCCGCTCTCGACGTGATAGGCAATCATCGCCCCGTAATCCATCTTGTAGATGTGATCACCCGCCAGCACTAGGATGTATTCCGGGTTGTGGGCACGAATGATGTCGAGATTCTGGAAGACGGCATCCGCAGTGCCGGCATACCAAGCCGTCTCGGCAACGCGTTGCTGAGCGGGCCACAGCTCCACGAACTCGCCGAACTCACCCCGCAGAAACCCCCAGCCCTTCTGGATGTGCAGAATCAATGAATGGGCCTTGTATTGCGTCAGTACCCCGATGCGTCGGATCCCGGAGTTGAGGCAGTTCGACAAGGGAAAGTCGATGATGCGAAATTTCCCGCCGAAGGGAACTGCGGGCTTGGAGCGCCAAGCGGTCAAATGCTTGAGCCGAGATCCCCGTCCCCCGGCTAGGATCAGCGCCAGGGTGTTGCGAGTCAGGCGGCTGATGAACCTGGGGTTGGATTGGGGCATAAATCCTCCTGTCGGAGACGACACTGCGGGGTTGATCAGATCGCCCTTATGGTACCATCAACACGTATTCCAACCCCTCGGATGGGGTCGGGCGCGGGAAGATTAGGGTCGAATTCCGCGCTTTCGACATCAATGTAGTCGTGAACGCAAAGAATTCCAGAAGACCGGAGGTCCAGGAGAGGCTAGACCAGGCCCCCCTCCCTCAGCGCGCCGGCGCCATCGTATTCCAAGGCCCCGCGCGATTCATACTTACCCGAATCCACATCAGGCGATCGTCAGCGCGTCCGGCGTGTCGGCCCCGCCGATAGCACGAGGTAGACACTTTACAGATGGCAACCACAACTGGCTCGGCATCCAAGCTCCCAGATTCCCTTCTACCCATCATTGAGGCGCGTCACCACGACCCCTTCGCAGTGCTGGGTCGGCACGAGGAAGGCGGCAAAGCCGTGGTTCGCATCTTCCTACCCTTGGCCGAGACTGCCCGCCTGGTCGAGGCGAATCTGCCGTTGGAGCGGCTCGAGGGCTCGGATTTCTTCATTGGTGAAGCAGATTCCGCCAAGGTTCCGGAGCGCTACCAGATCGAGTGGACGGATGGCGCCGGCGCGGTTCATCAGACTTACGACGCTTACTGCTTCCCACCGGTCCTGTCGGATTTCGAT
This sequence comes from Thiorhodococcus mannitoliphagus, assembly GCF_010915725.1. Lineage (GTDB taxonomy): Bacteria > Pseudomonadota > Gammaproteobacteria > Chromatiales > Chromatiaceae > Thiorhodococcus > Thiorhodococcus mannitoliphagus. The sequence continues at coordinate 13,210 of NZ_JAAIJR010000055.1, forward strand.
CTCCACCTTTTGGGTGAGGGTCGCCACTGGCACGCCTATCGGGTTCTCGGCTCCCACTACCACGAGGTCGACGGCGTCTCGGGTATCCAGTTCGCGGTCTGGGCGCCCAACGCAGAGCGGGTGAGCGTGGTCGGCGACTTCAATGCCTGGGACGGACGCACCTATCCGATGCGCGTGCGCGGCGGATCCGGCGTTTGGGAACTCTTCATTCCGGGCCTGGAGCCCGGCGGCTACTACAAGTACGAAATCCGTGACCGCGCGTCGCACATCCATATCAAGATCGATCCCTACGCCCAGGCCTTCCAAGAGCGTCCTCAGACAGCCGGTATCTTGGCTGCGGTAAGTGAGTTTCGCTGGTCGGATGAAGACTGGATGGCGGCGCGCAAGGATTCCAGCTGGCAGCACAGGCCGATGTCCGTCTACGAGGTGCATCTCGGCTCTTGGCGGCGCGACGAGAACGGCAACTTCGTCAACTATCGCATCCTCGCCAAGGAGATTGCTGACTACGCACTCAAGTTGGGCTTCACCCACATCGAGCTGCTGCCCGTCACGGAGCATCCGCTCGACGCCTCTTGGGGCTATCAGTGCACGGGCTATTTCGCCCCGACGGCTCGCTTCGGCAGCCCGGACGATTTTCGTTTCTTCGTCGATTACATGCACTGCCAGGGAATCGGTGTCCTGCTGGACTGGGTGCCGGCCCACTTCCCGAAAGATGCCTACGCCCTAGCACGCTTCGACGGCACGGCGCTCTACGAGCACGCCGATCCGCGGATGGGTGAGCACAAGGACTGGGGCACGCTGATCTTCAACTTCGGCCGCAACGAGGTGAAGAACTTCCTCCTCTCGAGCGCGCTCTACTGGCTCGAGGAGTTCCACATCGATGGCCTGCGTGTGGACGCGGTCGCCTCCATGCTCTACCTCGATTACTCGCGCAACGCCGGCGAGTGGATCCCGAACAAGTACGGTGGGAACGAGAATCTCGAGGCCGTCGATTTCATTCGCGAGCTGAACTTGGTCACCCATGAGCAGTATCCCGGCACCCTGATGATCGCGGAGGAGTCCACCTCCTGGCCGGCGGTCTCCCGGCCGACCTATCTCGGCGGCCTCGGCTTCAGCATGAAATGGAACATGGGCTGGATGCACGACACCCTGTCATACATGCAGAAGGATCCCATCTATCGGCATTTCCATCACGACCTGCTGACCTTCGGGCTGCTCTACGCCTTCACTGAGAACTTCGTGCTGCCCTTTTCGCACGACGAGGTGGTGCACGGTAAGCAGTCGATGCTGGACAAGATGCCGGGTGACGCCTGGCAGAAGTTTGCCAGTCTGCGCCTGCTCTACACCTTCATGTTCAGCTACCCCGGCAAGAAGCTCTTGTTCCAGGGCTGCGAGTTCGGCCAGGGCCAGGAGTGGAACTTTGCGGCCTCCCTGGACTGGGAGCTTCTTGAGCGGCCGCAGCATCAAGGGCTGCAGCAACTCGTCTCGGACCTCAATCGGCTCTACAAGGGCGTGCCCGCCTTGCACGAAGTGGATTTCGAGGCAGCCGGCTTCGAGTGGATCGACTGCCACGACAGCTCGCAGTCTGTCCTGAGCTACATTCGCAAGTCCAAGTCGGGCAAGGAGATGATCGTCGCCGTGTTCAACTTTACCCCGGTACCGCGCGTGAACTACCGCATTGGTGTGCCGGCGCAGGGCTTCTATCGCGAGGCAGTCAACTCCGACGCGGAACTCTACGGCGGCAGCAATGTGGGCAACCAAGGCGGACTCGAATCCGAGCCCGTAAGCTGGATGGGACGACCACACTCGCTGATGGTGTCCTTGCCGCCCCTCGCGGGGCTCATCCTGGTGCATGAGTCGGACCCGGTCGAGACGCTGGAAGCGGATGTCGAGACGCCGATCGAGGTCGAGCCAGAGGCGGACGAGCCGAATGGAGCCGATTGACGTCTCCGACGATCTGCAGCGTGCCAAGCTCAATCAAGAGACCGCCAAGATCCGCTGGACCGAACTCCAGCGCTTCTTCGCCCAAGGGGTGGTGCTCTGGGTGCGGCCCGGCCTCGATCTGGTCGACATCGCCATGGCCATGACCAAGGATGATGCCGAAAGGATTCGGGCCGAGCGCTCAGCCGGTGGAATCTGCCCGGTGACGGACCAGCAGGCCCGTGAATGGCTGGAAGAAGACGCCTGTCTCTGGGCGGTGGTCGTCAAGCCCTGGATCCTGGCTCAGGAGGCCGAATGCACATCTGGGTCGATGCCGACGCCTGCCCACGGGTAGTCAAAGACATCCTCTTTCGTGCCGCGGAGCGCCTCAGTGTAGCGCTGACGCTGGTGGCGAATCAGCCCATGAGTCTGCCGCCCTCGCGCCACATCCGCGCGATACAGGTCTCGGCGGGCTTCGACGTGGCGGACAACGAGATCGTCAAGCGGCTGGAGCCTGGCGATTTGGTGATCACGGCCGACATCCCGCTCGCCGCCGAGGTCATCGCCAAGGAGGGTCACGCCTTGAATCCACGCGGCGAGATCTATACCAAAGAGAACATCCGTGAACGGCTCAACATGCGGGACTTCATGGAGACGCTGCGCGCGAGCGGCGTGCAGACCGGAGGCCCGCCAGCCTTGAGCGCGGGGGACCGGCAGGCATTCGGCAATGCCTTGGACGCCTTTCTGGCCAAGCACCTAAAACGCTGAGCGGTGGCTAACCAGCTTGCGGGTCTTGCGGCCGAGGGCGCCTGAACTCGCTCGCCCCGGCGCGAATGTCGCCGAGGCCCTTTATCATCGACTCGAGCCAGCCGCTCGGTGAGTGGGAGCGGCGCCCCGCCGCGATCAGGCCGCGTCACGCCGAGGGCTGCGTTCCCAGGTCGCCGTGCGACCCATGGACGATGCTCGGCCGAGCTTTCAATAAATCACGATTAGGAGTCGTTCGGATGGCCTTACTGATTCTTGGACTGATCCTTTTCCTCGGGACGCATTCAATCTCCATCGTCAAGCCCGGACTTCGGACCAGCGTCGTCGAGCGCTTCGGCGTACCCGCTTGGCAAGGCGTCTACGCGATCTTTTCGCTCGTTGGATTCGTGCTCATCGTCAACGGTTACGATGCGACACGCGACGCGCCCATCGTCCTCTACGATCCCCCGACCTGGATGAAGCACATCACGCTCCTGCTGATGCTGCCGGTCTTCACCTTCCTCTTCGCGGCCTATCTTCCGGGCCGTATCCAGTCGGCGGTGAAACATCCCATGCTCCTGGCCGTGAAGATCTGGGCCCTGGCTCACCTGCTCGCCAACGGCAACCTCGGCGATGTGCTGCTCTTCGGCTCCTTCCTGGCTTGGGCCGTGGCGGACCGCATCTCGCTCAAGCGGCGGGCGGGACCGCCGGTTCAGGGCGCCCCGCCGAGCAAGGTGAATGACGCCATTGCCGTTGTCGGCGGACTGGTGCTCTATGTGCTCTTTATCTTCTGGCTGCACCACGCGCTGTTCGGCGTTGCACCCATTCACTAAGCAAGTGTCCATAAATTGTTTCCCGATGCGAGCGATGCCGCCCGAAATCCCCCCTAGCCCCCCTTTGCGAAAGGGGGGAAGTTGTTGATGGTCACTTTCTAAGGTCGTCCGCTTCAGCGCGACCTGGAGGGCGCGCTTGCGTGCTCAGTCGCCCTTCGCTTTCGCCTCCGCCTGCTTCAGGAGCGGCGTAATCAGATCCATCGGCAGCGGGAAGACGATGGTCGATGTGCGATCCCCGGCGATCGCCGTCAGCGTCTCGAGAAAGCGCAGCTGAATCGCCTGGGGCTGCTGCGAGAGCGTCCGTGCCGCCTGCATCAGCTTCTCCGCCGCCTGTTGCTCGCCTTCCGCGTGAATCACCTTGGCGCGTCTTGAGCGCTCCGCCTCGGCCTGCTGGGCGATGGCGCGGATCATCGACTCGTCCAGGTCGACGTGCTTGATCTCGACGTTCGCGACCTTGATGCCCCAGGCATCCGTCTGTGTATCGAGAATCTGCCGAATGTCGTCGTTGAGCTTCTCGCGCTCGGCCAGCATCTCGTCGAGTTCATGCTGACCGAGCACGGAGCGGAGCGTGGTTTGTGCCAGCTGGCTCGTCGCCATGCGGTAGTCCTCGACTTGAATGATGGCCCGCTCGGGGTCGACGACACGGAAATAGACCACCGCATTGACTTTGACCGACACGTTGTCGCGTGAGATGACGTCCTGGCTGGGCACGTCCATGACTTGAACCCGGAGATCCACCCGCACCATGTTCTGGATGCCGGGGATGACGAGGATGAAGCCGGGGCCCTTGACGCCGGTGAAGCGACCGAGCGTGAAGATGACGCCGCGGACATACTCGCGCAGGATGCGGATGGAGGCGATGAAAAATCCGCCCACCAGAATCAAAGGAAATAGATAGATCTCAATAGGCATGCGCGTTCTCCTTCAGGACTTGGGGCTGGGTTTGACGATCAGGGTGAGTCCGTCACGGCCGGTGACTTCGACCGAGGTACCCGTGGCAATCGGCTCATCCGCGCGGGCACTCCAGATCTCTCCGTGCAAGTGCACGCTGCCGCGCCCCGGGAAGCCGGAGACGGCCGCGCCCGTGGCGCCGATCAACTCCTCGCCGCCGGTGACGATGGGGCGCCGATGCGCCTTCAGCGCCAACCCCGCGACGAAGAAGAGCAGGATTGCGCTCATCAGCGCCAAACCGATGATGAGCGGCAGCGATATGCCGAGGCCTGGCGCCTGGGTGTCGATCAGAATCAGCGATCCGAAGACGAAGGCGGCGATGCCGCCGAGCCCCAGCCCACCGAAGCTGGGTGAGAAGGCTTCCGCTACCATGAGCGCCAAGCCTAACCCTATGAGTGCCAGACCGGCGTAGTTGATCGGCAACAGCTGGAAGGCGTAGAGCGCCATCAGCAGGCTCAAGGCGCCGACTGTTCCGGGCAGCACCGCGCCAGGATTGGAGAACTCGTAGATCAGGCCGTAGATCCCAATGAGCAGCAGGATGTAAGCCACATTAGGGTTGCTGAGCACGGACAAGAGGCGCGTCTTCCAGTCCGGTTGCAGGGTCACCACAGTCGCACCGGCCGTGCGGACCTGCACGACGCTGTCTCCCAGCTTCAGGGAGCGCCCGTCAATGGTCTCGATCAATGCCTCCAGGCTTGGCGTGATGACATCAATAATGTTCAGCCGCAGCGCCTCCTCGGCGGATAGGCTTGCGCCCTCGCGGACCGCTTGCTCCGCCCACTCGGCGTTGCGTCCATGCAGGGCCGCGAGACTGCGGATGTAGGCCGCCGCGTCGTTGACCACCTTGCGCGTCATGGCATCGCCCAGGACCGCTTTTTCGGTGCTGATACCTGAGCCTGGCTCAGTCTCCGGCGCCTCGGGTTCGGTCGCATCCTCTGCGCCCTTGCTGGCTGATGGCGTGGACTTTGGCAGCCCGCCGAGTTGGACCGGCGTCGCCGCGCCGAGGTTCGTCCCGGGCGCCATAGCGGCGAAGGGACAGGCGTAGAGAATATAGGTGCCGGCGCTGGCCGCGCGGGCACCCGTCGGCGCGACATAGCAGGCGATGGGCACCTTTGCCGCTGTAATCGTCTTGACGATGGCGCGCATGGAGGTGTCGAGACCGCCTGGGGTGTCGATGCGGAGCACCAGGAGCGCGGCGCTCTGCCCCTCGGCTTGCGCGACCGATTCCTGGACATAGCTGGCGGTCGCCGGTCCGATGGCGCCCTCGATGTCCATCACAAGAACCTCGCGACCGCCGGGTGGATTCGGCGCGTCCGCCGTTGCGAATCCAGGCATCACGCCCAACAGGATGCTCAGGAACCAGATGCCTGCCAGCCGCCACAAAGAGATTGGATGTGCCATTGACCCTTCTCCAGAACCGCCCCAGTGGGGCTATCTTCAAAGCTTAGACTGTCTTTCGGAGTGAGCCTTGACGACACGCATCCTCGTTCAGCCCGACCCATTCGACACCGCCGCCGAGCAAGCTGAGCTTTGTCGCGGAAACCCAAGCGTTGGTGCCCTCGTGACCTTCGTTGGTTTAGTGCGTGATCTCAATGATGGCAAGCGCGTCCACCGCATGACCTTGGAGCACTATCCGGGGATGACAGAGAAGGCGCTGCGCGAGATTGCCGATGCGGCGACTTGCCGCTGGAGCCTGGAGGGGCTCACCCTCATCCACCGTGTCGGGCCCTTGGAGCCCCAAGACCCCATCGTCTTCGTCGGCGTGGTCAGCCAGCATCGCGGCGAGGCCTTCCGCGCCTGCGAATTCCTGATCGACGCGCTCAAGACAGGGGCGCCCTTCTGGAAGAAAGAGCAGGGTGAAGACGGCGAGCGCTGGGTCGAGGCCCGGGCGTCAGATGACGCTGCTGCCGGGCGTTGGCGGGAGGGCGTGGAACCCTGAGGTGATTTCCGGGAAACAACATACCCGCAGTACCGATCCCGATGGGCAAAGCCCTGGCGATGCGCTTCTTTCGGAGTGCCGAGGGTCGCGGGGCGTGCCCATCATCCCCGCTCAGCGCTTTGCAGGATGGGCACGTCCGTCCAGCGCCGAGGTGACGCTCAAGCCCCGAGTGCGGACTTTGCCCATCCTACCGCCCCGCGCCTTTGGGGTAAGGTCATTTCCGGAGTTCGCCTGCAGGCGCAAATCGCACGCAGGGAAAGTTGCTCTACCAATGAACTGCTGGCCGTGCGTGGCGACATCCACCAGCAGAGACTACTGGCCTTCCCCTGAATCCGCCTCCTCGACCTCATGCGGTGGCGCCGCCAGTGACTTCACTCTGAGATGCAATGCCGCCTTAGACAGCAGGTGTGCGCTCACGGGTGCCGTGATGAAGAGAAAGAGCGTCACCAGGACTTCGTGGAAGCTGATCCCCTCTCCCTGGCTGCTGAAGTGGATCATGGAGGCGATCAGCAAGCTGCCCACGCCCAGAGTCGTTGCCTTGGTCGGCCCATGCAGTCGTGTGTAGAAATCCGGCATGCGCGCCAGACCCAGCGAGCCGATGAAGGTGAAGAGGGCGCCGATCAGGATGAGAACGGAGAGTGTGATGTCCAACATGGGCTGGCCTATTCGATGATGTCGCCGCGCAGCAGGTACTTGCAGAGCGCGACCGTGCCGACGAAGCCCATCATGGCGATGAGGATCGCGGCCTCGAAGTAGAGTTCGGAGCTGAGATGGATGCCGAGCAGCACCAATAAGGCGATGGAATTCACGTAAAGGGTGTCCAGGGCGAGGATTCGGTCCGGCTCGTCCGGCCCGCGCAGCAAACGCCACAGGGTGAGTGCAAGGGCTGCGGTGACCAGACCGAAGGCGATGGCCAGGGCTGTGCTCAACATGGCTCGAAGACCTCCAGCAAGGGCGCCTCATAGCGGCGCTTGATGGTTTCCACTAAGGCGTCCGGGTCCTTCACGTCCAGCCCTTGGACGATCAGACGGCGTCGATCCGGACTCAGCCAGGACGAGACCGTGCCCGGCGTGAGCGAGATGGTGTTGGCGAGGATGCTGATGCCGATGTCCGTGGTCAGGCTGAGCGGGACCACCACGAATGCGGGCGTCGTATGCTTCGGGCCGCGCAGAATCAGCCAAGCGACCGCCACATTGGCGACGACGATGTCGTAGAGCAGCACGACGACGAAGCGTAAGAGTGTGAGCGGCTTGCGCACCCGCACCTCAGCTGGCCAAAAGCGCAGCGTGAAGAGCGGGATCGCCCATCCCAACAAGAGGCCGAGGATGATCGCGCCCGGCGAGAGACTGTTGACCAGCAGGACCCAGATCAGTGCCAGGGTCGGTGTCAATATCGGGTGCGGCAGCAGCCAGCGCTTCATGGATTCACCCCAGCGGAAAGGGGCGCTAAGACCGCCCTGATGTAGCCTTGCGGATGCAGGAGCTGATCGGCGGTCGCGGTGCAGAAGTCCACCATGGGTCCGGATGCCGCCAAGAGCCCGACGCAGAGTGCGAGCAGACCCATCACGGCAAGCAGTCTCATGGTCCCATTGCCTGCGTGCTCGTGCTGCCAGGCCTCGATCGACGCGGACGGATCGGCCGCGATCGGCGAGCCCTTGGCGGTCTTGAAGAAGAGGACGCTGCCGGAGCGTCCTAGGGCGATCATCCCGAGCAGACCGGCCGTCAAGACGCTTGCCAAGATCCAGGGCCAGCGCGCCGATTCGAGCGCCGCTTGCAGCACCAGGAACTTCCCGATGAAGCCTGATAGCGGCGGCAGCCCAACCACGAGCAGCGCCGTGAAGAAAAAGAGCCCCCCGACCAAGCCCGCCTGCGACATCTTCGGCCCGACCCTGAGGCGGTCGAGCGCCGCCCCGCGACGACTGGCGATCACGTCCGCGAGGAGAAAGAAGGCGGCCGTCCCGAAGGTCGTATTGACCAGATAGTAGAGCCCAGCGGCGATACCCGCCGTGCTGTCCAGCCCGAAGGCAGTCAAGAGGAGTCCGACCGAGACCACCACGAGATAGGCGATCTGCCGCTTCAGCTCATCCGCGGAGAGTGCTCCCAGGGCGCCAAGCAGCAGCGTGACCAGGCCCAGCGGCAGCAGCCAGCTTGTATAGAGTTCTGCCACGGGCCCGGCTTCGGGACCGAACATCAGGGTGCCGACGCGCAGCAGACAGTAAGCCCCGACCTTGGTCATGATGGCGAAGAGCGCCACCACGGGTGCCGATGTGGCCGAATAGGCCGCCGGCAGCCAGAGGTGCAAGGGGACCAAGGCGGCCTTGAGGGCGAAGACGGCGAACAACAGCAGCCCAGCGGTGCGCGCCATGCCCACATCCTCGGGCGGGGTCTCCGCCAGCTTGACGGCCAGGTCTGCCATGTTGAGCGTCCCGAGCACGCCGTAGAGCGTGCCCGCCGCGAAGAGGAAGAGTGTCGAGCCCGCCAGATTGAGCACGACGAAGTGCAGACCGGCGCGGATGCGGCGCGCGCCGCCGCCATGCACCATGAGCCCATAGGAGGCGAGCAGCAGGATCTCGAAGAAGACGAAGAGGTTGAAGAGATCCCCGGTGAGGAAGGCGCCGTTGAGCCCGAGCAGCTGCAGCTGGTACATCGAATGGAAGTGCCGGCTGCCGCGGTCCGTTCCCTGCATGGCATAGAACAAGGCGAAGAAGGCAAGCAGGGCCGTGATCAACAGCATCCAGGCGGCCAGCCGGTCGGCCACCAGGACGATGCCATAGGGCGCCGGCCAATTACCTAGGTTGTAGGTCAGGACCTCACCGCTGCTGACGGTCGCCAGCAGCATCACGGCCACCGCCACCTGGACGCCAACCGCAGCCAGATTGAAGCCGCGGCGGGCCCACAAGGGGATGAGGCGCCGGCTCAGGAGCAGCCCGGTCCCAGCGAGCAGTGGGATGAGGACAGGCGCGATCGTCAACGTCGTCACGGCGCATCCCCTTGGCTCGGGCGCCCGTCGACGTGGTCATTGCCCAGCTCGGCGCGTGCCTTGAGTGAGAGCATGATGACGAAGGCCGTCATCGCGAAGCTGATGACGATGGCGGTCAGCACCAGTGCCTGGGGCAGGGGATCCGTATAGTGCGTCGCCCCGTCGTGGATGATCGGCGGGGCGCCGATGGTGAGCCGCCCGCTCGCGAAGAGAAAGAGGTTCACCGCATAGGTCAGCAGCGTCAGCCCGAGCACCACGGGAAAGGTCCGCGCGCGCAGCATCAAGTAGACACCACAGGCGGTGAGCACGCCGACCATCAAACTCATCAAGGCTTCCATTCAGCGCGGCTCCTGTTGCAGCTTCGGGTCCGGGTGACTTGCATCATGCATGAGTCCCAAGTGGATGAGGATCAGCAAGGTTGCCCCGACCACGACCAAGAAGACGCCCAGGTCGAACGCCATCGCCGAGGCCAGCTCGAAGTCCCCGACCACCGGCCAGTGAATATGGGTGAAGGTCGAGGTCAGGAATGGATAGCCGAGCAGGATGCTCACCAAGCCAGTGACCGTCGCGATCAGCAGTCCGGCGCCGATCAAGGGATGCATGTTGTCGGACATGCGCTGGTGCGTCCAGGCGACCCCATTGGTCAGGTACTGCATGATGAGTGCGACCGCCGTGATGAGTCCGGCAATGAAGCCGCCGCCGGGCTGATTGTGTCCGCGCAGGAAGATGAAGACCGAGACCAGCAGTGCAAGCGGCAGCAGCAGCCGCGTGAGCGCCGCCATGATGCTCGGGTGTGCGTCCCAGTTCCAGGCGCGACCCCTGGCGTCGCGCGCCAGCCCGGTGAGTTCCAAATCCTTGAGCATGGCGTAGATTCCCAGCCCCGCCAGGGCCAGCACCGAGATTTCGCCCAGGGTGTCATAGCCGCGGAAGTCGACCAGGATGACATTCACGACATTGGTGCCGCCGCCGCCCGGAACGCTGTTCTCGAGGAAGAAGCTCGAGATGGATTCATGCGGCCGCGTCAGCATCGCCCAGGTCAGCGCCCCGGCGGAGCCGCCCGCCAGCAAGGCCAGCACGGTATCGCGAATACGCCGAGGGCGGCTCGACTCACGCGGGCTGCGCTGCGGCAGGAAGTAGAGCGCGAGCAGCAGCAGCACGATGGTCACCACCTCCACCGAGAGCTGAGTCAAGGCGAGGTCGGGCGCGGAGAACTTCACGAATATCAGCGCGACCAGCAAACCCAGGGCGCCCACGACCACCAGAGCCGTCAGCCGGCGGTGATGCAGTATCAGCGTCGCCAAGGTTACGACGATCAGCGCCAGGGCGATGAAGACACTCACGGCATCGGCCGCAAGCAGCGCCCGCGGCCCGGTCAGCGGGCTGCCGCTGCCCAGGGCCCCCGCGAGCCCCATTGCGATGACAGAGACCACGAAAACAACCATCAAGCGCTGCAGCGAGCCGCGGTCTAGGGCATTGGTTAGAGCAGTCGCGAATCCCGCCACAGTGCGCACGATCGAATCATAATAGGCGCCGGCGTCTAACACCCCCTCGAGCCGGTTGGCCTGCCGAAACAGCGGCTTGCGCGCCGAATAGACGAGCAGGCCGCCGAAGAGCGCAATCAAGCTCATGAGCAGCGGCAGGTTGAAGCCGTGCCAAATGGCAAGGTCGAAGCGCGGCGGCGGGGCCTGGAGCACGCTGGTCGCGGCCACCTTGAGCGGCCAGGCGACCGTCATTGCCGGGAACATCCCCACCAGTACGCAGATGCCGACCAGGATCTCGGCCGGCACCTTCATCCAAAAGGGCGGCTCGTGCGGTGTCTTGGGGAGATTGATGGGATCGCCATTGAAGAAGACGTCGTGGATGAACCGCAATGAATAGGCGACCGCCAGCACGCCGGCCAAGGCCACCAGTGTGGGCAGCATCCAGCCCCAGGGCCGATCCGAGAAGAAGTCCGTCGTTTCGGCAAAGAACATCTCCTTCGACAGAAATCCATTGAACAGCGGCACGCCGGCCATGGACGCCGCCGCCACCATGGCGAGCGTTGCCGTATAGGGCATGAATTTCCAGAGCCCGTTGATCCGGCGCATGTCACGGGTGCCGCACTCATGATCGATGATGCCTGCGGCCATGAAGAGCGACGCCTTGAAGGTTGCGTGATTGATGATGTGGAAGAGGCCCGCGACCGCGGCCAGCGGCGTTGCCAAGCCAAACAGCAGTGTGATGAGTCCAAGGTGGCTAATGGTCGAGTAGGCCAGCAAGCCTTTGAGATCGTGCTTGAAGAGGGCAAACCAGGCACCGATCAGCAAGGTGCTGAGGCCGGCGCCGATCACCAGCCAGCTCCACTCCGGCGTGCCGGAGAGCACCGGGAAGAGCCGCGCGAGCAGAAAGATGCCCGCCTTCACCAGCGTCGCCGAGTGCAGATAGGCCGAAACGGGCGTTGGCGCCGCCATGGCGCGCGGCAGCCAGAAATGGAAGGGGAACTGTGCGGACTTGGTGAAGGCTCCGATGAGAATCAGCACCAGCATCGGCGTATAGAGCGGGTCGGCGCGGATGACGTCACCCTGCGCCAAAATGACCGAAAGCTCGTAGCTCCCAGCCATCTTGCCCAGCAGCATGAAGCCGCCGAGCAGTGCCAGCCCGCCAAGGCCCGTGACCGTGAGCGCCATGCGCGCGCCCTGCCGCGCCTCCTTGCCCTGATAGGAATAGCTGATCAACAGGAAGGAGGAGAGACTCGTCATCTCCCAGAAGATCAGCAGGACGATCAGGTTCTCCGACAAGACCACGCCGAGCATGGAGCCCATGAAAAGCAGCAGATAGGCGTAGAAGCGTCCCATCCCAGGCTTGGGATTTTGCGCATCGTCGGAGAGGTAATAGCGGGCGTAGAGGATGACGAGCAGCCCGATGCCCAGGATCATGGTGGTGAAGAGGAGGGCCAAACCGTCGAAGCGGAAGGCCAGGTCGACCCCGGCTTGAGGAATCCAGCTCCAGCGTTGGATGATGACCTCACCCTTGAAGGGCGCCGTCAAAGTGGGCGCCAGGATGATCAGGGCCAGCAGGGTCATGCCGCCCGCGACCCAGGCGGTGCGCCGCGCGCCGAAGCGTGCGGCCCAAGCGGTCAAGGCGGCCCCAATGAAGGGGGTAAGGATGACGAGTGGCAGATTCATGCGATTGAATTCTGTGATGAAGACCGAACTCCGAGGCGGGCAAAAGGATACCATTGATCCCGAAGTTCCTTCTGCATGGCGACCCGAGGTGTCCACTCAAATGCTAAGCCGCCAGATCAAAGCCTCAGCGCTGCTCGCGCTCAGCCTCTGTGCGATCCCTGCCGCCCAGGCCGGCGAGAGCCGGATCGAACTCACCGACGGCAGCGTCATCACCGGCGAACTCCTTGGGATCGAGGCCAACCACTACCGCATCCGCTCCGCCACGCTGGGCACCCTCTCGGTCCCGGAATCGAGCATCCAGTCGATCCAGCCGATGAGCGCGGCCGGTGCCTCGACTAGCCAGCCAGGGGGCTCGGCAGCGGCGCCGGACTACTCCGCCGACATTGCCGCCATCCAGAAACAGCTCATGACGGACCAGGGCCTCATGGACCAGGTCACCGCCTTACAGCAGGACCCCGACATCCAGCAAGCCCTATCGGATCCCGAGCTGACCCGCATGATCCTCTCCGGCGACCTCCAGGGACTGCGCGCAGACCCCCGCTTCCAGCGTCTCATGCAGCACCCCTCCATCCAGGCCCTCATGGGCCAAGTCATCGGCCGCTAACCTCCGCCCTCCCGGTGCCCGTGGGAGCGGCGCCCCGCCGCGCCCCCCGCAAGCTTGTCACCCTGGCGCGAACTCGCCCCCCTGATCTAGCATCCCGAGCCAAATCCATCCACAGGGCTTCGCGACATGGACTCGACGGCCAGCCTCGGCTTTCCCCCACTCGGACGCTTCCGTTTTCACTTCCGGGCTCAGGATAGGGTTCGCCTGCCGCCCTACAGCGGCTCTGCCTGGCGCGGACTCCTCGGGCACGGGTTGCGCCGCACCGCCTGCGTGACCCATCAGCCCCAATGCCAGGGCTGCCTGCTCATCCGCAGCTGCGTCTACTCCACCTTCTTCGAGACGCCGCCTCCGCCGGAAGAGGCGGAGCGCGGCTTCTCCGCCGTGCCGCATCCCTACGTCCTCGACATTGATCCGAAGTCACCGCGGGTTCTGGAGTCAGGGGCCTTTTTCCATCTGACGATCAACCTCTTTGGACCGGCCATTGGCCAAGTCCCCTATCTCATCCATGCCCTCGCCAAGGCGGGCGAGCGTGGCATCGGCTCCGGCCAGGGCCGCTTTGCCCTAACCGCCGTCGAGCGCGAGCAGCCCATCGGCGCTGACACCTGGGAGCGCGTCTTCGAGGCCGGGCTCGGCGACTACCACCAGCTCGACCCGCCAGGCATCGAGCTGCCCGCGGCCCCATCAACCGTCTCCTTGCGGCTCATCACCCCACTCAGAATCAAGCGCGACGGCCACTTCCTCGGCGCCCGCGACCTGTCCGCGGCCGACCTGCTGCGCGCCCTCTACCAACGGGTCCGTCGGCTGGCCCATCTCTACGGCGGAGATCCCGAAGGCTTCGACGCCAAGCGTCTCTCGTCCGCCGAGGATGCCCTGCTGATGCAAGCCGGCCAGCTGCACTGGCACGACTGGACCCGCTTCTCCTCCCGTCAGGACAAGCTGATGCAGATGGGCGGACTCGTCGGCGAGATCGCGCTGTCCGGCCCCGACCTGCCCCTCATCTGGCCCGTCCTCTGGCTGGGACAGTGGACCCATATCGGCAAAGGCACCGCCTTCGGCCTCGGCGGCTACCGCCTCCACGCCGCCTGATGCAGCGTGGCGCGCATCAGCGGCGCCCGTGGGAGCGGCGCCCTGTGGGAGCGGCGCCCCGCCGCGACGACGCCACCGCTGCGACCGCTATACTGACACCAAAACCCGAGGAGCCACCCCATGTCCCTACAGCCAAAACCCAGCCTGACCTTCGACGATTGGCTCGCCGCCGAGCGCGGGTCCATGGACAGCCGCAGTGAGTACGTCGACGGCGAGATCTTCGCCATGACCGGCGGCACCGAGCAGCACAACCTCATTGCCGCCAACGTCATCGGTGAACTGCGCAGTCAGCTGAAAGGCCGTCCTTGCCGCGTCTACACCAGCGACATGAAGATCCGCACGCCCACCGCCGAAGCGGGCTTCTACCCGGACGTCCTGGTCGTCTGCGGCGAGCGCCAGTTCCACGACGACCGCCGGGATGTCCTGACCAACCCGGCCCTCATCGTCGAGGTCCTCTCCGACTCTACCGAGGCCTACGACCGCGGCGACAAATTCGTCTCCTACCGCGGGCTCCCGAGCCTCCAGGCCTACCTTCTGATTGCCCAAAACTGCATCCGCGTCGAACTCTACGTCCGCCAACCCGACGACACCTGGAACCTCAGCACCTACAGCGACCCACGCGACCAGATCCCCCTCACCGCCCTCGACGCAGCCCTCCCCCTCGCCGAAATCTACGACAAGACCGACCTCTAGGACCGGCGCCCTGCGGGAGCGGCGCCCCGCCGCGACCAGCGCCGACGCCACAAGCTTGCGACCCCCTCACCCCAGCCCATCCCCAGCCATCATCCCCACCCACAGGCCGGGGACCATCCAGATCCGAGGTCCAGGGAGGCAGGGACGCCACGGCCGACCCAACACCTCAGCCGCAACACCAGGGAGTCCACATGGAAACCACCCACCACCCCCGCCGCATCCTCCTCGCCGTCACCGGCCTCTCCCCACAGATCGTCACCGAAACCCTCTACGCACTGGCCGTCCGCGACCGGGATGCCTGGATACCCACCGAGATCCACCTCCTCACCACCGCCGAAGGCGCCGAGCGCGCCCGTCTGAGTCTGCCGTCCGATCACCCCGGTTGGTTCCGCCGCCTGCTGAGCGACTACGATCTGCCCGACATCCGTTTCGACCGCGATCACATCCACATCCTGCTCGGCGCCGACGGCCAGCCCCTGCCCGATATCCGCACCGACACCGACAGCCGCCTCGCCGCCGACCAGATCTGCGCCCTGGTCAGCCGCTACAGCGCCGACCCCCAGACCCAGCTCCACGTCTCCATCGCCGGCGGGCGCAAGACCATGGGCTATTACCTCGGCTACGCCCTCAGCCTCTTCGGCCGAGCGCAGGACCGGCTCTCCCACGTCCTGGTCTCCGAGCCCTTCGAATCCAGCTGGGACTTCTTCTATCCCAGCCCCGTCAGCCGCGTCATGACCACCCGCGACAACAAGCTCATCGACGCCGCCGACGCCCAGGTCACCCTCGCCGACATCCCCTTCATCCGCGTCCGCGAGGGCCTGCCGACCCGGCTCCTGGACGGTACGGCCAGCTTCGTCGAGACCGTCGACACCGCCCAGCGCGCGCTGGCCCCGCCCGCGCTCCAGATCGACCTCGCCGCTCAGTGCATCCACGCCGCCGGCGAGCGCATCGATCTTCCGCCCGCCTAGCTCGCCTTCTACCTCATGCTCGCCGAACGCCGCATCCAAGGCCTCGATGGCTTGCGTTGGGATGACGACGGCCTGGCCGAGCGCTACCTCGACGCCTACCGCCCTCTGGTCGGCGACTTCTCCGGCGACCTCGAGCGCGTCGAAACCGCCCTGACCGCCGGCATGACCAAGGAATACTTCGAACAGCGCAAGTCCCAGACCAACAAGGCCATCACCGACGCCCTCGGACCCCAACTTGCCGCCGCCTACCGCATCCATCCCCAAGGCACGCGCCCGCGCACCCGCTTCGGCCTGGAGCTGGCCCCGGATGCCATCGGCGTCATGCCTTGCCGATCACGGCACCGCGACTGAACTCAGAGAGACCACAAGCTTGTCGTCACTACGCTTGGCCAGAGCGTGTGCAACAATCGCCGCGACACGCCAAGGTGGGAGCGCTGCCCCGGCGCGACGAGCCAGGTCACCAGCCGGGTCGCGGCGGGGCGCCGCTTCCACAAGCGAGGCCCCCGCGCCGCACTCGAAAGGAGACACGAGCACACCATGACAGCCCCAACACCGGAAGACACCGCCCTGCAGGACGCGACCTGCCGCATGGCGCTCACGGCCTATCTGCATGACCTCGGCAAGTTCGCCGAGCGGGCGCGGCTCGCCACCGACGAGAGCAAGCGCCTGCTCCACGAGCAGATGTACTGCCCCCGGCGCGAGGAGAAGGGTCGTGTCTGGCACACGCACAAGCACGCCGCCTATACAGTGCTGGCCTGGGATCTGATCGAGCGTCGCTTCCCCGAACTCGTCGGCGACGACGTCTCGCCCTTTGCGGCCTGGGGCGCGACCCACGTGGACGATTCCATGGTCAACGCCGCCGGTCGGCATCACCTTCCCGACACCTTCCTACAATGGATCGTGGCGACGGCTGACCGGGTCGCCTCCGGCTTCGAGCGCGAGACCTTCGAGCAGTACAACCAGGCCGACGAAGGCACCCGCACGGGGAAAACGCACTACACCGCCAGACAGCTCACGCTCTTCGAGCCCATCCGCATGGACGAGCCCCTGGCCAGTCGTCGCGAGGAGTGGCACAAGCGCTATCCGCTCAAGCCCCTGTCGCCCGACGCGCTCTTTCCCGTCGAGGCGCAAGGCTACGAGGGCAACGACCAGAAGGCCGCCCAAGCCGAGTACGCCGAGCTGTGGGACCAGTTCACCAAGTCGCTCGACAGCATCCCGCCGAGCCATCGCAGCAACTGGCCGCTGTGGCTGGACCACCTCGACGCCGCCTGGGCCTGTTACACCCACGCCATTCCGGCCGCGACCGCCTTCAACGTGCGACCTGAGGTCTCGCTCTACGACCACTCGCGCACCACCGCAGCCTTGGCCGCCGCGCTCTGGCGCTATCACCACGAGCTGGACGACACCGGCGAAGCGGCGCGCAAACGTCTCGCCGACCGGGCACGCGCGGATTGGGACGCGCAGAAGCTGCTGCTCATCCAAGGCGACCTCTTCGGCATCCAGGACTTCATCTTCGCCACCGGTGGCGAAACCCAGCGCCGTGCCGCCAAGCTGCTGCGCGGCCGGTCCTTCTATATCTCGCTGCTGACCGAATGCGCCGCCCTGCGCATCCTGGACGCGCTCGCCCTGCCGCCAACCAGCCAGGTCATCAACGCCGCCGGCAAGTTCCTCATCGTCGCGCCCAACACCGAGCGCACGCGCGAGCGGCTGGCGCAGGTCCAGCGCGCGCTCGACCACTGGTTCTTGGAGCACGCCTACGGGCAATCCGGCATCGGCATCGCCAGCATGCCCGCCAGCTGCAACGACTTCGTCTCGCGCGCGACCGGTGAACAGCCGTTTCAACGCCTGATCAAGGCGCTGTTCGACAATCTCCAGACGGCCAAGACCCGTCGGCTGGACCTCTGCGGGGATGACCCGCCCGCGCCGGTCTTTGCCGACTTCCTCGACCGCTTCGACGCCGACATGGGTGTCTGCGACCTCGACGGTCGCTCACCCGCGACCGAGGCGATCGAGGGCGGGGAAGGCGGCCATGCCTGCGCCCTTTCCAACGACCAGATCGACATCGGCGGCCAGCTCACCCGCCGCAGCCGGGTGCTCATCTCGACCGAGTCGCTGGGCGCTGCGCTGCGCGTCCCCATCTTCGGCTACCACGTCCAGTTTACCGGTGACGAGGAGCAGAGCGGCCGCTTCGGGCGGGTTGCCGCAGCGGGCGTGCTGCGCCGCGCTTGGGACTTCGGCCTCCCCATGGAGGCCGCCGCGCCCCTCTTCTGCGGCTATGCGCGACGTTACATCGACGCCTATGTGCCGACCTATGGCCTACCGAACGAGTGGGAGCGTCAACGCTATGACCGTCTGGACGCGGATCAGCGCAGCGACGGCCGCGCCGATTCCGTCAAGACACTCGGCGAGATCGCCTGCGACGACCTTCACCCCGACGCGGACGGGCGCGGCCTGCAGGGCACCGAGGCGCTGATCACCCTGAAGGGCGACGTCGACGATCTGGGGCGTCTCTTCGAGCGCGGGCTCGAGACGCCCACCTTCGCCAAGATGGCCGGACTCTCGCGCCAGCTCAACGCCTTCTTCGCCGTCTGGCTGCCCTGGGTCTGCCGCGAGCGCTACCCCAGCACCTACACCGTCTTTGCCGGCGGCGACGACTTCTATCTGATCGGCCCCTGGCGCAGCACCATCGCCCTGGCCGCCGAGATGCGCAGCCGCTTCGCCGAGCTGGTGGCCGGAAACCCGGACATCCACTTCTCCGCCGGACTCTCCATGACCAAGGGCGGTCTGCCGATCCGCCAGATGGGTCAGCTCGCCGAGGAGCAGCTGGAAGCGGCCAAGGTGCATGTCTCCGCCGAGGGCAAGCCCAAGAACGCCGTGACCTGCTTCGGCCACAGCGTCGGTTGGGACGCCTTCATCGAGCTGACGGAGATCGCGCGTGAGCTGGACGTCATGCGCGACACCCTGACCCTGAGCACCGGCTATCTCTATGGCCTGCAGTCTCTGGCCGACATGGCCGAAGACCTCCGCCGCGCCAAGCTGAATCCGAGCCATTCGCCGAAACTGGAGAGCGCGCTCTGGCCGTCGCGCTTCGCCTACCGAACCTGGCGCATGCTCGAATCCGCGCGCGGCCTGGACCACGCAGCGCGCAAGCGCTGGCAGCAGACGCTCGGTCAGCTCCTGGGCGACGGCATGCGCAAGCACGGCAGCGCCTTCAAGATCGCGCTCTTCATTCACCTCTATCAACACAGACGCTGAGGGGAGAATACTGATGACAAATGGAAACAGAGGGCAGGGCGGTGGACAGCGAAGGGGCGGCGCCGAGCGCGGCGACCGCGGCCCCAGGTATGACGCACCCCGCTTGGACACCTCGGGCATCCGGCTCAAGCCGGTCGATGGCACGGCCTTGCCGGCCGACCTGTTCGACGGCATCGCGCGGAGCACCGCCCAGGCCGTTGCGGGCGACGGGCGCAACCAGGCCAACAAGCCGACCCAGCTTCGCCAGTTCTATGACGAGCTGGTGATGTGGGAGGAAAAGGCCCGCTCTGCACCCGAGCGGTTCGCCGAGCTGCTGCCCTTCATCCGCATGCTCAACGCCAAGGCGGCCTATGCCAAGGGACGCAAGCACGTGGACGACAACTTCGTCGACCTCATCGCCTGCTGTCTCGGACAGGTCGACGACTATCCGACCCTCCGCAACTTCAAGCTCTTTTTCGAAGCCTTCCTTGGATTCTACAAACAGGAACGCCCGACCGGCTGACAGGGGACGCCACCATGCAACTGACCAAGATCACCGACATCAACGGCCGTATCGAGCTGGTTTCCGGCCTGCACATCGGCAGCGGCAATACCGAGATGCACATCGGCGGGACCGACAACCCCGTCATCAAGAACCCCGTCACCAACCAACCCTACATCCCCGGCTCCAGCATCAAGGGCAAGATGCGCAGCCTGCTGGAATGGCGCGCCGGCGTGGTCGGCATCACCGAGGGCCGGCCGCTGGGCTTCAAGCACATGTCCAAGCTGGACGGCGACGCCGCCGATCAGGGCCGGCGTATCCTCAAGCTCTTCGGCGGCGCGCCGGAAGGCGCGGATCAGGATTCTAGGCTGGTGGCCGAGATCGGCCCGACCCGGCTTGCCTTCTGGGACTGCGCCCTCGATGCCGACTGGGTGCGAGAGATGAAGGAGGAGAAGAACCTGCTTCTGACCGAGACCAAGGCGGAGAATATGATCGACCGTATCCGTGGTGTCGCCGAGCATCCACGCAACACCGAGCGCGTCCCCGCCGGTGCCCGCTTCGAGTTCCGGCTCACGCTCAAGGTCCACGACGACGAAGACCTGCTCGCCGACATTCTGCGCGGTCTGCGGCTCCTGGAGCTGACGGGCCTCGGCGGCTCCGGCTCGCGCGGCTACGGCAAGCTCAAGTTCACCGACTTGAGACGCGATGGAGACTCGCTGATGGAGTCCCTCGCGGCCGTCGAAATCTGAATGTTTGTCTGTGGGAGCGGCGCCTCGCCGCGACGATCGCGGTCGGGGGAGTCGCGCCGGGGCGGCGCTCCCACGGCGGTGCTTGAAGGCAAGAAGTCTAGAGAACACGGAGCCACTTCATGGATTGTCTGCATCTGACACTGCGCCCTCGCAGCGCCTTCGGCGGGCCGATCAAGGGCGACACCCTGTTCGGCCAGCTCTGCTGGGCTGCCCGTCATCGATGGGGCGAGCGGCGCCTTGACGAGCTGCTCGACGGCTACACCCAGGGCCGCCCCTTCGCGGTCTGCTCGGACGCCTTTCCGGCGGGTCATCTGCCCCGGCCGGCGTTGCCGCTGCATTGCTTCAAACCCCTGGCGGAGACCGACCGCAAGGCCGTCAAGCGGCGCCGCTGGCTGCCTGTGTCGGCCTTGGACAAGCCAGTCGCGGATTGGCTGACACACTGCAGAACTCCTGACATACGCCCATTAACTCGCTGAAATGGTGTTATAATTCTGGCTTGAATCGATAAATAAATACG
>NZ_JAAIJR010000056.1 GCF_010915725.1 Thiorhodococcus mannitoliphagus
CTGCTCCGCTCGCAGGACGGCTTCACGTAACATCCCGTCCCGGATCTTCTGCTTGCGCGCGAAGCGCTCGAACCAAGAAAGCGTCCATCAACAACTTCCCCCCTTTCGCAAAGGGGGGCTAGGGGGGATTTCGGGCGGCATCGCTCGCATCGGGAAACAATTGATGGACACTTTCCAAGCGTTCTTGAAGATCCTCACGTGCTCTTGCACTCCGACGCTGTATCACACTAAGTATTATATCATCGAGTCGAAACAATCACCTCCGCTAAGATCCAGGCGCTCGTCAGCGCCACGGCAGAATGATTGGCAGAGAATCTGACCTGCTATCAGATGCATTGGGTTCGGTAGGATCTTGATGCTGCTAGCTAATCCGGAGCGGATCCGACGATGCTCTAGCGTCCGGTTCCCAGTCGATTCCAGCCGTCGAAGCAGTCGGCGCTCAGTGTCAGCAACGGGTCGTGACTTGTCACCCGCGAAACGAAAGGGAGTTGCCGCTATCAGGATCTATGTGAAGCTTCACATAACAGGATGGTGCGGACGCCGAGTGCGGAAGGCGCGGCGGCCGCATAATGGCACTCCGCGGTCGAACACCGTTGCAAGTCCAACCTCACCCAGGGATCAACAGCGCCGGAGGGGAGGCCGGCGAATTTTAGAAGATCACGATGAAATCGTGTTGAAAACAAGCCGGCTAAGGCAACCGCTCCAGCTCGATGAAGCTCATCGCGAAGGCATTGCGGTCATCGCTCGGACGCAGCTCGCGGCTGACCTCCCGCCAAGCGTCGCGATCCCATTCCGGAAAGTAGGTATCTCCCTCGGCTTGGGTGTGGACCAAGGTGAGATGGAAGCGGGTCGCGAACGGCATCGCCTCGGTGTAGAGTGATGCCCCGCCCACAATCATCAGCTCGCCCTCGCCCGCCGCCTCGGCGATTGCCGCCTCGAGCGAGGACAATACCAAACAGCCCTCGGCGCGAAAGCCTGGATCCCGTGTGAGGACCAGGTGCCGCCGTCGTGGCAGCAATCCCGGCAGAGACTCCCAGGTCTTACGCCCCATGACGATGGACTTATCCAGCGTCAACTGGCGGAAATGCGCAAGATCCGCCGGCAGCCGCCACGGCAGCGCATTGGCGCGGCCGATGACCCCGTTGTCGGCAATGGCCGCGACGACGGACAAGCTCGGCCGCGCTCCGTCCCCGAGAGACTGCTTCTGCACCAACAAGAAGGCGCGGCTCAGGCCGAGTGAGACGCCAGCGTCGACACGACGGAGGGTGCCGACCAAAGACGCTCGAGATTGTAGAAGTCGCGCACCTTGGGAAGCATGACGTGCACGACCACGCCGTTCAGGTCCACGAGAGCCCACTCGCCCTCGGCCAAGCCTTCCGTGCCGAGCGGTACCTCTCCAGCCTCTTTAGAGCGGAAAGCGACGGTCTCGGCAATCGCCTTCACGTGCCGGTCCGAGGTTCCGGATGCTACGATCATGAAATCCGTCACCGCGGTTTTCCCCCGAACGTCCATGACCTCGACATCACGGGCCTTCATATCGGCCAGGGTGTCTAGGACCAACTGACGAAGCTTCTCAAGCTGCATGCGCTCTCCTCTACCATCGAAAGATTAGACGGGCACGGCCACTGGCCGCATCCATAGATCGCCTTGACGCGGAGTCTGCCGTATCAATCTGGAACGACAGATCAAGACCCGCCAACCGTGCTTGACGCGCCGCTCACCACGGGGCCATAGAGCCCTTCACGAGCCATCAACTCCCACACGGCCTCGGGCAAGAGATAGTGAGGGCTGAGTCCGCGGGTCACGAGATCCCGAATACGGGTCGATGAGATCTCCAATTGCGAGACTTGTTGAAACAGAATCCGACCGCCGGGGGCGGACTCAAGCTCCACTGGGCCGTCGCTACCCCGCTCCAGATAGAGCTTGCGCAGCGCGGGGCCAGTCGCCGCATCATGTCCAGGACGACGCATCACCACCAAATGCGCAAGCTCGAGGACCTCAAGCGGCCGATACCAATCAAGGAAGCCATGATAGGCGTCGGCACCGATCATGAGGCACAGCGGGCAGCTAGAGCCAAGATCCCGGCGCAATGACAGCAGCGTATCGTAGGTGTAAGACCCGCCTTCCCGCTGTAACTCCCGAGGATCGGCCACAAAGCCAGGCTGACCCCGAATCGCCGCCTTCAGCATCGCCAAGCGCATTGGCGCGGACGCGATCGGCTGCGGGCGATGAACAGCGACATTGAGCGGCACGAACCTGACCTGCTCCAGCCCGAGCCCTTGAAGGACCTCCAAGGCTGGGCGGAGATGTCCGAAATGGATGGGATCGAAGGTGCCGCCGTAGATGCCGATCATCGGTCGAAGCGAGACCCATCCCGCGCAGAGATCACTAGGCGGGATTGCGGCGAGGGCATCAGTAAGGAAGGCCGCTCGACGGAAATCAGCTCATCGCGGCGGTGGCATGGCGCATCCGTCAACGAAAGCCGCTCGCGCTCAAGCCTCGGAAGTCGTGCTGGGAGCAAAGTCTCCTTGTCCGGTCCGGCAAGCCTTTTGGTATCAATAGTGGAGACGGTAGCAGAATTCTCCGCAATTGTCCCCGCACTTTGACGCCGGCCGAACAGCCGCTCAACAGGACGGAGGCGCGACAATTCCACTGAACTCTAAGGAGACGAGGCCGCATGGCGGTGTCCATGCGGCCTGGCAAGAGGCTGTGCACTTGGGACCACAGAGGCGCCCCAAGGCCCTCGTCCGTCAGTTGTGAGACTTCAGCAGGAGCTTGAGGATCTTGAAGTTGATGATCCAGAAGCGAAAGAACTGCCAGATCATGGATCTACGCATGTATCTGGTGAAACCGGTCGGAACCGGCGGGTAGTAGGCCTGCTGATAGGGCTCTTTATTTTTGACTGCCATCGTCCTCTTCCTCTTATGGTCTTGAATATGGAATCGAATCAATCAGGAAGAATCGACCAACCCGGCCGCAGCTTCGCCTGATAGATGAAGACATGGTGAAGAATGTACTTCATCCAATGGCCAGCAAGCCCGATCTCACCAAAGGTCAGATCCATGTCGCGACCATATTCGGGGTAGGTTTCATAGTCCGGCACCACGGGGAAGACCGTCATGGTCGCAGCAGTCCCCTTGAAGATATCCGATCCCGTCGAAGCGACACAGGCCGCGCCCATCTCCGCCATAGAAGCCGTATGGGTCGGCGCTGAGGCGCCCGCCAGCATGTCGCGAATACTCTCCGCAACGGCCTTACCGATGGTCGCCGAAGGCATGCCCGTGCGCGGCGGCGTGGGACTGATCTGGGTTCCGCTCGGGCTTTTCATCACCTTGCTGATCGGGTGAGGCGGTGCGAACGCGATCCCAACGGCGAACATGTTCTTATACTTGGGCGTTTGGTAGGTCTTGGGCCAATCGTGCTTGCTCCAATCCTCGAACGGCTTGGGATTATAGTCGGCGTCGACCTTCATGAAGCCGTTGGGCGCGAAGACCTCGCTCGTGATGTCATCACCCGCCTTGCTGAAGGCCTTGAGTCCAACGCCGGCAAAAGGCGGGATCAGCATGGAGAAGTCGAACTCCAGCTCGTGCTCTGATCCGTCCAGGAGTTCATAGTGAATCTTGCCGGGCTCGACCTTGCTGACGTGAGCACGGGTAATCCACTCGATGCCACGCTCGACCATGAGCGATTCCGCGAACACCTTGCCGTTGGTCAGATAACCGCCACGCGTGATGTGAACGCCGCCCATGCCGAAGTCGCCGAGTTCGAACTCGTTGCTGATCCAGACAAGCCTGGCCAGGTCGCGCACACCGGCCTCACGGACCGCATGATCGACGTTATAGATGTACTCGAAGGCCGCACCTTGGCAGGTGCACATGCCATGTCCAGTGCCGACGACGAAGGTCTTGCGCTCACCGCGCTTCATCGCCTCGATGCACGCTTGGAGCTTCTCGTTAGCCTCGAGCGCATGCCCCGGCGTACAGACCGACTGGCTGTAGCCGTTCTCTGGCCCGAGACCTGGTGTCGCGCCGAAATTGAGCTTCGGCCCGGTCGCGTTGACGAGGAAGTCGTACTCCAAGTTTGCGGTCTGCCCGGCACGCGCGGAGTCCGTATATTCGACGGTGACGAAGGGCTTCTCAGTGTCCGCACCACCCTCCGGGTTGATCGAGACCGCCCGCGCCTGATGGAAGGCGACGTTGATCTTCTTGTAGACGGGCGCCAGCTCGAAGGTCACTTGAGACTCGGTCATCTCGCCCACGCCGACCCAAATATTGGATGGAACCCAGTTCCATTTGGCGTTGGGCGAGACGACGATCACCTCGTGTTTTTTTCCGATCCATTTGCCCAGGTACCTGGCCACGGTGTGGCCGGAAATGCCTGCGCCAAGAATGACGACTCGTGCCATACAAAAACTCCATATTGGATTGAGCTTTAGATACACACCAACGAGGATCCAGCCCGACCTCGGATTGAATCCCTGCAGTCGATCATTCTTAACAGGGGGACTGACAATTGTCGAGGACCAACCACCCTCGAGTGTGCCTTGTATTAGAGCGCACAACCAGACTCAGGTTCTGATCTCGCCATCCCCCAGCACAACGAACTTGACGGATGTCAGACCCTCGAGCCCCACTGGACCACGGGCGTGGAACTTGTCGGTGCTGATCCCGATCTCAGCGCCCAGCCCATACTCGAATCCATCCGCGAAACGGGTGGACGCGTTGACCATGACGGAACTCGAATCCACCTCTCGCAGGAAGCGCCGGGCGCGCGTGTAGCTCTCGGTGACAATGGATTCGGTGTGACCAGAGCTGTGGGCGGCGATGTGGTCCATGGCCTCGTCCAGACCCTCGACGATCCGGACCGAGAGAATCGGCGCGAGGTATTCCGTGTCCCAGTCCTCAGCGGTCGCCGGGACGGCCTCCGGCAAGAGCCCGCAAGTGCGTGGACAACCGCGCAGCTCGACGCCCTTCTCCGCATAGGCCGCTGCCAACCTGGGCAGGATCTTCTCGGCCACAGCCGCATCCACCAACAGCGTCTCCATGGTGTTGCAGGTCCCGTAGCGCTGCGTCTTGGCGTTGAGCGCAACCTGGAAGGCCTTTTCGAGGTCTGCATCGGCGTCGATGTAGACATGACAGATGCCATCCAGGTGCTTGATGACCGGCACACGCGCGTCGCGACTGATCCGCTCGATCAGGCCCTTGCCCCCGCGCGGGATGATGACGTCGATCGACTCCGGCATGGTGATCATGGCACCGACCGCGGCACGGTCCGTCGTCGCGACCACCTGGACGGCTTCGGCGGGCAGTCCAGCCTCGACCAGACCACGCTGAATGCAGGACGCGATCGCCTGGTTCGAGGCGAGGGCCTCGGACCCGCCACGGAGCAGGGTCGCGTTTCCTGATTTCAGACAGAGCGCAGCGGCATCCGCCGTCACATTGGGACGCGATTCGTAGATGATGCCAACCACACCCAGAGGCACCCGCATGCGCCCGACCTGGATCCCCGAAGGCCGGGCGTTGAGATCGAAGATCGCACCGACCGGGTCTGGCAGCGCCGCGATCTGACGCAGACCCTCGATCATGGCATCGATCCGCCCGGGGGTGAGTTCCAACCGATCCAGCAACGCCGCATCGAGTCCCTTGGCCACGCCAGCTTCGAGGTCGCGCGCATTGGCCTCGGCCAGCTGCGACCGGCCCGCATCCAAGAACTCCGCGATCTTCAGCAAGGCGGCGTTCTTCTCGCCCGTGCTAGCCCGCGCAAGGCGACGTGAGGCCGCGCGCGCCTGTCGTCCAAGATCCGCCATGTAGGCGGCGACATCAGTGATCTTGTTGTCACTCATCTGAAGAACCTGTCAATCTGAGAAACCTGCCAATCTGAAAAAACGCTCGAATCACCGAGGCGCAAGCCCCGCGAAGCAATCCACGGCCTCGATCATCTCTTCGCCCAACAAGGCCGAGGTCGCATGCAGCACGGACGCCTCTGCTCGACGAACAGACCGAAAGCGCCACACCCGGCGTCGATCGTCGAAATCACCGGTGGACAAGCGAGCGCCAAGTCCAGTGAATCCCGCTCCGGAAATGGCGGACTGCGCCAAGCTCACTAGCCTGCCGCCGCGCCTCTCCGGGCTGGCGGAGGCGGCGCACCCGTGCACAGGCAATCCGCAATCACGGCCAATTGGTGCCACGGATCTTGGCGAGACAGACCCTTGATGGTCAGATCGACCTCGGCGCACTGCTGAAGCAGCCGCCGCAAAGTGCTCAAAGGCAGTCGGCGCAGCGCCGTCTCGATGCCCTGTTGTCGCATCTTGGGAACCCTGTGGCTGGCGAAGACCTGACTCAGCGAGGCCCGGCGCGCAGCCGCACCAGCGGCATCCGCCAACATTCGAATCTCGCGCGCAAGGACCCAGAGGACCAAGACGTCTGCCGTGCCCTCACCGCGAAGGACGGAGAGCACGCGGTGCGCGCGGGCGCGATCACCGCAGACCGCCGCATCGGTCAAGGCGAAGAGATCGAAACGAGCACTATCGGCCAAATTACCCAAGAGATCATCAAGCCGCAGCGGGCCGGGCTCATGCAGCAGCCTGAGCTTCTCGACCTCTTGCACGCCGGCGAGGAGATTACCCTCCGCCCGCTCGGCGAGCATGGCCGCAACACCCGACTCGGGCGCAAAGCCAGCCGCCTTGAGCCGCTGGTCGAGCCAGGCTGTTAGCTCCCGCTCCCTGAGCGGCCACACTTGAAGCAGCGCGCCGACGGCCTCGACACGCTTGGCCCACTTGGTGGTGAGGTCCTTGCGCTCGAGCCCCGGCGCGAGAATCATCAAGAGGTTGTCGGAGCAAGGGCGCTCGCAATACTCACAAATGGCCTCGCTGCCCTCCTTGCCGATCTTCCCATTGCCGATGCGTAGCTCGATCAGCTTGCGCTCCGAAAACAACGACATCGACTCGGCGGCGGCCGTTAGCAAGCCCCAGTCGAAGTTGGCCTCGGCATCGAGCACCTCACGCTCGTCGAAACCCTCGCGCTTCCCCTTCTCACGAATCAGACGGGCGGCCTCCCCGAACTGGAAGGGCTCGTCCCCACAAAGCAAGTAGAGGGGCGCAACACCGGACTTGAGGTGGCCGGAAAGCTGATTGAAGCGCACTTGCATCGATAGAGACCTCAGTGGAGCCCTTGAGTCGACCAGGATAAAGGCTTACTGACCACCATCGCCCCCGACCGGGACCAAGACCGCGCGCAGACGCATGAGAATGCGATCGGCCGCATCCGTTGCGAAGTCCTCGTAGATCATCTCTTCCTCGAGCTGCTTCCCGAGGACCTCGACGTCTGCGTTATCGAAATTGCGCAAGAGATCCATGGTCTGTGGCGGCACGCGTTGCTGACCGCTCGCGTCCAAGGCATCGAAACGGACGACGTAATGGAGTTCGTACGCCAGGGTCTTGCCGTTCGCGTCCACCGCCGCGACGCGCGATGAGCGCTGCTCGGAGAGGATTCGCAGGATCAGCCTAGCTTCGCTTCGGTCCTCGGTCAGCCGCACCTTGCTACCAACCAGCAAGTCCTTGATCGCCAAGCGCACGAGCGAGTCGCTAGCGCTCTGGACATAGAGCGGATTGTATTCCGCCGGAACCTCGACGCTCCCCCGCAGCTGGAAGCCGCAGCCGGCGCAGAGCAGGAGCAGCCCGACAAGCAGCGCGCTGAGCCAAGCCTCGCGGCGCGTGAAATGGCCCGAGAGCGGGAGTCCCGGCGTCCAGACAGGGGCATCAGAGAAACAAGGACTCACCGGCCCCCTCCAGATATCTCACTAGCGTCAAAGGCCGCAAACGGCGTGCAGCCACGGCTCCATCGCCGTCCGACCACCGCGCTAGCAGCCTTCGCAAGCGGCCGAGCTTGGCGCATGCGCATTGCGCTGCGCATCTCGCTCAAGCAGCTGAAACGACGATGTTCAGCAGCTTCTTCGGCACCAAAATGACCTTGCGAATAGTGCCATCGCCGACGAACTTGCTGATCTGCTCGTTGGCCAGCGCGGCGGCCTGCACGGCGTCCTTATCGGCATCGACAGGCACCTTGACGCTGCCTCGCACCTTGCCGTTGACCTGCACCACGTACTCGAGATTGTCCTGCTTGAGCGCGGAGGCATCGACCTGCGGCCAGGAGGACTGCAGGATGTCCTCGCCCAGCCCAAGCTCCAGCCAGAGATGGTGGGTCACGTGCGGCGCAATGGGCGCGAGCAAGCGCAGCACGATGCTCACGCCTTCACGCAGCAGCGGAGCGCGCGCGGGGGAATCCTCCAGCTTGTAGAGCACGTTGACCATACTCATGCAGGCGGAGACCACGGTGTTGAACTGCTGGCGCTCATAGTCGAACAGGGCCTTCTTG
Organism: Thiorhodococcus mannitoliphagus; assembly: GCF_010915725.1. GTDB lineage: Bacteria > Pseudomonadota > Gammaproteobacteria > Chromatiales > Chromatiaceae > Thiorhodococcus > Thiorhodococcus mannitoliphagus. The sequence goes on from NZ_JAAIJR010000056.1 coordinate 8,373, forward strand.
AGCGCGCCATGGATCTCACGACGCGCCGCTTGGGCGGACTCGTCCAGATCGACAGGGTCGCCCGCGGCGCGCATCAGCTCGGCCTCACCGACAGCCAAGGCCCAGAGTCGCTTGATGAAGCGGAAGGCACCCTCGACGCCCTCGTCATTCCACTCGAGCGACTGATCTGGCGGCGAGGTGAACATGGTGTAGAGCCGCACCGTATCGGCGCCATAACGCTCGGTCAAGGTCTGCGGATCGACGCCATTGTTCTTCGACTTGGACATCTTCTCGATGCCACCGAAGTACACCGGCTGGCCATCCGCCTTGAGCGTCGCACCAATGATTTTCCCCTTCTCGTCGCGCTGCACCTCGACGTCGGCGGGATTGAACCACTGCTTGCGGCCATCCGCCTCATCGCGATACCAAGTCTCGGCGATCACCATGCCCTGGGTCAGCAGCCGGGCGAAGGGCTCGTCGCAGTCGACCAGACCCTCATCGCGCATCAGCTTGTGGAAGAAGCGGGCATAGAGCAGATGCAGCACGGCGTGCTCGATGCCGCCGACATACTGATCGACCGGCAGCCAGTACTTGGCCCGCTCGTCGAGCATGGCGGTGTCGCAGTCGGCCGAGCAATAGCGGGCGTAGTACCAGCTCGACTCGAAGAAGGTATCGAACGTATCCGTCTCGCGCGCCTCGCCATTCGGCAGCTCGAAAAACGCCGGCATGCGCTTCAGCGGCGAGCCCGAACCGTCGACCACAACGTCATCCGGCAGTCGCACCGGCAGATGGGTCTCGGCCCTGACATCGCCGTCGGCGGTCTGCACGACAGGCAGCGGGCAGCCCCAGTAGCGTTGACGCGAGACGCCCCAGTCGCGTAGACGGAAGTTGACGGTCTTGGAGCCCTTGCCGCGCTCCGACAGCCAGTTGGCGATGGCGTCGAGCGCCTGATCGAAGTCCAGACCATCGAAAGGGCCCGAATCGAAAAGCACTCCCCGCTGTTCGAACCGTTCATCCCATTTGTCAAATTGAAGCGGATCCAACGCAGGCTCGCCGCTCACACCCAGAGCCGGTGATTCGCCTGCGATTGGACGATCACCTATAGCGTCGTTGCTGACAATGAGCTTGTAGATCTGTCTTCCCTGCCATTCAGGCGGGACGATGACCGGCTTAATCGGTATGTTGTACTTCTTGGCGAAATCAAAATCTCGATGGTCGTGCGCGGGCACGGCCATGACCGCACCCGTGCCATAGCCCATGAGCACGAAGTTGGCGGCGAAGATGGGCACGGGCTCGCCCGTAATCGGATGAATGGCATCGATGCCGAGCCGATGCCCCTTCTTCTCCATGGTCTCGATCTCGGCCTCGGAGGTCCCGCCCTGGCGGCACTCCTCGATGAAGGCTGTCAGCTCGGAATTGTTCTCGGCAGCGCGATGCGCCAGCGGGTGCTCGGCGGCGACGGCGACATAGGTCACGCCCATGACGGTGTCGGGGCGCGTTGTGTAGATCCCCAAAACCTCGTCGGAGCCCTGGATGCCGAAGTCCATGTGGACGCCCTCGGAGCGCCCGATCCAGTTGCGCTGCATGGTGCGCACGCGCTCCGGCCAGCCATCCAGACCATCGAGCGCATCCAGCAGCTCCTGCGCATAGTCGGTGATGCGCACGAACCACTGCTCGATCTCGCGCTTCTCGACGGCCGCGCCGGAGCGCCAGCCCTTGCCATCGATGACCTGCTCGTTCGCCAGCACCGTCTGGTCGACCGGATCCCAGTTGACCGTGGCCCTCGAACGGTAGGCCAGCCCCTTGGCCATCAGGCGGGTGAAGAGCCATTGCTCCCAGCGGTAGTAGTCCGGGTCGCAGGTCGCCAGCTCACGGTCCCAGTCGTAGCCGAAGCCCAACTGCTTGAGCTGGCCCTTCATGTAGGCGACGTTGGACTTGGTCCATTGCGACGGCGGGATACCGTGCTGGATGGCAGCGTTCTCCGCCGGCAGACCAAAGGCGTCCCAGCCCATGGGCTGAAGCACATTCTTGCCGAGCATCCGCTGATGGCGCGCGATCACGTCCCCAATGGTGTAGTTGCGCACATGCCCCATGTGCAGCCGACCAGAGGGATAGGGAAACATCGACAGGCAGTAGAACTTCTCCCGCGAGGCGTCCTCGACGGCCTTGAAGGATTGGTTGTCTTCCCAATAGCGCTGGGCCGCCGCCTCGACGGCGCGCGGATCATAGTCGGTCTGCATGGAGTTTTGGTCTTAAGTCGAAAGGGATTGAAACTAATCCCTATTAGGATAGCGCAGAGCGCCAAGACTCCGCGACCGCTAGCCAGCACTCATGCGGAGGTGGCACTATCCGGCCATGGGAAGACGCTGACGCATCGCGCCTCAGGGGCAGGACGAGCAGGCCCCACCGTTTGCTGACGGCCGGAGTGCTTCAGATTGGCGCGGGTCGGCCACCGCGTCTTCGAGCCACAAGCGGATTGAAGGTCGGGACGATCTCGATTCAAGGTCCCCCAAGGTGCTCGCCGATCCATAGGCAACCGCATCCCATAGGCAACCGCATCCACACCACTGCGGCTTGGCTCAATCAGTTGAGGGCGCTGGCCCGAGGTACGCAATGAGCGAAGAAAGCAAGAAAGACTCAACCGACAGGAAAGACCCGACCGACAAGCTCGTGCAGGCCTACGAGCAGATGCTCAAGCAAACGCATGAGACCATCGAGACGGCACAGAAGGAATCCGTGCCTAAGTTTCGCGAGATGCTGGAGACGGCCCGTGACAATATGGTCGAGCTGGGGGAGCTGACACGCGAGGAGGCCGACAAGGTCTCCGAGTTCATCAAGCGTGACATCGAGGACGCGGCCAACTACATCGCCGACACCGGCCAGGAGCTGCGCGACTGGTGGCGCTTCGATCTCCAACTGGTCGAGCAGCGCATGATGGACGCCTTCACCCGCGTCGCGGACCAGACCAGCCTTCAGCTCGCCCAGTGGGCCGAGACGGCACGCCAGATGAGCCTCTATCAGGCCGGCGAGATCACGGGCCCGGGCACCCTCGTCTGCGACCGCTGCGGCGCCGAGACACACTTCGTCAAGGCCGGTCGCATCCCGCCTTGCGCGGATTGCGGCGGCAGCAGCTTCCGCAGACGCCGCGACGAGGATGCCAAGTCGAACTAGGAGCCTGTCCGACTTAGGATGAATCGGCTGCGGAATCGGGAGAACGGTCCCTTTCGCCCCGCTTTTTCGTTACATAGAACCACTATGCGCCTCAAAACCGGAACGAAATGGCCTCGCTCTCCCACTTCCTCGCTTCGATCCCCCTAAGTCGGACAGGCTCCTAGGAAGCCGCCGCGTCTCAGGCGTTTGCTGCCTCGCCGGGGTGCCCTGCCCTTTCCAGGCACCCCCAAGACTGAAAGCCGGAGCAAGCGGGAAAGCGCCTTCTTCCATCAGGTGCCGGGCGAATGCTCGCAGGCATTTGACCAGGCGGCTGCGTCGGCGCGATGCGGCAAACAACCAAGCATCGCCCAGAGATCCGACTGGCAATCGCCCTGCGCGGCCCTTATAGTTCCAGCCTCGCGTCATGTCCTGCGGGAGAGACCGGCCACAGGCCGGCGCCGAAGGCGCAACACCGCCCGGAATCGCTCAGGCAAAGGGACCGCAGGAATAACGACCGACTCTGGAGAGCGGTAGCGCCAAACCATTGGGTCGCTACCCACCGACGGGGCAGTACGCGTGGCCAAGCGGCCTCGCCTACAAACTCTCAGGTCTAGGACAGAGGGGCGACAGCACGAAGCCATTGGCTTCGGCTGTTGTCTTGCTGCCCTGGCCAAACAGTCGGTGCAGCTTGCTCAGGTCCACCCAAGACCAGATCCAACGGAGAGTCGGATGGGATTGCGAACCCCCCTATATTCAGAGCATGAGCGTCTCGGCGCCCGCATCGTGCCCTTCGGTGGCTGGGACATGCCGCTTCACTACGGCTCCCAGCTCGACGAGCACCATGCCGTGCGCCGCGCCGCCGGCATGTTCGACGTCTCCCACATGCAGCCCGTCGACATCCAGGGAGCGGACGCCACGTCTTTCCTGCGCCATCTGCTCGCCAACGACGTCGCCAAGCTGAAGGAGCCCGGCAAGGCGCTCTATAGCTGCATGCTCAACCAGGCTGGCGGCGTGGTCGACGACCTCATCGTCTATGCGCGTGAGCCAGGTCGCTACCGCGCCGTCGTCAATGCCGCGACCGCAGATAAGGATATCGCCTGGATGCAGCGCCACGCCGATGGCTTCGCGGTACAGATCGACCGCCGCTCCGATCTCGCCATGATCGCCGTGCAGGGCCCAGAGGCGCGTGACAAGGCCATGGCCGGCTTGCCCGCCGATCTGCGCGCCCCGGCCGCCCAGCTCAAGCCCTTTTTCGCCACCGAGGCCGCAGACTGGTTCGTCGGCCGCACCGGCTATACGGGCGAGGACGGCTTCGAGATCATGCTGCCCGCCGAGGCCGCAGCCCCGCTCTGGCGTTCGCTCCTTGACGCCGGAGTCCAGCCCTGCGGTCTCGGCGCGCGCGATACCCTGCGCCTTGAAGCGGGCATGAACCTCTACGGCCAGGACATGGACGAAGCCATCGGCCCGCTCGAATCCGGTCTCGGCTGGACCCTCGCCTGGGAGCCGGCCGAGCGCGATTTCATCGGGCGCGACGCCCTGACGCGCCTGCGCGACTCAGCCGATCGGCGCAGTTTCATCGGTCTAATCCTTGCCGGCCGCGGCATCATCCGCAACCATCAAAAGGTCCTGTCAGAGGGGCGAGAGGTGGGTGAGATCACATCGGGCGGGTTCTCGCCGACCCTGGAGCGGTCGATCGCTTTGGCGCGCGTCGAGCCAGGAATCGGGGACCACTGCGACGTCGAGATTCGCGGCAAGGCCGTCGCTGCGCGCGTCGTCCAGCCGCCCTTCGTGCGACACGGCAAGGCACGCGTCGCACTCTGAGGCCAAAAGCTACCCTGAGACCAAGCTGCCGAGTCGCGCTGAGAGCGGTACGCTGACTTACAATCCTGGCGGCGCCGGTCGCAGCGATACAGCCAAGCCGAGCCGCATCGAAACAGCCAAAGATCCGAAGGGATCGAGATGGAGGAATCATCATGAGCGAAGTGCCTGCTGATCTGAGATATACCAAGACCCACGAGTGGGTCAAAGACAATGGCGACGGCACCCTGACCGTCGGTATCAGCGACCATGCGCAGGAAGCCCTGGGCGACATCGTCTTCGTCGAGGCCCCGGAGGCCGGACGCACGCTCGAGGCCGACGAGGCCTGCGCCGTGGTCGAGTCGGTCAAGGCGGCCTCGGATATCTACGCGCCTCTCGCCGGAGAAGTCGTGGAAGCGAACGCGGTCCTCGCAGACGCACCCGAGACCATCAACACCAGTCCCTACGAAGACGGCTGGATCTTCCGGATCGTCCCGGCGGACCCCGCCGCCTTCACCACGCTGCTGGACGCCGCCACCTACGAGCAGGCCGTCGAGGACGAGGAAGACTGACCTCCCCGCAGACCGGCTGAACACAACGCGAGGGTCCGCGCCCCGCGGACCCCGGAAATCGATTTATGCCTTTCGTACCCCACACCCAAGACGACATCGCCGCGATGCTGGCCGCGATCGGTGCGCCTTCCATCGACGCACTCTTCGACGAGATCCCCGAGGCATTGCGCATCGGAGAGCTGGACGCCATTCCCGCCGGCATGTCGGAAATGGACGTCACCCGCCTGATGCACAAGCGCGCCAACACCGATGGGCAGCCGCTCTGCTTCATCGGCGCCGGCGCCTATGACCACCACGTTCCTGCAGCCGTCTGGCAGATCGCGACCCGCGGCGAATTCTACAGCGCCTACACCCCGTACCAGGCCGAGGCCAGTCAGGGCACCCTGCAGCTGCTCTACGAATTCCAATCGATGATGACGGCGCTGACCGGGCTGGACGCCTCGAACGCCTCGCTATACGACGGGGCCTCCGCACTGGCGGAGGCGATCCTCATGGCCGTGCGCGCCAACCGCAAGGTCAAGTCGACCAAGGTGCTGCTGCCGCGCACCCTGCATCCCGCTTACCGGCGTGCGGTGCGGAGCATCGTCGAGCCCCAGGGGATCGAGCTGATCGAAGCGCCCTTCGATCCCGAGACCGGGCAGACCCATCCCGCACAGCTCGAGGCCGCGGCTGGTAACGCTGAGCTTGCTGCGGTCGTCATCAATCAGCCCAACTTTTTCGGCGTCTTGGAAGACGTCGACGCCCTGACCGATTGGGCCCATGCGCGCAACGCGCTCGCCCTCGCCGTGGTCAACCCCGTCGCCCTCGCGCTCTTGTCGCCGCCTGGGGAATGGGGTGACACGGGGGCGGACATCGCCTGCGGCGAGGCCCAGCCGCTCGGGATGCCGCTGTCCTCGGGTGGACCCTATGCCGGATTCCTCTGCTGTAAGATGGCGCTGGTCAGACAGCTCCCTGGGCGCATCGCCGGACGCACCGTCGATCTAGACGGAAAACCCGGGTTCACGCTCACACTGCAGGCACGCGAGCAGCATATTCGGCGCGGCAAGGCGACATCCAACATTTGCACCAACCAGGGATTGCTCGTGACGGCAGCAACCATCCACATGGCACTCCTGGGTGCGGCGGGGCTGGAGCGGGTCGCCGCCGCCTGCCACAACAACACGCGCGCGCTGAGCGAGATGCTCTGCGCGATCCCTGGAGTCGAGCCGCTGTTCTCGAGCCCGATCTTCCACGAGCAGGCACTGCGACTGCCGACGCCCGCGGCCAACCTGCTAGGCGCGCTCGCGGCAGAGAATCTCCTGGGCGGCTTCGACCTCGCCGCGGATTACCCCGAGCTGGGATCCGCCATCCTAGTCTGCGCCACGGAGATGCGCACCGAAGAGGAGATGCAGGGCTACCGGGACAAGCTCGCCCGCATCGTCGCAACCGTTGATCGAGCCGCGTAAAGACGCAAAATGCAGGCCCCTTCACCAAACGACCGGAGACCATCCATGGCTACAACCGCACTCAAAGGTAACCCTGTCGCCCTCAGTGGCGATCTACCAGCCGTCGGCGCCGCCGCCCCAGACTTCAAGCTCGTCGACAAGGATCTTGCCGACAAGACATTGGCGGACTTCGCCGGCAAGAAGAAGCTGCTCAACATCGTCCCCAGCTTGGATACACCCGTCTGCGCGACCTCGACCAAGAAGTTCAATGAGGCCATCGCAGGCAAGGGCGATGCCGTCGCGCTGGTCATTTCAGCGGATCTGCCCTTCGCGATGGGCCGCTTCTGCGGCGCCGAGGGCATCGACAACGTCATCGGCCTGTCGATGATGCGCTCGCGCAACTTCGCCAAGGACTATGGGGTTCTGATGGAGGACGGACCGCTCGCCGGAATCACCGCCCGTGCGGTCGTCGTCTTGGACGCCGACAACAAGGTGGTCTACACCCAGCTCGTCCCCGAGATCACCGAAGAGCCCAACTACGAGGCCGCCCTCGCCGCGCTCTGAGACCTAGCCCCCCGAGCCCGACCGGAGCCTCGGCCCGGTCGGGCCTTCCATACCGACCCCGCGTAGCTCCGCCATGCTGATTCACGATCAATCCCGAACCGGTCGCCGCGCGACTGCCCAGGCACCGCTCAGCTCACCCGAGGTGAACGATATTCCCGAGGCCTTGCGGCGACGCACAGCTCCCGCGCTGCCAGAAGTCTCCGAAATGCAGGCGGTACGCCACTATACGCGGCTGTCGCAGAAGAACTTTTCGATCGACACCCATTTCTATCCCTTGGGCTCCTGCACCATGAAGTACAACCCAAGGGCCTGCAACAGTCTGGCGATGCTGCCCGGCTTCCTGGCACGCCATCCCATGGCCCCGGAAACGCACAGCCAGGGACTCATGGCCTGCCTCTTCGATCTGCAGGAGATCCTCAAGCAGGTCACCGGCATGCACGCGGTTTCCTTGGCGCCCTCTGCAGGCGCTCAGGGAGAATTCGCCGGCGTAGCCATGATCCGCGCCTACCACCAGGCGCGTGGCGATCAGGCGCGCACCGAGATCCTGGTACCAGACGCGGCTCACGGCACCAATCCGGCGTCGGCCGTCATGTGTGGCTTCAAGGCGCGAGAGATCCCGACGGGACCGGACGGGGATGTCGACATCCAAGCCCTGCAAGCCGCGGTCGGCCCGCAGACCGCTGGCATCATGCTCACCAACCCCAGCACCGTCGGCGTCTTCGACCGCAACATCCAGGCAATCGCGCGCAGCGTGCACGATGCCGGCGGCCTGCTCTACTACGACGGCGCCAACCTCAACGCCATCCTCGGCAAGGTACGACCAGGGGACATGGGCTTCGACGTCATCCACATGAACCTGCACAAGACCTTCTCCACCCCGCATGGCGGCGGCGGTCCTGGCGCGGGGCCGGTTGGCGTTTCCAAGCGCCTCGAGCCCTACTTGCCGGTGCCCTTGGTCGCGCGCGACGGCGACGACTACCACTGGCTAACGGAGTCGGAGCGCCCGGAGACCATCGGCCGACTGACCGCCTTCGGCGGCAACATGGGCATCCTGCTGCGAGCCTATATCTACGCCCGCATGCTCGGGCGCGAGGGCATGGGCCGCGTCTCGGAGTTCGCCACCCTCAATGCCAACTACTTGATGGCGAGGCTCCGCGAGGCAGGCTTCGAAGCGGCTTACCCAGAACGGCGCGCCAGCCATGAGTTCATCATCACCCTGAAGCGCGAGGCCAGGGAGCTTGGTGTCAATGCCATGGACTTCGCGAAGCGCCTGCTCGACCATGGCTACCACGCGCCCACAACCTACTTCCCGCTCTTGGTCCCGGAGTGTCTCTTGATCGAACCCACCGAGTCAGAGACCAAGGAAGATCTCGACGGCTTCGTCGAGGCCATGATCGCGATCAGGCGAGAGGCGAAAGAGGATCCGGAGAAGGTCAAGTCCGCCCCGCACACCATGCCGGTGCGACGACTCGACGACGTGCGCGCGGCCAGGCATCTCGACCTCGCTTGGCGCCCCGCGGCCAACGAGGGTCCGCATGGCTAATCACAACGTCAAGGGATGGCGTCGCGTCCTGTACGCCTTCCGCTACTCCGTGCGCGGCTTGAAGGCCTGCTTCGAGTTCGAGGAGGCCTTCCGACAAGAGGTCTTTCTGCTGATCCCACTCATCCCGCTGGGCATCTGGCTGGGCGAGAGCCCGGTCGAGCGGGCGGTGCTCATCGGGAGTCTCTTGGTCGTCCCGATCATTGAGCTTCTAAACTCCGCCATCGAGGCCAATGTTGACCGCGTCGGACTCGAAAAGCACGAGCTTTCCGGCAGAGCCAAGGACATCGCCTCCGCCGCCGTCCTTTCCAGCATCGCCTTCTGTGTCGTGATCTGGGCCCTGATACTGCTTCCCAAATTGTTTTGAGGCCATGGGGGCTGTTAGCGGATCTGTCTCAAGCGGCCAGAGCGGCCCGTCGATCGCGATCCACCGGCGGACGCCTTCCAGACCCAAAGGTCACGCATTTTCAGAGTAAAGCCAGAGTTTCACGATGAGCGATCACTTCAAAGCGCAGGAATTTCTTCCACTCCAGATTGCTGTCTTGACCGTGTCTGACAGCCGGACCGAGGACCAGGACAGGTCCGGCAAGTTCTTGCAGGAAAGCGCGGAAACAGCCGGACATCAGATCCTGGCCAAGGAGATCGTGCGCGACGATGTCTATCAGCTACGCGCCCTCTTCTCGCGCTGGATCGCCGACCCAAGCATCAACGTCGTCCTGAGCACGGGGGGAACCGGCGTCACCGGTCGCGACAGCACGCCAGAGGCCGTTGCGCCCTTGCTGGACAAGCGAGTCGAAGGCTTTGGGGAACTGTTTCGGCAGATCTCGTTCGAGGAGATCGGTCCCTCGACCCTGCAATCCCGTGCGCTCGCCGGACTGGCCAACGGGACCTTCATCTTCTGCCTGCCCGGCTCGACCGGCGCCTGCCGGACCGCTTGGGAGCGCATCCTGCTGCCACAGCTCGACATTCGCACTCGCCCCTGCAATTTCGCCCAGCTTATCCCGCGCCTGCTCGAGCGCTGAGACCAAATCGCATGAAAGACGCTCACGACTGCGCCCCTCCGCCAGGGAATCGCAAATCCTTTTCGAAAGACGAGGCCATCGCCTTTCTCCGCTCGCGTGTCGAGCCACTCGGCGAGACGGAGCACCTTGGTACCAACCAGGCCTTGGGGCGAGTGCTGGCCGAGCCCGTCACCAGCCGCATCCAAGTACCCGGGTGGGACAACAGCGCCATGGATGGCTATGCCATCCGGCACGCGGATCTCGCTGCCTGCAAGGGTCGGCTGAGGGTTTCCCAGCGCATCCCCGCAGGCTCCACCGGCCAGCCGCTCGAGCCAGGGACCGCCGCACGCATCTTCACCGGCGCGCCTGTTCCACAAGGCACCGACACCGTCGTCATTCAGGAGATCTGCGAGCCCAGCGCGGACCAGGTCATCATTCCCTTGGACTGCAAGGCTGGCGCAAACATTCGGCGTGCAGGTGAGGACATCCAGGCTGGCGCCGAGGTCATGGCCGCAGGCGTCAAGCTCACACCTCAGCACCTTGGGCTGGCCGCATCCGTCGGTGTCGAGCGGCTGAGGGTCTACCAACGCCTCAAGGTCGCGATCTTCTCAAGCGGCGACGAACTGGTGATGCCAGGCCAGCCGCTCGGCGCTGGCCAGATCTACAACTCCAACCGCTTCAGCCTCTTGGGACTCTTGCAGGGTTGGGGCTGCGAGGTGATCGACCTGGGGATCGTCACGGACAGCCTGGAGGCCACGATCGAGGCCTTGCGCCGCGGCGCCGAGCAAGCCGACCTCATCATCGCCAGCGGCGGGGTCTCTGTCGGTGAGGAGGACCACATCAAGCCAGCGGTGGAGCAGCTGGGAACATTGGACCTCTGTCAGGTCGCTATCCGGCCGGGCAAGCCGGTCGCCTTTGGCTGGGTGCAGGGCACGCCCTTCTTCGGCAGTCCGGGCAATCCCGTCTCGCTCTTCGTCACCCTCTGTCTCTTCGCTCGTCCGCTGGTTCGGCGCATGCAGGGCATCGCCGATGATCCAGGACCACATGAGCTGCGCCTACCCGCCGGCTTTGACTGGCCGCGCCCAGACAAGCGCATGGAGTTTCATCGCGCCCGCCTGGAGCCGCGCGACGACGGCACGCTCGAGGTCGCGGTCTATCCGAGTCGCTCCTCCGCCGTGCTCTCCTCCGTGGCCTGGGCCGACGGCTTCGTCCAGCTCCAGCCCGGCGAGGTCATCAAGCGCGGAGACCGCGTCGCCTTCATCCCTTTCGCCGAGCTGCTCCACTAGCCCGAGACTGCATCAATGATCCGAATTCTCTACTTCGCCAGGCTGCGCGACACACTCGGCATCGACGCCGAGGAGATCAGCCTCCCGGCCGGCTTGCAAACGGTCGGAGACCTGCTCGCCACACTGCGCTGCCGGGGAGACCTTTGGTCCACGACCTTGGACGAGACCACAACCGTCATGGCAGCCGTCAATCAGTCGATCGTCCGACTGGACACGCCGATCAGCGACGGCGATGAGGTTGCCTTCTTCCCGCCAGTGACAGGTGGCTGAGGCCAACTTGATCTGGCACGACAGCCGGCATAGTGTTCCCGGCATGGTCACTCGATTGGGCTCCAACTCATGCAGAATGCCAAGCAGGCGGTCATGGAAATGCTGCGTCAGCTACCTGACGATGCGACGCTCGAGGAGATCCAGTACCGACTCTACCTGATCGCCAAAACCCGCAAGGGGCGCGAGGATATCGCCCAGGGTCGCGCCTACCTCAATCCCGAAGCCAAGCAGCGGCTGGACCGATGGCTGGAGAGCTGATCTGGTCGCGCACCGCAGTGGACGACATTGATGCGATCGCCACCTGGATCGCGCGAGACTCCGCCATGCACGCCCGCCTGCTCGTCGAGCGCGTTATGGCGCAAGGGGAGTCACTGCTTGATGAACCTGGCAGACCAAGACTCTTGGTGGAGCTGGATGAGATCCGAGTCTTTGACCTGCCAGCCGCCGGGTTCCGTGTCCTCTACGAGCGCCATGGAGACGACCTGCATCTGCTCGCAGTCATTCACAACGAGCGGACGAACGACGCCGACTAGAATCTTTGAGGGCGCAAAATGCTTGCAGATGAGTCAAATTTCGATGCAGCGTCCGACCATCCAAAGCCGCCGGGATCGGGATCGAACCGACGATAGCGATCCCGATTCCGATAGCGATCCCGATGGCATGACTCGTCGGTCTGAGGCGAAGCCTCGCTAGAAAGTGTGCATCAACAACTCCCCCCTTTCGCAAAGGGGGCGAGGGAGATTTCGGACGTAGGAGCGGCGCCCCGCCGCGACGGGCGCGCGATCGCGGCAGGGCGCCGCTCCCACTTTTATCAGGAAGTATCCATCAACAACTCCCCCCTTTCGCAAAGGGAGGCCAGGGGGGATTTCGGGCGGCATCGCTTGCATCGGGAAACGATTGATGGGCATTTTCTGAGTGAGTAGCGCCTCCTCGCGCTAGCGCTACAGCCCTCTCATCCCGGTCAACCCGTGGCACTCCGGATCCACTCGACCCGCTGACGCATCACGCCGTAGTAGACCACCGGGATCACCACCAGGGTCAGCACGGTCGAGACGAAGAGTCCGAACAACAGGGACACCGCCAAGCCCGAGAAGATGGGGTCGTCCAGGATGAAGACGGCCCCGGCCATGGCCGCGACGGCGGTCAGAGTGATGGGCTTGGCGCGTACGATGGCGGAGCGAATGACGGCCTCCTCGAATCCGACGCCCTCGCGCACTTGCTGGTTGATGAAGTCGACGAGCAGGATGGAGTTGCGCACGATGATGCCTGCAAGGGCGATCATGCCGATCATCGAGGTCGCGGTGAACTGGGCGCCCAGGATGGCATGTCCAGGGAGGATCCCGATGAGGGTCAGCGGGATCGGCGCCATGATGACGAGCGGCACCAGATAGCTGCGAAACTGGGCGACCACCAGCAAGTAGATCAGGACGAGCCCGACACCATAGGCGATACCCATGTCGCGGAAGGTGTCATAGGTCACCTGCCACTCGCCGTCCCATTTGAGGCTGTACTCGTAGGGATTGGTCGGCGCCTGCCGATACCATTGCGCCAGCCCCATTTCCTCGCTCAGCGTCCCGGCGATCTCGAAGAGCCCATAGAGCGGGCTATCCGTCTCACCGGCCATGTCGCCGCTCACATAGACGACGGGCAGCAGATCCTTGTGGTAGATGCTGTGCTCACGGGTCCCATCGACCACCTGCACGATCTCCGAGATCGGCACCAGATCGCCGGAGGACGCCCGCACCCGCAGCGCGAGGACCTGCTCGAGATCCGCCTTGTCCGCGTCGCTGTACTCGACCCGAATGGGCACCGCATATTTGACATTGGCGCCATGCAGGAAGCTGATGTCTTCGCCATCCAGCACGGTGGACAGGGCAGAGGAGATACTCGACTGCTGCACCCCCAGCCGTGCCGCCTTGGCGCGATCCACGACCAGGGTCAGCTTCGTGGCGGGATACTCAACCGAGTCGTCGATATCAACGATGTCCTCGGTGCCCTCGAAGACGCCCCGAACCTCCTTGGCGACGCGGATCTGGCCAGCGTAGTCCAGTCCGTAGACCTCGGCGACCAAGGGCGACAGCACCGGCGGGCCAGGCGGAATCTCGACGATCTTGGCGTTACCGCCATGAGCAAGGGCGATCTCCTGCAAGGGAGCGCGCAGCTCCAGGGCGATCGCATGGCTCTTCTTGTCGCGATGGTGCTTGTCGACCAGGTTCACCTGCAGGTCGCCAAGGTGCGCGCCCTCGCGCAGGTAGTATTGCCTCACCAGCCCGTTGAAGTTGATCGGCGCGGCACAGCCGGCATAGGACTGGTAGTCAGTGACCTCGGGCACGGTCGCGAGGTAGTCGGCCATCTCCGCCAGCACGCGCGCCGTCTGCTCCAGACTCGTACCCTCCGGCATGTCGAGCACGATCTGAAACTCGCTCTTGTTGTCGAACGGCAGCATCTTGAGCACGACGGTGCGATTCACCGCCAGGAAGATGGATCCGCCGATCAGCACCAGCACGCTGGCGAGCAGTAGCCACCGATTCAGGATGCCCTTGCGGCCCACAAGAAAGGGCCCGATGAGACGCCGAAACAAGGCATCGAGCGCTCCGGCTCCGCCGCCCGCGCCAGGCCCCTCATGCGACGGCTGATGCTCGCCATGGCCCGCCGCCTTGCCGCGCCCCAGCATGAAGTTCGTCATCCAGGGCGTGAAGACGAAGGCCACCATGAGCGAGATCAGCATTCCCATCGAGGCATTGATGGGGATAGGGCTCATGTAGGGGCCCATGAGGCCGGTCACGAAGGCCATCGGCAGGAGGGCCGCGATGACCGTGAAGGTAGCCAGAATGGTGGGACCGCCGACCTCGTCGACCGCTCGAGGCATCAGGTCCAGCAGCCAGGCGGAGCGGCTCTGCCCCGGTTTGGCGCCTGACATCGCCATGTGCCTGTGAATGTTCTCCACGACCACGATGGCGTCGTCCACCAAGATACCAATGGAGAAGATCAGTGCGAACAAGGAGACCCGATTGAGGGTGAAGCCATAGGCCCAGGAGGCGAAGAGCGTCAGTGCCAGGGTCACGATGACCGCGGCACCGACGATCACGGCCTCACGCCAACCGATCGCGAAAAGCACCAAAAGCACCACGGAGGCCGTCGCGAAGGCGAGCTTGCTGATCAGCTTCTTGGCCTTGGCGTCGGCCGTCGCGCCATAGTCGCGTGTGACGGAGACCTCGACACCCTCTGGAATGAAGATGCCCTGGAGCTGCTCGAAGCGGTCGATAACATTCTGCGCGACTTCGACGGCGTTCACGCCCGCCTGCTTGGCAACGGCAATGGTCACCGCCGGCGTCGTCCCCAACAGATGGATACCAACTTGCTCGGCGCTCGCGCCCGCCCCCATGCGCACATAGGTCTCCGGCTGCTGCGGACCGCGCTCGATGGTCGCGACATCGCGCAGATACACCGGCCGGCCGCCATGCAGCCCCACCACCAGGTCACCGATCTCATCAGCCGATGCGAGGAAGGTGCCGGCCTGGACCAGGATCTCCTCGTTGTCAGCGGTCACGGTCAGGTTGTCGCGTGTGAAGTTGGCCGCCTGCAGGGCATTGCGCAGGTTCGACAAGTCGATGTTGTAGCCGGCAAGCGTCTCAGGCTTGAGCAGTACGCGCACTACTTGGTCCGGCACACCAAGGGTGTAGACATCCCGGGTTCCAGGGACACGCTTGATCTCCTGCTCAATGGCATGGGCCACCTTGCCCAGCTCATAGGCACCCAGAGATGCGTCCTTCGACCAGAGTGTCGCCGTCAGGATGGGAACGTCATCAATGCCCTTGGGCTTGACGATGGGCGCGCCAACGCCGAGGTTCGCCGGCAGCCAGTCCTGATTGGACTGCACCTTGCTGAAGAGGCGCACCACGGCGTCGGTGTTGTCCTCGCCAACCTTATATTGAACCGTCACCACGGCCATGCCGGGGCGCGAGACGGAGTAGACGTGCTTGATGCCCTTGATCTCAGAGAGCACCTGCTCGGCCGGTCCGGCAACCAGATGCTCGATCTCGGTGGCCGAGGCCCCCGGAAAGGGAATGAAGACATCGGCAAAGGTCACGTCGATCTGGGGCTCTTCCTCGCGCGGCGTGACCATCACGGCGAAGAGCCCAGCCAATAAGCCAACCAGGGCCAGCAGTGGCGTGATCTCAGTGGCCTGAAACCGCTGTGCGATTCGACCTGAAATACCCAGCCGCTCAGCCATGCGCCTGCTCCGCTTGGTCCGCGCGCGCCGCCTCGAGCTGCGCCTTGAGCGCTACGCCCGCTGCGATGGGGTCCATCGCCACCTGCTCGCCCTCGCTCAGTCCGCCGAGGACAACGTAGGCATCTGGGAGCATCTTTCCGAGGCGGACCAGGCGAAACGAGATCCGCCCCTCGGGACCGATAACGTAGACCCCGGTGACCTCCGAGCGATGGACCACGGCCGCGCGCGGCACCGTCAAAGCAGATTTTTCGCCAATCACGAAGCCCGTCTTGACCAGCATCCCGGGAAAGAGGATCTGATGCTGATCACCGTTCTTCGGCGGAAGATCGATACGGACCTTGAAGGTATTGGACCCAAGGTCAGCGAAGGGGAACACGGTGATTTCTCCCGTCTCTACAACCTCATCGTCCGGCAGATAGATCCGCACCCGGGCCTTCGATTGATCCGGCGCGCGAACCGCCGGGATGATGCTCTGGGGTACATCGACGATGACGCGCAGCTCGTCGAGCGAGATGCCGCTCATCACGGGTGAGCCCGGACTGGCGATCTCGCCGAGCTCGACGTGGCGATGGGTGACGATGCCGGAGTAAGGCGCGCGAATCTTGGTATAGGCGAGCTGTTCCTGCGCTTGCTCCAAGCGCGCCGTCGCCGCATCCAGCTCCGCCTGGGCGCTCGCCAGATCGGCCTTTGCCTTGTCCATCGCGGACTCGGACACGTTCTTCTTGCGATAGAGCCCAACGACACGCTCATGCTCATCCTTGGCCTGCTGGAGCCTGGCCGCCGCCGACTTCAAGTCCGCCGCAGCCTGGCCGACGCGGGCGCGATGCTCGGTATCCTTGAGACGGACAAGCACCGTGCCTTTTTCTACGACATCATCGACGTCGTAGAAGATCGCCTCGACCTGACCCTGCGTCTGGGCCGAAAGGGTTGTCCGGTTGACGGCCTCGACCACGCCGTCGAGCTTGTACTCACGCGGCAGCACCTGAGACTGGACAGGTGAGGTTTCGAGGGAGGCCCCGATTGCGGTCTGCGCCGCGAGGACAAGCAGCAAGGGTACGGCTGCAATCATCTTCGAATTCAGCATGACTCTCATGGATCCCTAAATATTAGATTTTACTAATATTGCATGTGCAGCAAAAAATGCAAGCGAAATGATCAATATAGCCAACCAGCGGCTCCTGCCGAGACCAGGATTGCAAAAAGATGACACCCTTTATACCGTTTGCGTCCCACTTATACCCTTTGCATCCCACAGGAAAGGGGCGGCGCATGTGAGCAAGCGCCATTGCGGCCCGGCATGACGACAAGGGCGAGAGAACAACAGCGCGAGGACAATTTCAGTGAGCCAATGGTCCGAGGACTTGATCGCGGTCGACCGCGCCAAAACGCTAGACGGTCTATTCGTGCAACGGATTTCGCGATCGCCCGACCGAGTGGCCTATCAGCACTTCCAAAAGGGCACGGGCTGGCAGCAGCTCACTTGGCGGGAAATGGGCCATTGGGTCGCGCGTTGGCGCGAGGCACTCGCGCGCGAGCCGCTCGACGCGGGCGACCGTGTGGCCATGCTGCTGCGCAACTGCCCAGAATGGGTGATGTTCGACCAGGCCGCCTACGCGCTCGGACTCATCACGGTTCCTCTCTACACGGACGACCGCGCCGAGAACGCCGCTTATATCCTTCAGGACGCGGCGGTCAAGGTACTGCTCGTGCAAGACGCGGGGCGCTGGCGGCGTCTTGCGGAGGTCGTTGGAGACGCGCCCTGGCCGCTACGCGTGGTTATCCTCGAGACGAGCCCAGCCGCCCAGGCGATGGCAGCGTCCGACCCCAGGGTGGTGGTCGCCCAGGACTGGCTCCCCGACAGTGCACCTCCCTTGACTCAGCACGGGTATGAGCCCCAAGCATTGGCGACCATCGTCTACACATCGGGCACCACCGGACGCCCCAAGGGCGTGATGCTGAGCCACCACAACATCCTGACCAATGCCCACGCCGTCTTGACCCTGATCAACGTCTACGGTGAAGACCTCTTCCTATCCTTTCTGCCGCTCTCGCACATGCTGGAGCGCACCGGCGGCTACTACTTGCCGCTGATGTCCGGCTCCACCGTCGCATTCGCGCGCTCGATCGGGCAACTCGCCGAAGACATGCAGAGCATCCGGCCCAGCGTCATGATCGCGGTGCCGCGCGTCTTCGAACGCCTCTACCAAAAGGTCGCCGACCAGCTCGAGACGCGCCCTGCCCCCGTGCGCTGGCTGTTCCGCTTAGCGGTCGCGGTAGGCTGGCGCGCCTTTCTAAGGGCCCAAGGGCGTGGCGGCTGGCATCCGCTCCTGATCCTCTGGCCAGCCCTGAAACGCAAGGTCGGAACCCCCATCCTCGAGAAGCTCGGCGGCCGACTCAGGGCGGCCGTCAGTGGCGGCGCCGCCCTCCCCTCCGGGGTCGCCCACACTTTCATTGGGCTCGGACTCCCCCTCATCCAGGGCTATGGCCTCACCGAAAAAGCCCGGTCGTGAGCTTCAACCCACTGCAAGACAACATCCCCGAGAGTGTCGGTGTCCCCATCCGGGGCATCCAGGTCCGTATTGGGGCCGATGACGAACTCCTAGTCAAAGGAAACAACGTCATGCAGGGCTACTGGAACAACCACGCCGCCACGACCAAGATCTTGACTCACGACGGCTGGCTGCATACCGGTGACCAGGCCCACATCGAAAACGGTCATATCTACATCACCGGTCGCATCAAGGACATCCTGGTCCTCTCCAACGGAGAAAAGGTGCCGCCCGGCGACCTGGAAACGGCCATTGCCATGGATCCGCTCTTCGAGCAGGTCCTGGTGGTCGGCGAAGGACAATCCCACCTCTCCGCCCTGCTCGTCCTCAACGCGGACCTTTGGGGTGGGCTGGCCAGAGAGTACGGCTTGGACCCGGATGGCCCGCAGAGCCTGGAAGACGCGCAGCTTCACAAGGACATCGTCAAACGTATCCGACTCGCGCTCAAGGACTTCCCCGGCTACGCCAAGGTCCGGCGAGTGACCTTGACGCTCGAGCCCTGGTCGATCGAAAACGGACTCTTGACCCCCACCATGAAGGTCAAGCGCAAGAAGGTCGTCGAGCGCTATCAGGAGCATATCCAGGCGATGTACGCCTTTGAGGGATGATGCTTGCCATCCTGCGGCACTCTGCTTAAACTTAAGCGTCCGATGCGGGTGTAGTTCAATGGTAGAACCTCAGCTTCCCAAGCTGATGGCGTGGGTTCGATTCCCATCACCCGCTCCAATCCCCCCATGCAACAACTCTATCAAGCCCAAGACCGGATCGAAGCGCAGATCCTGCACGACTTTCTGGATCGCCATCTCATCGAGACCGTCATCCTCGGTGACTACTTGAGCGGCGCGGTCGGCGAGTTACCCGCAGACATCTACCCTAGCCTCTGGCTCATCCACGACGACGACCTGGAGCGGGGGCGCGAGCTGTTGCATCGTTTTCTCCAAGACGCCAACCAGCGCGTGGCACAGGGCGCTTGGACTTGCAGCAGCTGCGGAGAGACCGTCAGCGAGAGCTTCGATCTCTGCTGGCGCTGCGGGCAAGCCAGACCGACGCCCGAATGAGCCCGAGCCAAGACTTCGCACAGCGCGTCCTTCACTGGCGCGACGAGCACGGCCGCACGGACCTACCCTGGCAGCAAAGGCGCACGCCCTATCGCGTTTGGATCTCCGAAATCATGCTGCAGCAGACTCAAGTCGCTGTCGTCATCCCCTACTTCGAGCGCTTCATGGCGCGTTTTCCGAACCAAATAGCACTCGCCGACGCCCCTTTGGATGAGGTGCTCGCGCACTGGTCCGGTCTCGGCTACTACGCCCGCGCTCGCAACCTCCATCGCGCCGCGCGTCTGATTCGCGACCAGCATCACGGCTGCTTTCCGTCCGATCTCGCGGCCGTCCAGGCCCTACCAGGAATCGGGCGCTCCACGGCCGGCGCCATCCTTTCGCTCGCCTGCGGCCAACGCCACCCAATACTCGACGGCAATGTGAAGCGCGTGCTCGCACGCCGCTTCGGCGTCGAGGGATGGCCAGGTAAGAGCGATGTGCTCGCACGGCTTTGGGAACTCGCGGAGCGCTGCACACCCGATGAGCGCGTCGACGCCTACAACCAGGGCATGATGGATCTCGGCGCAACCCTATGCACAAGGCACCGCCCCGCGTGCCAAGACTGCCCCGTCCGCCAGAGCTGCATCGCCTGCCTGCAAGGCCGGCAGTCAGAACTCCCCGCCCCCAAACCGAGCAAGACCCTGCCCACGCGAGCCACACTGATGCTCGCGATACGCAACGGGGATGGAGAGATCCTCATGGAGCAACGCCCACCGACAGGCATTTGGGGCGGACTCTGGAGCTTGCCCGAAGCGACGACGGATACATCGCCAGAACAGTGGTGTCAGGCTCATCTTGGAGTCGCCCCGAGCGAGGTTGAAATGCTGCCGCAGCGACGTCACACATTCAGCCACTACAGGCTCACCATCCATGTTGCCGCGATCAAGATAGCGACCGCACCATGCCTGGTAGAGGAGCGAGCCGATCGGCGCTGGGAACAGGTCACCAATGCGCGGCAGCTCGGACTGCCGACACCGATCGGCCGAATACTCGCCGAGCTTCAGAACGATTCACACTAGCTTGGAGAAACCCATGCCCAGAATGGTCCAGTGCATCAAGCTCGGACAGGAAGCCGAAGGTCTCGACCGCTCCCCTTACCCTGGCGATCTAGGGAAACGTATCTTTGAACATGTCTCTCGCCAGGCCTGGCAAGAGTGGCTTCGCCACCAAACCATGCTCATCAACGAGAACCGCTTGAGCCCCATGGATCCCAAGGCACGCAAGTTCTTAGAGGAACAGATGGAGCAGTATTTCTTTGGCGACGGAGTCGAGACGCCAGCAGGCTTCGTACCCCCGAAGACATGAGGCAACCTCCACAGGCCTTGTTACCAAAGAGGCCGCTCTTGAACGAACGGGGCGAATAGGATCTTGTGGTCCCGAAGCGCAAGCTTCGGGACCCAAGACCCAGAAATGCACTCACTGGCCCACCAGCCTCGCGCCTAGAGCCCCGACAAGCCGCCCAAGTCAGGAGGAGCACAGCCTCTACCTGAAAAACGCAAACAAATACCTTGACGCGCGCCCTTAAGATCGCTTTAATACGCAGCTCGACTTGCCACGTAATAGCCAAGTCGCAGAATGCCCAGGTAGCTCAGTTGGTAGAGCAGCGGACTGAAAATCCGCGTGTCGGTGGTTCGATTCCGCCCCTGGGCACCAAATATCAAGCATTTAGACGCGCCTCCGAGCGCGTCTTTTTGCGTCTGGACGCCTGATTCGCATCCCGCGGTGGTACCTCTATTGGTACCTGCCGGTACCCTTCCCAATCCGTGCCTTTATGATGGTGTGCAGTCGTTCGCCGGGGTTCGGCACCGCAGCATTAACGTCAGACCTGACTTTACCCGGCACGCACAAAAGACACCGCACCAACGCCATGCTTTCGGTGGAGGCAAGCTGAGAAACAAGCAGCTGGGAGATGACGCATGAGCGATTGGGAGGCGGCTCAGGTGGGGCACGCCTGCGCACAGTCCTGGAAGGCGCTGATGGCCGAGCGGTGGTTCTTTCCTTTCTACCCTCTAAAAGAGATTGGCGCGCCCTGCTGTTACGTCCCTCCCTTAAACAGGCATAGCCGTCTGAAAAATCCCACGGTCCGCCAGGACCTCGGTTGGATCACGCCCCGGTCGAGATCGAGACAGAACGGCTGTCATGGAGGCCGGTCGTCCTTTGGTAACGTGGTACCTGGAACCGATATCGCGCCACCAGAGGAGACCGACCGATGTCGCGTATGCTGCCAGGAATCGAGAGTCTGGAACACCACCGAGTGCTGCTCAAGAACGATCCCGATGCCTACAAGCCGGAGCGTTGTCCGCGCTGTGGCAAGGCGGGTCTGCATCATCATGGCCGCTATGAGCGCAACGCGCCGCGGAGCGAAGCCCCGGCGTGGGGCTGCTGACCGGCGAGGCCGGCGTAGGCAAGACCGCCGCCCTGCGGCGGCTCACGCAGGCGCTCAACCCCCACCGCTATGAGGTGATCTATCTGGCCGAGACCGACTTCGGGCGGCTGGTGTTACCGCCGACGTTATTTTGTCCCCAAATGGCCGATGTGAAATTGCTGCCTGGGGCCTGGGGCTTGGCGCCGCCCGACGGAGTGGGCGGCGGGCGGTTCAAGATTCGATACGGTCCTTCATGCGGTAGCTCTGCCCCTCGATGAGGATGGTTTCGGCGTGGTGGAGCAGGCGGTCGAGGAGTGCTGAGGTGAGCGTGGCATCGTGGTTGAAGATCTCCGCCCAGTCTTTGAAGACACGGTTGGAGGTGATGACGATGGCGCCCTGCTCGTAGCGCTGGCTGATGATCTGAAACAACAGGTCGGCGCCAGTCCTGTCGATCGGCAGATAGCCCAATTCATCGAGGATGAGCACGGCCGGCTTGCGGTAGCTCTCGAGCGCCGGCTTCAGACGTCCGGCGCGCTGTGCCGCCGCCAGGGTATTGACCACCTCGATAGCGGTGGTGAAACGCACGCTGTGCCCGCGCAGGCAGGCGGCATAGCCCAGCGCGGTGGCCAGATGGGTCTTGCCGACCCCGACGGTGCCGAGGAAGATCACATTGCGTTTCTCGGTGAGGAAGTCCAGCCGAAACAGGTGCTGGACCTGCAGACGATTGATCGTCTTCGGCCAGGTCCAGTGGAATTGCTCCAGGGTTTTGATCACCGCAAAGCGCGCCTGGGCGATGCGCCGCTGCACACTGCGTTCGCGCCGTAACGCCACCTCGCCCTCGGCCAGACGCGCCAGATAGGCGATCGGGTCCCAGTGTGCCTGCGCCGCCTCTTGGGCCAGAGGCGCATGCTGCTCAAGCATGAACGCCAGCTTCAAATACGCCAAGTGCTCGAGCAATGCCTCAGTGCTCAGAGTCTGTGTGGTCGTTGTCATGATTGCTCCTGCGGCCGCTTATGGGTGGCTTGATACAGACTCAAGTCCGCTTCAGGCATCTGCAGCTTGAGCAGATCCTGGCGGCGGGTGAGCTGCAAGGCGGCTGGCTCGGGCTGCAGGCGCGCACGGCTCTCGAGGACATTGGCGATGTACTCGCCACTGAAGGCCTGATAGGTGAAGGCGTCGGGCATCGCCCGCGCCGTGGCCTCCACGCCATAGATTTCGCTGAGCGCCACAATCTTCTGGACATGGTGCTCGGGATTGAGGCGGCGCTCGGCCAACGCCTTGTAATCGGCCTCCGCCTGTGTCGAAAGGGCCAGGAAGCGCCCGAGCAGCTTCTGCGTGCGTGCCCCGCGGCGCTGCTCGAGCAACGCCTTGGGATGGTCGGGGAGCTCGAAATCCTGGTGGCGATCCCAGCAGCGCGGATGACGCGCAATGAGCGTCTCATGGTCATAGACGCACAAGCGCTTCGGATAGACCTTCAGCGTCAGCAGTTGCCCGGCGTACTCCGCCGGCACCTAATACCGATTGGTGTCCCAGCGCACCCGAAAGCTCGGCGAGGCACGCACCTGCACCAGCTGGGCGACGTCATAGGGATGCTCTGGCCCGGCGTGCAGCACCGAGCGCTCCTCGGCGAAGCGATCGACGGGACGCTGATGGGTCTCGCCATGGATGCGCACGTTGGCGATGGTGTCCATCCATACCCGGGCGGGCGGATTCACGGCGCTGAAGTCCGTGATGTCGAGGCCGTTGAGGAAATTCTTCTTCACATAGCCAACCCCCGACTCCACACGCCCCTTCTCATTACCCTTGCCCGGGTTGCAGGCGATCACACGGAACCCGTAGTGCTGGGCGAAGTCGACATAGCGCGCATTGAGCACCGGCGCCTCGCCACGGGTGTGGCGCAGCACGGCCGACTTGAGATTGTCGACCATCACCTTCTCGGGGACGCGGTTGCCAAAGAAGGCGAAGGCGTTCTGATGGCAGGCGAGGAACTGCTCCATCGTCTGACTCAGGGTGAATTCCACATAGAGCATCCGGCTGTAGCAGAGCACCATCACGAACAGCGACAAGCGCCGGCGGGTCTCACCCACGGGTACGGCTTCCCACGAGCCCCAGTCGACCTGGGCGCATTCGCCCGGCGCGAAGGACAAGGTCAAGAACGCCGAGGTGCACGGTGGGCGCACCGTGCGCACGTAGTCTTTGACGATGCTGATCCCGCCGCGGTAGTCCTCCTCCTCGCACAGGCGCTGAAAGCTCTGCTGGGCGCTGTAGCGGTGGCCTTCCAGCCAGCGGCGGATCGTCGCCTTATGGGGGTCGAGCTTGCTCGTGCGAGGAGTGCTCTGGCGTTGGCGAAAACGCGGCCCGGCCAACCAGGTGCTGACCGTGCGTGCATCGAGGTCCAACGCCTCGGCGATCTGCGCGGCGTTCAGGCCGTGCTGGGTCTGATGGTCGTGGATCGCGCAATAGGTCTGGTCGTCGATCATGGGGCCACCTCGCGCAGGATCGCGCGCAGCGTGCGCAGCTCCCCGCCCGCGCGCGCCCTGGGCGAGGGCGGCGACAGCGGCGCCTCGCCCACCGAGGCCATGGCCGCCGCCCGATCCAGTGACAACACCTGATAGAGCGGCGCCTGGAAGGCGATCAAGTCGGCACGCACCAGCTCCTCGCGCGCCGCACGCACCTGCGCCTCAGGCCAGCCGAGGCGCGCGGCCAAGGCGCGCTCGCCGTAGTCGCTCAACCCCTCGGCATCGGCCACCGTGACCAAGAACAAATACAGCGCCAGGGCAGGCGCCCCACAGCGCCCGATGTCGCCCTCACGGACCAGGTGCTGATGACCCAACTGAACTGGCGCGGCACCCGGCGCCGGCGGGATGGAATCAACAGGGTTTTGTGCATCGCAGGTCTCTCCAACGCGCGGCGTCCCGCCACTGAGACTGTCCTGCCCCAATTGTTGGAACCGCCGCGCGCTGCGCGCGATATCTTCTTGCAACGCCGAACCGGTTAAGTTGGCGATAAGCCCAATCAAGACAATGGGTTGCGCGCTGAAGAGATCTTGTAGCCCGCTCTGCGCAAAGAGCGCTGATTCGCTCGCTTTTTCAACGACTTGCGCCGTGCAGTCATCTTGTAACGCCGTGCCCTCTAACGCCTGTCCGCGCCGCCCGTACCCGGGGTGCTCGGCGCGCCAGGCGCGCACCCGCTCGACATTGGCCGGACCGCGGAAGTAGTCCCGATTGGCGGCTTTGCTCAGCCAGCGGCGTTGGCTCGCCGCCTTGCTCGCCCGCCGACACTCCACCTTGCCGCAGTAACGCTGGTGGTCGGTATTGCGCGCATCGGGATGAAATAATTCGCCGCAGTGCAAGCACTTGCGCTGTCTTCGTCGTTTCACTTGGGTAACCCTCCGAGCTACCCCAAGCATCGGTGACGACAGGGCGTCTTGGCACCGTGCAATGCCCTCAACGAAAAAGGTGGAAGAAGATCCAAAGGCGGAAGAAGAGGATGAAAAAAGAGGGGGCGAAGAAGATGAAGAAGACTTTCCTAGACAGATTCAAGCCGGCTAAAGGACTACAGTTTCAGGTCGGCGCTGACAGGTGACGCAATTCTTGGTCTGGTGCGTGCGATGGCGCACGGTCGCAAAACTGGATTCGATCGGGTTGGTGGTGCGCA
>NZ_JAAIJR010000057.1 GCF_010915725.1 Thiorhodococcus mannitoliphagus
GGCCAGCTGCAGCGCTATGACGCCGACCACACCCCCGCGCAGCGCCAACCACCCGATCAGTGCGACGGTGCTACGGATGTTGACGATCCCCTCGTGTTCTAGACCAACCACCGCCCTTCACCCACCTCGCACGGCCGCCCTACACGCCGGCCGCGCGAAGCCCACCAACCACCACCGCTGACGCCCATCACCTAGCTTGATCGCACAACCATCAAATTCGCTGAACGCACTCACTTACCCTGCTTACCGTCCGAGCGGCTGCCGATAGCGAAACGTCAGTCCCGGGCCGTCGGCTCGCGCGTCGAGTTCCAGCACTCCGCCGAGCCGCGCAGCCGCCTCGCGGGCGATGCTGAGTCCAAGTCCACTCCCGTCCGTATGACCCTGTTGCAGGCGCAAGAAGGGCTCCAGGACTCGGGTGCGCTCCTCGGCGGGGATTCCCGGCCCATCATCGAGGATTTCGATGGTGACGTAACCGCTGTCGGCATTGATGCTGAGCGTGACTTCACCCCCGTCACGACCATACTTGAGTGCATTGTCGAGTCCGTTGCGCAGCACCAGCCGTAAACTCTCGGGTGGGGCGCTGAGACGCACCGAGGCACGCTCCTCCAGGCCCAGATCGATGCCCTTGGCCTCCGCGAGTGGCCAAGACTCGGCGATCAGCTCGCGGGCGAGCACCGCGAGGTCGACGTCTTGCGCCGCTTGCGTACCGCTCTGAAGGCGAGCCAAGCTCAGCAGCTGCTCGGTGAGCTTGCGCGCGCGCTCGATCCCGGCTTGCAGGGGTTGCAGCCGCTCCTGCACGGCCTCCAGCGTCTGGGCCTGGCTCAGATTCTCTGCCTGAACCGAGAGCGCCGTGAGCGGACTGCGGATCTCGTGGGCGGCGTCGGCGATGAAGCGGCGCTGTTGTTGGATCAAGTCAGCGACCCGTTCGAGCAGGCGGTTGATCGCTTGGATGAAGGGGCGGATCTCATCTGGAACCTGGTCTTTGCTCATCGGGCTCGGCCGGTCCGCCGGCTGGGCGTCGATGTACCTGGCGAGGTCGGCGATGGGCGCGAGCGTATGACGCACGACGCGCACGATCAGCCAGCCCATGACCGGCAGCACGAGGAGCAAGGGCACCAGGGTATGCAGGGCGCTGGCGAGCGCGATCTCGTCACGGGTCTCGGTCGGCTGGGCGACGATCACCCGCAGCCCGAGATGCACGTCCTCGCGCACGAAGACGCGCAGCGGCTCACCCTCCGCCTCTAGTTGGTGAAACCCCGAAGCGAGGTGCTCGGGCAGCCAGGCTGGACGCGGATCGCCGGGCAGCCGAATGAGGCTGATCCGCGACTCGTCGTCCGCAAGGCTCGCCCGGGCCGAGTCATGCTGGCTTGATTTGAGTGCATCATGGCGATCCGCAAGCGCGGCAACCTGGCGTAATAGATCATCCTGCATCTCGGCCGCTTCGAGATAGGCCAGGACGAACGCGGCCAGTCCGGCCACCAGGGCCGCCAGCAGGATGGCTCCACCCAACATCAGGATCAGTCGCAGCTGCAATGAGCGGTTCATCGCGGACGCTCCACCAGCCAACCCGCGCCCCGGACATTCTTGATGGCATCCGCGCCGAGCTTTTTGCGGATGGCGTGGATGAGGAAGTCGATGGCGTTGCTCTCGACCTCCTGGCCCCAGCCGTAGAGGTGCGTCTCCAGCTCGGCGCGGCTGAAGATGCGGCCGGGATGCAACAGCAGTGTTTGCAGGAGCGCGCGCTCACGGGCGCTCAGCGTGACTGAGACCTCACCGTTGCCGGCCTCGCCGGTCGCGGGATTCAGGCTCATCCGACCGTTGGTGAGCATCGGCGCTGCTTGTCCGCCCTGACGACGAATCACGGCCCGGAGTCGGGCGAGCAGCTCGCTCAGGTCGAAGGGCTTGACCAGATAGTCATCCGCGCCAAGGTCGAGCCCCTGGACGCGGTCCTCCACGGCGTCCCGCGCGGTGATGACGACCACGGGGATCGGGCTGCCGTCTTGGCGCAGTCGGCGCAACACCTCCAGGCCATCACGCTTGGGCAGGCCCAGGTCGAGCAGGATGGCCTGATGATCGCCATCCTGGAGGACGTTGCTGGCCGTGGCGCCATCCTGGACCCAGTCGACCGCATAGGCCGCGTCCTTCAGGGCCAGGGAGACCGCCTCGCCGATCATGGTGTCGTCTTCGACCAGCAGGATACGCATCAGGTGCTCCAGGCGTTGAGTGTTGGGCCGACCGACGCAGCAGCTGCTGAGATCCTGTGACTTGCGCGGCACTGGCACCCCAGGAGCGCCTCAATATCCGCATCCGTCGTCAGAGAGGGGCCGATGAACAGCAAACCGCTTGGTAACAAGCCGCATGTCGGCGCTATTGCGCGGACAACTGCCCGTACTCCAGCAGCATGTACTTGGCCGGCTGCTCCTTTTTCACGCTGCCCTCGTCGCTCATCATCAGCAGACGGGCTTCGCCGTTGAGGGTGACGGAATCGATGGCTTCCACGTTGTTGAGATTGATGATCTCCGGCAGTGCGACGGGCTGCGGCTGCGCATCGCCTTCGCCGGACCAGGACCACAACTGCGAGTAGAGATTGCCCTCATGCCCGGAGATCTCATTCACGATCAGGAAACTGCCCAGGATGGGGTCATAGGCCAAGGAACGAATTCCGCCGCCTTGAAGGTCAAGCAGGAAGACTTCAGAGAAGATCGGCGTCTCCCCGCGCTCGAATAGGCCAAGCGGATTGTCCAGCTTCAGGATCATGGATTTCCCATCGACGACGGGCTCACGCAATCCGATGAGCAGGTCTTGAGTCCTCGGATCGAAGCCCAGTCCCTCGCTATTGATGTCGGAAAAATTCACCGGCTGTTCGCTATACCGACCCAATGCCTGCTGCACAAACGGCGAGCGCTGGAGTTGCTCGATCAAGCCGGTATAGACCTGCAGATCAAGGATGTCGTCGCCGAGGATGCGGAACCGCAAGAGCTGCTCCCGGCTCGCTTGGCGCCGTCCCTCGCGGTCCCTGGAGTGAGATGTGATGGCATAGATGTGGCCATCGGTATCCATACTCAGGCCCTCCAGGTCGTTCGGCGGAGGACGGAAGGCGCGCATCAGGCGAACGTCGAGCGCCGGATCCCCAGCGAGCGAGCCGTCGGCGAGGAAGCGCATGATGCTGAACGCCCGACCCGGTTCGTCCTCGACGACGAGGACACGGCCATCCGGCAATTGCTGGAACGCGGAGGGCTCGTAGATGTCTTCGAACTGCGAAATGCCGAGGTTTCGCAGGCGTACCACGGCATCGCCATCAAGCGCCAGTCGGATCGTGTGGAAGGATTCGACACCGATAAAGGTCAGCACCGATAGGATCAAGCCCCACCGGAAGACGCTGTAGGAGACTTTGAGCAGTTTGAACTTCCGGTTCGCCATTTGACCAAGCCAGTAAAGCTGGTCGCTCATCTTGGCGTAGACGTCCTCCTGATCATCCAGCAAGGCGCGCATCCGCTCCCAGTAGTCCGCTTTGGAGAGCTTAACGCGTTCCTCGTAGATGAGGATGTTGGACTCGCCATCGACGAACTCGCGCCTCGGTCGCACACAGGTCTTGAAATCTCTCGGGGACGCGTCCCTTTTGATGACCGCTTTGAGCCAGGCAACCATACCACCCGGCATACTCGCCATGTCTGGCGAGGCCGCCAGTAGGGCGAAATAGATCGACGCTGCCGAGGTGAACAGAAAGATCGTGGCGGGTACAAGAAATTCGGGGGAAGAGGTATAGATGAAGGCGCCCGAGATCATCAATGCCGAGGCGATAAATCCGTTCAGCGAGATCATGATGTTCGCCTTGGTGGCGGCTAGGTTGATGATCTCCAATTCCGCGCGATAGGCGTTGCGGAACATCGTCTCGACGCCTTTTTTCGAGCCGACCAGTCGCTGCTTTGGCGCCTTCGTTTTGGAAGGGCCTTCTCCATTTTCGCGCTTGCTGTCCGCGCTTGCGGCGCCGGCGTCGCTCAGCGTCTTGCTGTCAGTCATGTCTGTGCTGTCGGTGCCCATCAGTACTGATGCGTTCTCGGTTCGATTGGATCAGAAATCCTGCTCTACGCAGACTTGGAGCACACCGGGACGATCACCCTGGCGGTTCCTGTCGAGGTCGGCGTCTGCCCAGAGACCGACGCTGCCCGCGGCCGGAGCCGGTCGCAATGCGCCGCGGAGATCGCCGGCTTCGAGCTAAGAAAGTGTCCATCAATTGTTTCCCGATGCGATCGCTGCCGCCCGAAATCCCCCCTAGCCCCCCTTTGCGAAAGGGGGGAAGTTGTTGATGGACGCTTTCTTAGGAGGCCTGCCGTCTTCTGGCACGCGCCCTGAAACTTCGTGGGTCATGATGCCAGAAGTCGGCACACATCGGATGGCATGCGCTAAGTCTCCGCTAATTCACCCTTGCTAGGGTGACCGCCACACGAGAATCCGAATGACGTGAAGGGAGACGAGGGCCATGACGATCAAGCGCAACCGGAAAGACATCAGCATCCTCCTTCTGCTCAGTCTTGGTGCTGGCTTTGCCGTCAGCAGCGAGCATCCGCATCCGTTCGCGCTCGCCGATGCGCGGAGCGATCGCGCCCATGCCATGGGCGCCAGCGAGCAGCAGGTCATCACCGCTAATAGCGCTGCGAACATCCAGATCGCGTCTGCGAACCTTCAGATGAGCGCCGATCTTGAGGAGCGCGGTCGACCGCGGTGAGGGCCTCAATCATGAGCACGGCAACGACCTCGGACGTCGTGGTTGATCAAGCCCCGCCATGGCCTTGATCGTCCTGCCGGCCGGAGGGCGGTTGCAACCGATAGGGCGATCCGCCTCCGCGACCCTGGATCGAGCCGGCGCTGGCGAGTCTGTTCGACTGGCTGGCAGCCTCCCTGCAACAGATTAGAGACAGCTTCGAGCTGGAGATGAGGCATTGGCTTCGCAGCAAACTGGATGATGACCTCATGAGGTTTGCTGTGATTCAAAGAGCCAATGTTGGAGAGCAGCTACTAGCCGATTTGGCTCGACTGGCTTGGTGAGGAAATCATTCATCCCAGCCTCAAGACAGCGCGCGCGGTCTTCCGCGAAGGCGTTCGCCGTCATGGCGATGATCGGCACCGCGCTGACACGCGGCAGTTGGCGGATCCGCCGAGTAGCCTCCAGCCCATCCATGACGGGCATCTGCATATCCATCAGGACCACGTCATAGTCATTTCGTCCCGCAAGCTCCAATGCCTCAGCCCCGTTCTCGGCGGTGTCGATCACGAGTCCCAGATCGGCGATCAGTCCGATTGTCACTTCGCGATTGATCGGCTCGTCCTCCACGACCAAGAGGCGACGCCCCACACAGGTCTGCATCGACTTGGGTTGAAGCGACTGACTCGGGATCGTCTCCGTCTCGATCGGCGTTGGGGCGCCTCGCCGCAAGCGGACGGTGAGCCAGAAGGTGCTACCGGCACCGAGGGTACTCGCGACTCCCGCATCGCCTCCCATCAAGCGCGCCAGTCGCTTCGTCAAAGCCAGGCCGAGCCCGGTGCCCCCGTAGCGGCGGGTGATCGATTGATCGGCCTGCTCGAAGGGGCTAAACAAACGGGGTAGTTCCGCGGCGGCGATGCCGATGCCGGTATCCTCGACCTCCAAGCGCAGAATGACGCTTTCGCCAAGGTCCGCCTCGATGCGCGCACGCAGCGCGATGGAACCGGTCTCGGTGAACTTGATGGCGTTTGTCACGTAATTCAGGAGCGCTTGCTGGATGCGCAGAGGATCACCGAAGAGATTGGGCGGCAGGGGCTGGAGCTTGACCCGGAGCGCGAGGCCCTTGGCCTCGACCCGATCCGACAGCATGGAGACGAGATTGCGCGTGATCGCGATGACGCTAACCTCGGATTCATCCAGGGTCAGCTTGCCGGACTCGATCTTAGAGAGATCGAGGATGGCATTGATGATGTCGAGCAAATGGCGACCAGCCACCTCGATCTTGTCCAGTCGATCCGACTGAGGGTGTGTGACACCGTCGTGCCGCATCAGATGCGCCATGCCGAGCACGGCATTGAGGGGTGTGCGGATCTCGTGGCTCATGTTGGCCAAGAAGAGACTCTTGGCATGGTTGGCACTCTCGGCCTGCTGCATCGCCCGCCGCAGCTCCCTGGTCCGCTGCTCGACCAATGCCTCGAGATGCTCACGATGTCGCGCCAGCTCATTCTCCGTCCGCCGCTGTTCGGTGATATCCGACAGGATGACGGCGAGCGCGCCAGTCATGGGGCGATAGGCATAGACCCTGAAGTCGCGGCCACGCTGATGCTCACGCAGCTCGAAATGTGCCGCTTGCCCTGTGCGCACAACGTCGCCGAAGCGGTCGATCCAATGGGGCTCGAGTTCTGGAAGCACCTCGCGCGTGCGGCGCCCAAGCAAGTGCGCGCGCGGCAGTCCAGTCAACTGCTCATAGGCTGGGTTGACGTCCAAGAAGCGAAAATCAAAGGCCTTTCCAGATGCGGAGCGGTTGACTTCGTGCAGCGCAAATCCTTCCTGCATCGCCTCGAACAGGGACCGATAGCGCTCCTCGCTGAGCCTGAGCTGGCTCAATGCCTGGGCGCGCTGGATGGCCATGGCGCAGAGTCCGGTCATTTGTAGGGCGAGATTCTGGTATCTCGATAGGTACTCGCTCAAGGCCAATCCCTCGACCATGAAGACACCGAGGGTCTCGCTGGCGTTGGCGATTCGCAGCAGGAAGCCCTCGCCGGAGGCGCTCGGAGCAGTGGCAGCGGAACCGCGCATGAACGGCAGTGCCTCGGTCAGCAGCGCGTCGCTCGGGTCATGGCCCATTGCGGTCGCCTGTTCCGGATTCTCTGCCCAGGGCACATAGAAACACCGAGTGGGCGCGAAAAGGGCAATGAAGATCTCCTGGATCTGTGCGAGCACCTGGCGCTCATCCTGGGCGAGCGAGAGCTGACTCAGCAGATCCATGGCCATGGCGGTCTCGGCGACCTGACCCTGGGCAACGCTTGTCCTCGCGCGGGCGTCGCGGCGCTCAGTCTCTCGGCCTGACTCGGACAGGATGAGACGCAGATTGAGTCTGAGGTAACCGAGTCCGATGGACTGGCATCGCGCGGGACGGTCCAGGTAGCGAGCCACCGCTTCAAGACGCTCTGGCGCGGCGGGATCATGCCCCGTGTCGAGAAGCACGAGGGACTGCGCGCTCTGCGCGAACAGCTCGCGGGCCAGCGTGCGGTCGTTCAGCCCAAGACGTTCGAGGTGGCTGCGCCAGCCCGCGAGCCACCCCGGCGTGCACAGATAGCTCCCTTGACGCAGCTGCTCGTCGACCCATTCGGGATCCGCCAACAGATGGAAGCACTGCTGAAAGCGTCGAATGACGACCCTGTGGCCGGATGCTTGGCGACGGTGCGCGGATCCGTCTCGCTGCCGTGAGATGCGTGCGAGACAAGTGTTGCCGATCCAGACGACAGGCTCGTCAGCGGGTACCTTGTCGAGCGCTGCTTGAATCTCGATATCCGCGATTGGCGGGGCGCCGCAGTGCGCTGGGAAGGCATGCGGGATGAGCCCTGCAAGCTCCGGCTGATTCACAAGTGCGGCATGCACTTCTCTGATGAAGTGCGCACAGACGAAGAGATGCGTGGGCGTACCTGTCTCGGAAGGGGCTGTCTCGGAAGGGTGCAACACTGAGGAGCTGGCCGAATGGGCTGGGCTGACAGGTGGGGCGGCCACAGTCATGGCGCCTCGGCTCAATCCCGCCGGCACCAATGGAGCGGATAACGGCCCCAGCGCTCGACCGCGGCCGTGATCGCCAGCAGCACCCTGTCCGGAACTTGCCAGGGAATCTCTCCATGGTTATCGCCGAGGAGGAAGCCCCCGCCCGGACCGGCCGCCGCGATGGCTGCCTTGACCTCCGCTTCAGCTTGTTCTGGGGTCCAGCGGCGCATGGCGATGCCGTTGAGATTGCCGAGCAGCGACAGCCGACCTCGGCAGGCCTGTTTGAGTGCTCCAAGGTCTTCGTGATGACTCACGCCGATTGCCGCGGCGCCCGTCGCTGGGAGGAGGTCGACGATCGGCAGCGCCCTCCCCGAGGCGAAATGCATGGTGCTCGGGGCCTGGAGCCGACCGAGCGTGCGACGCGCGATCTCGAATCCGGTCTTCAAAAAGCGCTCGCGGGGGATGATGGTGGCGGACGAAACGGGATCGAAATAGCAGATGGCATTGGCGCCAGCGGCCACTTGGGCATTACCCCAGGCGACACAAAACTCCTCGTTGAGTCGCATCAACTGCTCGAACCGCTCCGGCTGCTCGTGCATCAACACCAGATAGGCCTCGAACCCCATCTGGATCACCGGCAGGGAGAAGGGCGACATCACGACGCCGATGATTGGGACCTCGCCACCCGCCTCCTCGGCCAACAGCCGGGTGGTTTCCAGCACCTTGAGCAGACTCGGTGAATCCTCCACCACCGGTGTCCTCAGGTGATCGATGTCTTCGGGACGACGGATCACGGGGGCACCGGCGTTTGGCGGACCGTCTTCGCGGTAGATTGCCGTGCCGCCCCAAGCCTCGGTTTCGATGGCTGCGTAGTAGAAGCTGTAGAGGCAATCGTGCCGATAGCGCGCACGCAGCCGCAGCTGGCCTTCCGCCACTTGCTCTGGACGCGCGAAATAATCCTGGATGGACAGGCCGAGTTCACGGGCGCCTTGCATGACGGGGAGCAGCAACAGCGGCACCCGATCGGGCTCCTGGTGACCAAGCGTGGTCAGCACCCGCTGCATTGAGGTCATGCCGTCGGCTGATGCCCTTGAGTCGCTCATGTGTCGGCCTGCGAGAGACGCTCTAAGATCTGCAAGACATCGCCCGCACTGAGGCCGACCGCATCGGCACCGACTTCGCGCCAGAGTCCCTCGTCGAAGCGATAAGGCGCACCGCCGACCACCACGCGCGGCCGCGGCGAGAGCGCCCCGAGCCGATCCATGAGCACGCGCACACGCAGCGCCGCCGGCAGCATCAAGGTGGAGACCATCAGGATGTCGATCTGATCGTCGCGCACGCGCTCGAACAAGCCATCGACGTCCTGGCGGCCGTAGTCGATCACCTTGTAGCCGGCCGCGAGCAGCACGGTGCGCACGATCTGCTTGCCGAGCAGATGGTGATCCTCCAGGACCGCGATGGCGAGACGTGGGGGCGTCGTCTCGAGGGCATGCGCATGCGGAATCTCGGATTCCGATGATTGCGCGAGCAGCTCCTCGACGAGTTCCTCACAGATACGGCCACTCATGTAAACCTGCGAGAGTGCACAATCGCCATCCTCCCAACGTCGGCCGATCTCCTCCAGGGCTGGCCGGACCAGGTTCTCGATGACCGTCAGAGGATCACTCTCGGCACGGGCGGCATCTAGCAAAGCCCTCGCCTGGATTCGATCCAAGACCAGTAGGGCAGTCAGCAGTGCGTCAGGTCCAGAGGGCATCGCTGGTCTATCAGGCGTCGAATTAGGTGGCAGGTAGGTGGGCGATTTCTACGCAGCGACCTTGCCGT
The DNA here is from genome assembly GCF_010915725.1 of Thiorhodococcus mannitoliphagus. Taxonomy (GTDB): domain Bacteria; phylum Pseudomonadota; class Gammaproteobacteria; order Chromatiales; family Chromatiaceae; genus Thiorhodococcus; species Thiorhodococcus mannitoliphagus. The sequence goes on from NZ_JAAIJR010000057.1 coordinate 9,539, forward strand.
GTGGAGCCGCCCGATGCTGAAGCGTCCTGCGGATTCTCTTGCGATGATGGCCAAGCAGCAAGCGTTATGCACACTAAGAAAGCGTCCATCAACAGCTCCCCCTGTTCGCAAAGGAGGGCTAGGGGGATTTCGGGCGGCATCGCTCGCATCGGGAAACAATTGAGGGACACTTTCTAAAGATAGGCTACAGGGGCGAGATGGTACAGGAACAACGACCAGGCGGGCCAGCATTCTGACATGAAGCTGGCTCGCTAAAGCCCTATCTGCTCAGCGGCGCTTTGGCCGAGCCGCACTGCAGCCTGACCCTTTTCCATGCCAACTCGGTACGGCCCTGTTGGCTCGAGACCGACCGCCGAGGAAGCAGCGTCGAAGGTCGAGATCCATCGGCGCGAGCAGTCTTCACGAGCGCCTCTTCAGGCTGGCGGAACGGTCACTTACCGAGGAGGAGCCGACACACGACGGAGCGTTTCTGGGACGCGCTCGCCAAACCAAAGGCACATCGAGCCCAGGAGCCTGTCCGACTTAGGAACTGTCCATCAACAACTTCCCCCCTTTCGCAAAGAGGGGCTAGGGGGGATTTCGGGCGGCATCGCTCGCATCGGGAAACAATTGATGGAAACTTTCTTAGGATGAATCGGCTGCGGAATCGGGAGAAGGGTCCCTTTCGCCCCGTTTTTTCGTTACATAGAACCACTATGCGCCTCAAAACCGGAACGAAATGGCCTCGCTCTCCCACTTCCTCGCTTCGATCCCCCCAAGTCGGACAGGCTCCTAGGAACAACGACGGCAATGCAACCGATAGCGGACATTCCAAGCGTCGTCACCGTAGATCATCGAGGCCGATCCGGCCGACCACGCTGCCGGAGACCCTACCGCGCGAAAAGATTTTTCGGAGCCGCTGCGCGATAGCAGACCCCGATCAACGCTCGCCCGGTATCAACCACACTCACACTCCACCTATACTTGTGATGGCCATCGAAATTCGACGTGACGCCAGCGGCCCGGGCGCGTCACCCCTGCGCTGCCATGTGATCAACAACGATAGGTCTTGGCTGTCTCGAATGTTGGACCGAACGCGGAGGTTGTTGCAGTGGAATCGGCTGATCAACTGCCGGCGTCGGCACCTCCGTTGCCGGCGGCAAACCTGGCTCGACGCCTGGATGCGCTGGAGCGCCTGGACGACATTGGCACCTGGGAATGGGATGTCTCTGAAGATCTTTGGAGTGTTTCGCATCATTGGAACCGCATCCATGGACTCGCCTCGCCGACGCTGAGCACCCCAGCGCTGCTCGAGCAGATTCATCCGGATGACAGGTCTCGACTGCAGGCAGCGCTGCGGCAGATACATGAGCAAGGCCGCTGTGACTTCGAGTACCGGATCGTCCTGACCGAGCCCAAGAGCGTCCGAATCATTCAGGCCAGCGCAGAGATGTCTGCCAGCGCGCCCGATGGAGACACGAGACGCGTGCTCGGAATCGCCCGCGATATCACCGAGAGTAAAGCGCAGGAAAGACGGCACCGTGAGGACCGCGCGCTCGTTCGCTCCATCTACGAAGGGATTCAGCATTCTGTCTTCATCGTCGACGTGCTCGACGGAGGGGAGTTCCGTTACGCCGGCCTGAATCCCCAGCACGAGTCGCTTACCGGATTGTCCAATGCCCTCATCTGCGGCAAGACGCCCGACGCAGTCCTCCCCAGGGAAGCGGCCGCGGCGGTCGTTGCACACTATCGCGAGTGTCTGCGACGTGGACACCCAATCAGCTATCAGGAATGGCTGCCCTTCAAGGGCAAGGAGACCTGCTGGGAGACAACGCTGCATCCAATCAGCGATTCCGACGGCTCAATCCGCCGCATCGTCGGCACGAGCCATGAGATCACCGAACGCAAGCAGGCCGAAGAGGCACTGCGCATCAGTGAGCGAAAATGGCGCAATGTCTTGGAGAGCCTTCAGGACGCGGTCTTCATTCACGAGGTTCGGAAGGACGGCTTGCCCGGCCCCTTTATCGAGTTCAATGCGCGAGCCTGCGAGCGGCTTGGCTATACGCCCGAGGAGATGCGTCGATTTGGCCCCATGACGCTGGATGACGAGCAGGCCGTCCGCGACTCGATTCCCCAGGCCATGCGTGAGCTGCTGACCAAGGGACGAGCCCTGTTCGAGTCCGTTCAGGTCGCCAAGGATGGCCGCCGAATCCCCGTGGAGAACCACACCTGTGTCCTTGAGGACGGCGATCGCAAGATACTCCTCACGGTCTGTCGTGATATCTCGGAGCGCAAACAGGCCGAAGCGGAGATCCGCCGCCTCAACGCCGACTTGGAGCGGCGTATCGAAGCGCGCACCGCCGAGCTAAGGGAGGCGCGCGATCATGCCGAGGCCGCGACACGGGCCAAGTCGGCCTTTCTCGCCAACATGGGCCACGAGATCCGCACGCCCTTGAACGCCATCATCGGCCTGAGCTACCTCTTGTTGCTGGAGGAGCAAGCCCCGCCGCGCGCCGAGCGGCTCGAAGGGATTCGCCGGTCGGCTCAGCAGCTCCTGGCGATCCTCAATGACATCCTGGACATGTCCAAGATCGAAGCCGGCCGGATGCAGCTGACGGCGTCGGACTTCTGCATCGACGACCTCCTACGGCAAGTCGCGGCGCGCATCGGGGAGGCGGCACGCGCCAAGGGACTCGAGATCCAGATCCAGCACGATGGCGTACCCGCGGTCCTGCGCGGAGATTTCATGCGATTGCGCCAGGCGCTGCTCAACTATGCGGAAAACGCCGTCAAGTTTACCGAGCGCGGGCACGTCATCCTGCGTGCCAGCCTGCTCGAGGCAAGGTCGGACGGCCGGCTGCAGCTGCGGCTCGAGGTCGAGGACAGCGGCGTCGGTATCTCACCGGAAAAGCAGCAGATGCTCTTCACCCCGTTCGAGCAAGTGGATACCTCGACCAAGCGGCGTTATTCGGGAGCAGGGATTGGGCTCGCGATGACACGGCGCTTGGCGGGTCTCATGGGTGGCACCACGGGCGTGGAGAGCACGCCCGGACGAGGCAGCTGCTTCTGGCTGACGGCTTGGCTCGAGGCGGGCCGCGATTCCAGCATCCAGCCATCGGGCTTGGAGCCTTATCCCGACATCCGGCTGCGCGAGGCATACGGCGGCTCGCCCGTGCTTCTGGTGGGCCGCGACACGGTCGACCTCGAGGTGCTGCGAGGCCTTCTGGAAGCAGCAGGGCTGTGGGTGGACGATGCCGAGAACGGACACGCGGCCGTCAGCAAGGCGACATCCACCCCCTACGCTCTGCTCATGCTGGATGCCCAACTCCCTCTCATGGAGCGACTTGAAGCCGCGCGCGCCATTCGTGCCCTGCCCGCCTGGCACGCTCGTCCCATCATCGCCACGACACTGGACATGCTGGACGCAGAGCGCCAGAGCTGTCTCGCCGCCGGCATCACCGACTTCATCTCCAAGCCGCTGAAGCCAGACATCCTCTACGCCCTGCTGCTGCGTGCTCTGTCGGAATCACCAGGGAGCAAAGACCCGGCGGTCACGACGACCCTTACAGAGGGGTCGGATGATGCAGCGTTTGAGCATTCAGCACCGCGACAACAGGCGGATACAGCGTCCAACACAGCGCTGGCAGCCCTTGAGCCGAGGAAGATGGCCCAGCGTTTGGAGGAAAAACCTGTCCTCCAGGAGTTCTTGGAGCTGATCGCAGGCTGCGACACGAGGGCCTTCGCCTTCCTGACGGCATACGCCGATCGGCTTCGGTCTGCACTCGGCAAAGACGCGATCATCCTCACCGAGCACCTCAAATCCTTTGATTTCGACTCGGCTCAGAAGATCCTAGAAGCGCACCTCGGCACCCCTCGCCATCAAGATGCATCTGAGCCAGGTCACGAACCCTGATCAGACCGACCCGCGCAATCCATCCGTCGGTGGAGCCACGACGTATCGGCGCGACACACTGATCATTTCGCACCTTTCTCCTCAGCGCCCTTCTCCTCGGCACCCTTTCGAAAGCGTCCATCAGCAACTTCCCCCCTTTCCCAAAGGGGGGCTATGGGGGATTTCGGGCGGCATCGCTCCCATCAGCAAACAATTGATGGCCCCCTTCTTAGAAAGCGTCCATCAACAACTTCCCCCTTTCCCAAAGGGGGGGCTAGGGGGGATTTCGGGCAGCATCGCTCGCATCAGCAAACAATTGATGGCCACTTTCTTAGAAAGCGCCATCAACAACTTCCCCCCTTTCCCAAAGGGGGGCTAGGGGGGATTTCGGGCGGCATCGCTCGCATCGGCAAACAATTGATGGACCCCTTCTTAGTTGGCGACTTTCCAGAAATGAGCTGCACGCTTGTCAGGGCGAACGGCAAATCAGGTCACCGGGTCAAGCATTCTCAGCCATTGCGCGGCGATACCGCGTCGGTGTGAGGCCCGTGAAGCGGCGGAAGGCGCGCGTGAAATGTTGTTGGCTGTCGTAGCCTGCCGTCATCGCGACATCAATGATCTTGGCACCCGGGTCGTTGAGGAAACTGCGTGCGAGATCGAAGCGAGCCTCCTGTAGAACCTGGGAATAGGAGCTGCCGCTCTGCTGAAGGCGGCGCTGCAAAGTACGGGGGCTCATCCCCACAATCTCGGCGACAAGAGAAAGATCCGGGCGCCCGCCGTTCAGATAGGGCTGCAGGATCATGCGCAAGAGGCTCACGAAGTCCCATGCTTCGACCTGGCCGCTCGGCCCGTTTCCCTGCCCAAACGACAGGGGCGCAGTGTCGGAAGGGGTCATCGTTCCACGACAGGATCGCGCCAGATGTGCGGTTTCGATCAGGATGGACGGATAAGCTTGGCCGACGAGAATGCGGGTGTTGGGGAATGCCTCGCGGGCAAGGTCGGACGGTGCATAGGGCGAAACAAAGGTCAGCTCACGCGGACACCAGTTGGGTCCGGCGAGGTCGCTCATGATGGACATGACGCCTTGCAGGTTCAGCCACTCTGCAAAGCAGATGAAGGGGTGGCGACCCAAATGAACCGTTTCACAGATCACTCGGGTCTGGTCTCCTTCCTGCCGCAGGCTCACCCGGAGACAATTGTCCTCCCGACAGGCGATGCGGATGAAGGCATCCAGACGCCTGTAGCCGGTTTGCGCCGCGAGCATCTCGGTCAGATGGGCTGGCTTGATGGATGCCAGAGACGCTTGCCGAGCGCCGAGATAGCCAAGTTCCATGGGCCCCAGGTCACGGCCGCATTTTGCGATCCACTCGATCGCAACAGGAATACTGACGTAGAGGTCCGGTGCCTCTTCAATTTGGGGCGGCAACCGCGACCGCGCGAGTTCACGATCCACCGGTATCCCGATCCGGCGCATCACCACCAGATAATCGCGCAAGTGTGCCGCCCTGACGATCGCGAGCCTGGCGCTCAACCGCCACCTCCCCGTCGCGCCCTTGAAAATTGGCGCGAAATGGGCAGAACCGGTACCGGACAACAGTTAGCGTTGCGAGCCATCGTTAAAACCCGGAGAGGAAGATCGACAATGACTCAAATGATGACGTCCACCTGTGCTTTCGCATTCGTGTTCGCGCTTGGACCGGCATTCGCTCAGGTCTCCCCCGAAACCCTGGACTCCATCTCGATCCCCGATAATGCCGAAACCTCGATCGGCACCTTGGAATTCTTCGACGGCGTGCCCAATGACTCTACTGTTGCCGCCATCTACGACAACCTCGACCGGATGCGAGGAACGACCGTTTTCCTCGACAACATCGGCGCCGTTTCGATGTACGCGGTTCGCACAGGCCTTGCCGATGCCGGCGCGAAGGGCGCGAACAAGATCGCCCTGTTCGCAGATCTGTTGGACTCCCAAACCCTTGTCGTCACCGCGAATACATCGACGCTTTACGCCTACACCTACACGGATCTCGCCAACGACGGCCCGACCGTGATCGAGGTGCCGCCCGGCATGCTGGGATTTCTCGACGACGCCTGGCAGCGCTTTGTCGGCAACATGGGCGTCACCGGCCCGGACAAGGGAAAGGGCGGAAAATACCTGGTGCTACCTCCCGACTATAGCGGTGAAGTCCCGGATGGCTACTTCCTGCTCAAGCCGCCGACAAATCGGAATTTTCTGTTCCTGCGCGGCTCGATCAAGGACGGGCTGAAGCCCGCAGTTGAGAATATTACATCCAATCTGAAGGTCTATCCGCTGAAAGAGGCCAAAAACCCGGTGGCGACCGAATTCGTCAACCTGTCGAACAAGGCTTTCAACACGGTATTCCCAAGCGATTTCAGCTACTTCGAGGCGCTGAATCAGGTCATCCAGGATGAGCCCATCGATGCCATCAGTCCCGAGGTGCGCGGTGCCATCGCCGCCATCGGCATCGTCAAGGGCCAGCCCTTCGCGCCCGATGAGCGGATGAAAAAGCTGCTGACCGAAGCCGCCACGCTCGCCGACGCGACGGCCCGCGCCATTACCTATCATCCGCGATTCGACGGCGTGAAGATCTATCCCGACGATCCCAACAGCGTCTGGTCCACCGCATTCGCCAACCGGAATACGAGTTTTGAGGCGGACGGGACCATGGGGCTGGATGCGCGGGTGCTTTACTATTTCAACGCAGGCGGCGTGACCCCGGCCATGGCCACCACGCATGCGGGCAAAGGTTCCGACTATGCGCTGGCCCTGCTCGATTCCAAGATGCAGCCGTTCGACGGCTCCAAGACCTACAAACTGCACCTACCCAAGGATGTGCCGGTCAACGACTTCTGGGCGGTGACCATCTATGACACCCAGACCCGCTCGCAGCTCCAGACCAGCCAGAACTTCCCGACCGTCGGCAGCCAGTCGAAGGGCATGACCCAGAATGCGGACGGTTCCTGGGACCTCTACTTTGCTCCCGAAGCGCCTGCGGGCAAGGAAGGCAACTGGCTGCAGACCGTGCCCGGTAAGAGCTGGTTCACCATCCTGCGCATGTACGGTCCGCTGGAGCCCTGGATCAACAAGACCTGGCGGCCGGGCGAGATCGAACTCATGCAATAGGTCGCTGAAGGAGAAAAATCAGCGATTGCATCGACGCATTGACAATCCCTACGAGGGCGCAATGCGAAATAAAACGACGCGGTTCGCATCAATGAACCGGAACAATCCATCGTCGACGGCAGCTGGATGCTCTCAGGGCCGCCGGTGGCGCACAGCACACGAAAGAGGTCGATATGATCCAGAACAGCGAAATGAAACACAGGATACTCCGTCTTCCAATGACAGGCGGCCTGATCCTTGCCGTGTCGCTGGCCGCGACAGCACAGGCTGAAGTATCGAAAGAGACGATTGAAGCCCTCGGCGCACCCGACAGCATCGAGACATCGATCGGCACGCTGGACTTCACGGACGGCGCTCCCAGCGCCGACACCGCGCAGAAGGTCTTCGATGCGCTCGATTTCACGCGCGCGCTGAACGTCTACAACAACAGCTTCCGCGGGGCTTCGGCCCTTGGGTTCCACAAGGGCTTCCAGAGCATCGGCGCCGACTACAACGATGTCGTCATCACGTCTGAACTGCTGGACTCGACGTCGCTGTTCCTGACCGGCAACGCCGACACCGTCTATTACATCTCCGTCATCGACCTTTCAAAAGGCCCGATGGTGATCGAACAGCCCTCGGACGGCGTCGGCACCATCAACGACATGTGGTTCTCGTGGATCATCGACGTCGGCGGCCCCGGGCCGGATCGCGGTCGGGGCGGCAAGTATCTGATCGTCGGACCTGGCTACGACGGGCCGCTGCCCGAGGGAGGCTACTTCGTCGCCCATTCCAAGACCAACCGGGTCCTTTATGCCTCGCGCGCCTATCTGGTAGACAACGATCCCAAACCGGCGGTCGCGAACGTCAAGGCCAACATGAAGATCTACCCCTATGCGGAGGGCGCCTACGGCACCAGCATCGCGCAGGCGCTGACCGGCGCGGTCCGCCTTGGGGAAGCCCCGAAGATCCCCGAGACGAAATTCGTCGAGGCGAGCAACCTATCGATGAACACCATCCCGCCCAGCGATTTCGGCTTCTATGAGTGGATCAACGAGAACGTCCAGGCCGAGCCCGCCACCAGCTATGACGTGGAACTTTCCGGCCAGCTCGCAGCCATCGGCATCGTCAAGGGCAAGGAGTTCGCGCCTGACGAGCGGATGAAGAAGATCCTCACCGACGCCGCCGCCGTCGGCCAGGCGGCCGGCCGGGTGCTGAACTGGCGCCCCTATGGCGCCCATCCGGACTGGGCCTATTACGAGGGGTCGATGTGGGGAAATATGCTCTGGGAGGGCGGCGCCTTCTTTGAGACCCCGCCGCCCGCGTTCGCGGACGGGACATTCAAGCCGCTGCCGCCGACCGGCGCCCGCACACTGGATTCGCGCACGGCCTTCTACTACGGCTATACGCTCGACAGCCCCGGCATGATCATGAACATCCCCGGCGTGGGATCGCAGTATCTGATGGCTTTCCTGGACGCCAAGGGTGATGTCTTCGACGGCGCGAAGACCTACAAGGTGACGCTGCCCAAGGATATCCCGGCCAAGGCGTTCTGGTCGTTCACGGTCTATGACAACCAGACGCGCTCAATGCTGCAGACGCCGCAGAAATACCCGCGTGCGGGTTCGCAAAGCTATCCATCGCCAGCGGCGACACTGGCCAAGGACGGTTCCACCACAGTCTGGTTCAGCCCCGAACAGCCGGACGGCGTCGATCGCGGCAACTGGATCCAGACCGATCCCAACAAGGGCTGGTTCACCATCCTGCGGCTCTACAGCCCGCTGCCGTCGTTCTTTGACAAGTCCTGGCAGCCAACTGAAATCGCACCGGTGAACTAAGCAGGCAAGAACAGGCGATCGTCTGGTCCATGCCTGCGCTCTAAACCAGTGCGCAGGCATTTTCAGACCAAACTTCTTGAAGCACGTATGGCGGTTGCCTAGCCGCCATCGAGGCAATCCGAGTCGACAGAGCGTGCCACATTGAGCACGCGGAACTCGCCTCAGATGAGCCCTGGGAGGAAAGCGGCCGACCGCTTTAGGTCCCTATGGCGGAACAGTTGTCGTGGACGTCGGGCCGCGTCAGCATCTTCATGCCTCGCAGGTTAGCTCTCGATCCTTGGCCTTGAACTCTATCTGGCAGGTTTGGGAAGCACACTGCGGCGCCTGACCCTATAGTGTCAGGCGTTATCACGTCGTCGCTTGGTTGCCACAGAACCCCACTCGAGCAAACGGCCTCTTGCGCCGCTGACCGAGTGTCCGTGCCACTCAACCGCGCGCAATCAACTGATTTCTGGTGGTCGTTAGAGGCAAAGCCTAACCGAAGAGCAGGCTTAGAATTGGTCCTGAGGGATGGAAAGTAGTGGAGGCTGAGCCCGGAATCGAACCGAGGTACACGGCTTTGCAGGCCGCTGCATAACCACTCTGCCACTCAGCCAGAGCCCGCTATTGTAATGAAGCGTCGCGATTCTGTCACGCCCCATCGAGAGCAAAACACTACAAGAGCACGAGGTTGTCGCGGTGTATGAGTTCTTCGTCGTCGAGATACCCTAGGATGGACTCAAAGGCGGACGAAGGCTTACCCCTGATCTCCTGAGCCTCATCAGCGTCGTAGTTGACCAAACCGCGCGCGACCTCGCGCCCCGCCTCGTCGACACAGGCAACCACTTCACCGCGATGGAAACGCCCGCGTACCTCTCTGACGCCGACGGCGAGAAGGCTTGTACCCTTTTCCCTCAGCGCCCTCACTGCCCCGGCGTCCAAAACCAAGCGGCCGCGCACCTGCAGATGCCCCGCCAGCCACTGCTTCCGCGCCGCTTGCGGACCCTGAAAGGGAATGAGCAGCGTCCCAACGGTCTCGCCGCCCCCAATTCGGTTGAGCACTTGCTCCCCTCGACCAGGCGCAATGATGGTCGGCGTTCCGGATCGCGCTGCCAAGCGCGCCGCTCGAACCTTGGTGACCATCCCCCCTGTGCCGAGCCCAGTTACGCTGCCGCCGGCGACCAAATCGAGCTGCGGATCGTCTACCCAAGTCTCGGAAATGAGTCGCGCATCCGGATTTCCGCGCGGGTCTTGATCGAAGAGCCCGTCCTGATCCGTCAGTAGGACCAGTAGGTCGGCCTCGATCAGATTGGCGACCAGGGCGGCCAAGGTGTCATTGTCACCGAACCGCAGTTCATCAGTGGCAACGGTGTCGTTCTCATTGATGACCGGGATGACACCCAGCTTGAGCAGCGTCCGCAAGGTGCTGCGCGCATTCAGATAGCGCGGACGGTCTGCCAAGTCGTCCCGCGTCAGCAGCACCTGCGCCGTATGGTAGCCGCGTCGTTGGAAGCAGTCCTCGTAGGCCCGCACCAGGCCCATCTGCCCAACGGCCGCGGCAGCCTGAAGCTCATGCAGCGTCTTCGGTCGTCGGCGCCAGCCCATCCGAGCCATGCCCTCGGCCACGGCCCCGGAGGAGACAAGCACGACTTCGCAGCCGGCCTTGCGCCGCTCCACCATCTGCTCAACCCATGGGGCCAGCATCTCGCGCTCGAGACCCTGTCCGTCACGCGTTAGCAGCGCACTGCCAATCTTGACAACCCAACGGCGCGCTGAAGGAATCCGCTCTCTGGAAATCATCGAAGGCTTCGCCGCGCATCAACCGAGCGGGTGCCAGTCGCCGCCCGCGTCAGGCGCATCAACCTCAGCGTCCGCCGAACCCGCATCCTGCTCGCCAGCCTCAAGCCGCAATGCCTCAAGCCGTGTCATCAGATCTCCGACCAGCATCTTGGTCCCGTCTCCGCTCAACGCCGAGACGCCATACACAGGCGCATCCCAAGCAAGCCGGTCCAGCAGGCGGTCACGTCGCGCCTCATAGTCATCCGCGTCGAGCAGGTCGACTTTGTTCAGGACCAGCCAGCGCTCCTTGCCCCTGAGATCCATATCGAAGGCCGCGAGTTCGGCCTCGATCTTACGCACCTGATCATAGGGATCCTCGTCACCCATGGGCGCGATGTCGACGAGATGCAGCAGCAGCCGCGTACGGGCGAGATGCTTGAGGAAGTGGATACCGAGTCCGGCACCATCCGCGGCACCCTCGATGACCCCGGGGATATCGGCAATGACGAAGCTCCGGCTCTCTCCGACGCGCACCACGCCGAGGTTGGGGTGCAGGGTCGTGAAGGGATAGTCGGCGACCTTCGGACGAGCGCTCGAGACTTTGCGAATGAGCGATGACTTGCCGGCATTCGGAAACCCGAGCAGGCCGATATCGGCCAGCAGGATCAGCTCCAAGAAGAGATCACGTCGCTCACCCGGAGTACCGGGCGACGACTGACGCGGGGTACGGTTGGTGCTCGACTTGTAGCGCAGGTTACCGATCCCGTGAAAGCCGCCCTGAGCGACTAGGAGGCGCTCGCCTGCGGTGAGCAGTTCACCGATCAACTCCTCGGTCTCACGATCGAAAACGCGCGTGCCCACCGGAACCCGAGCGATCAGGTCTTCCCCACTCCGCCCCGTCATCTGGCGGCCCTTCCCGTTTTGACCACGCTCGGCGCGGTGCAAGCGCTGGTAGCGAAAATCGACCAGCGTGTTGATGTTGTTGTCCGCTAGAAGGTAGACGCTCCCACCATCGCCACCGTCGCCGCCATCGGGGCCTCCTTTGGGAATGTACTTCTCTCGACGGAAACTGACGCAGCCGTTACCACCGTCGCCGGCCTCGACGCGAATGAATGCTTCGTCAACGAATTTCATGGATGAGCCTCCATCGCATCAGCCACCCTTGGCCCAAACGAAAAAGCCCCGTCCTAGGGACGAGGCTTTAGGTCAAGCGCCGGCCGCTCTCGGCCCCGTCACTGCGGGGATCAAGCGTTCTCGACGGTGACGAACTTGCGATTCTTCGGCCCTTTGACGACGAATTTCACAACGCCGTCGGACAATGCAAAGAGCGTATGGTCTCTACCGCAGCCAACATTGACGCCGTTGTGGAATCTGGTGCCGCGCTGACGCACGATGATGCTGCCGGCAGTCACTTTCTGACCACCGAAGATCTTAACGCCGAGGCGTTTGGACTCCGAATCGCGACCGTTGCGAGAGCTGCCGCCCGCTTTCTTATGTGCCATGGGTATCTACTCCTCAACCAGCGCTGATGCCGGTGATCTTGAGCGCAGTGAACCACTGGCGGTGGCCCTGGCGCTTCAGATGGTGCTTACGGCGACGGAATTTGATGATCTTGACCTTCTTTGCGCGGCCATGGGACTCGACAGTCGCGGTCACCTTACCGCCGGCGAGGTAGGGCTTGCCGACTTTGACGTCGTCGCCATCGGCGACCATCAAGACCTGCTCGATTTCGACGCTCGCGCCTTCTTCTGCCGCAAGCTTCTCGACCTTGACTGTGTCACCTTCGGAAACCCGGTATTGTTTTCCACCGGTTTGAATGACCGCGTACATGGCTTTAGAGATCCCCAGGAGTGTTCGGTAGTGGCCGACGCTCCGCGCCGGAACAAAGAAGCGGAATTCTAATCGCTTGAGTGAATTCACGTCAACCACTGGAAAGCCGGCCTCACCCACCCCACCAGAGCCTGATTCTTCATCGCCCGCAACGCTTTGCCACAACCGCCACCATGACCATAACCCCTTGCCACAGCTCACCCAGGCAGGACAGCTTCGCGTCAGCGGTCGACCGAAGCACCCTAAATGACGTAATCTATAGAGCTTGCAAACTGCCAAGGCACGCAGGTTGACAGCCCCAATCCCAAACCTAGCATCCGCCGCCATCACCGAAAGACCCCAGACACGCATGGACCTTTCCACGATTCGACAGCCGGTCGCCGAGGACACCAAGGCCGTGGATGCCTTGATCCTGCACCGACTCCAATCCGACGTCGTGCTGATCAATCAGATCGGCCACTACATTGTCAACAGCGGCGGCAAGCGGCTTCGCCCCCTCTCCGTGCTGCTCTCTGCGCGTGCCTGCGGCTACGACGGCGAGCGACATATCGACCTTGCAGCCATCGTGGAGTTCATCCACACCGCAACCCTGCTCCATGACGATGTCGTGGACGGCTCGGAGCTGCGGCGCAGCCGCGAGACCGCCAATACGGTCTGGGGAAACGAGGCGAGCGTGCTGGTCGGCGACTTCCTCTACTCACGCGCCTTCGAGATGATGGTCGATGTTGGGAACATGCGCGTCATGGACATCCTTTCGCATGCGACCAACCGCATCGCCGAGGGCGAGGTGCTCCAGCTTCTCAACACGCGTGATCCGGACACCAACGAAGCCCGCTACATGGAAGTGATCACGCGCAAGACGGCAACGCTCTTTGAGGCGGGCATCCGTCTCGGGGCCGTGCTTGCCGACTCCCCAGCCGAGATCGAGGAGGCCACCAAGGAGTACGGACTCAGCCTCGGAATCGCCTTCCAGCTCGTCGACGATGCACTGGACTACAGCCTAGATAACGCCGAGCTTGGCAAGAATGTCGGCGACGACCTCGACGAAGGCAAGCCGACGCTACCCATCATCCGCGCCATGGAAGTCGGCACGGCCGCTCAACGCGCACTGCTGCGCGATGCCATTGAGCACGGCGGGCGTGACAGGATCGACTCAGTCACTGAGGCGATTGCGTCCACGGATGCGATCTCCTATACTGCGCAGCTCGCACAGTCATACGCGACGCGCGCAAAGGATGCCATCCGCCGCCTCCCTCAGTCGGCAGCGACGGAGGCGTTGATGGTCCTCGCGGACTTTGCGGTCAGTCGCACCTATTGAAGTGCGGCACCTTCACGGGGTGTAGCTCAGCTTGGTAGAGCGCTGTCTTCGGGAGGCAGAAGTCGCAGGTTCGAATCCTGTCACCCCGACCAAATATCCTTAGAAGATCAAAGACCTAAAGGCTAGCTGATGCTGGCCTTTTCCTTCTCTAGACCGATGTGGGGCGAAAGTGGGACAGACGCTCCACGGCATCCCGGACGTTCTTCGACGAGAGGTGAGCGTACCTCATGGTCACTTGGATCGAAGAGTGTCGCAGCAGCTCGCAGACCACGCGGATATCGACACCGTCCTGTACGAGCCAAGCCGCACAAGTGTGCCGAAGGTCATGCACATGGAAGTCCTCGATACCCGCTTTCTGACAAGCGCTCGTGAAGCCCTTTCTGACGTTCGCAATACGCTCACCCTGCCGGCTACTGAAGACCCAAGGCGAGTCAGGACAGAACTGCTCACGGTGTTGTAGTCGGCGTTTGAGCGCCGCGATGGCGCCGGTGTTGAGCGGGATGCTGCCGTGCTTCCCATTTTTCTGGTCTCTATCCGTCAGGTAGATCATCTGCCTGTCCAGGTCGACCCGCTCCCACGTCGACAGGAGCGAGAGGATCGAGCCGCCCTAGGCGGCAGCGCGTGCTTCGACCTCTTTCAAGACACTGATGAGCACGCGGGCGTCGTCCATCGAGAACAATCCGGCGACGCCCTGATCGTCCAGATCGGTGAACGGGCTTTCGTACAGTCGGCGCGGGTCCATGGCGCCCCGCTCGGTCAGGTGGTCGATGATGAGAGTGACGAACTCGATCTGATTGGCCGAGAGCGTCCGCCCTTCCATAAAGCTCCCCAACGCTTGCTTGGCCGCCTCGCGGTCGAGTCCGACGAGGGACCGGATGAAGAGGCCCAAACCGCCCTCGCCCTGGATGCGTTCCAGGTCCTCGTCGGTGCCGACGCCCTCGTCGATGAAGATGCGTTGCAACTCCGAGATGTCTTGCGAGGTCAGTTGCTCGTTGCGGCGCAGCTTCTGGATGGTGATGTGATCGGTGTGCCGGGTCAGGAAGTGGCGCACCTTCATCAGGAAGCGGGTCTTGTCGGTGCTGTTACCGACCGCTGCCAGATAAACCTCGGCGGACTCTCCGATCTCATCCTCGAAATCGCTGTAGACGGTCTTGCGTGCGGTCGGCTCGATCAGCTTGACCAAGGCGCGCAGACGGCGGCGCAGGTGCTCCAGCATTGGCAGGGTGATGTCCTGCCAATACTCATCGGTCTGGACCTCGGCGATGAAGGCCAGATGCTGTTTGACCATCGGAATATTGCCAAGCTCTTCGAGCTGGGCGGCGATGGCGATGATCCGCGCCTGAAGGTTGGCGAAGGCCAGATCAGCACGTATGACGGCAAGCTGGGTCATCAGGAGCAGATAGTCGAACTGCTTGGCGGCCAGGTCATCGTCCCCCTGCTCGTCGGCGAACGCGCTCGGCAGTCCGGCCAGATGCTCGGCCAGTTCGGCGCGATCCTCGGTACTCAGGCGCTGCCAGGCGTCCTTGTCCTGGAATTTCTCGACGAAGCGGCGCTTGGGCCGCACGATGAAGTTGTCGAGGCTCATGCCGGCGACTTCGTCCTGAAGCCGCTCCACCAGTCCGGCGCGCAACGCCAGCAGCTCATCCGTCGCCTCGCCGTGCTCGATCTCGCCGATCAGTTCCACGCGTGAGACGAACAGCCGTTCGCTCAGGGACGCACCGAGCGCGCCATCGGTCTGGTTCGGGTTCTGATTGAAGAACTCGAAGTTCTGGCAGAAATCGAAGACCAGGAAGTGCTCCTTGTGCTGGCCTGGCCCGAACAGGTCCGGACAGAGCCGGGTGCCGCGTCCGATCATCTGCCAAAACTTGGTCTTGGAACGGACGATCTTGAAGAAGACCAGATTGACCACCTCGGGCACGTCGATCCCGGTATCCAGCATATCGACCGAGATCGCGATATGTGGGGCCTTGTTCAGGTCCGAGAAATCGTCGATCAATGACTGGGCATACTCGGTCTTGAAGTCGATCACGCGCGCGAAGTGGCCCTTGAGGTGCGGATAGTGGGCATCGAAGCGTTCGGCGATAAAGACCGCATGAGCGTGGTTCTTGGCGAAGAGGATGGTCTTGCCGAGCCGGTCGCCATCCTGAACCTTGAGCCCGTGGGTCATGACGTGCGCCAGCACCTTATCGACGGTGTCGGCGTTGAACAGCCATTTGTTCAGGGCGGCGGGATCGACCCGGTCGGGGATCTCGCCGTCCTCGGTCCACTCCAGGGCGTCCCATTGCTCCTTCTCCGCGTCCGAGAGGTCGTCGTAGCGGATGCCCTCGCGCTGGAACTTGAGCGGCACGGAGACCGCCTTGGGTGGCACCAGGAAGCCATCGGCCACCGCTTGCTCCAGGTCATAGGCATCGGTCGGAACGCCCCGCTCTAGCTCGAACAGGCTGTAGGTATCGCGGTCGATCTCGTCGCGCGGGGTGGCGGTCAGTCCGATCAGATAGCTGTCGAAATAGTCGAAGATCGCCCGATACTTGCGATAGACCGAGCGGTGCGCCTCATCGATCACCAGCAGGTCGAAGTGTCCGCTACCGAAGCGTCGGACGCCGTTCTGCATGGAGTCGATCAAGCCGACCATGGTCGGATAGGTCGAGACATAGATTCGGCCCTCGGTGTCCTTGTCGGTCACCAGATTGACCGGCGCGGCATGGGGCAGATGGAGCTTGAAGGCGCCGATGGCCTGATTCACCAGCGCGACACGATCCGCCAGAAACAGGGCGCGCTTGATCCAGCCGGCCCGCATGAGCTGGTCGATGGCGGCGATCACCATGCGGGTCTTGCCCGAGCCGGTCGCCATGACCAGCAGTGCCTTACGCAGATGGTCCAGCTCGAAGGCGTCACCGAGGCGACGGATGGCGCGGGTCTGGTAATAGCGTTCGACGATCCGTTCGTCGATGCCAACCGTGGCGAGTGGTTTACGAGAGGTGCGGCGCTGGATGAGCAGTTCCAGTTCATCCTTCTTCAGGAAGCCCTGCACCGGACGCGGGGGATGGGCGGTATCGTCCCAGAGCCAATGCTCGTAGCCGTTGGTGTAGAACAGGATCGGGCGGCGTCCGTACCTCGCCTCGACACAGTCGCCGTAGAGTTTGACCTGTTGCTGGCCCTCGCGCGCATCGCGCTTGGTGCGCTTGCTCTCCACCAGGGCGAGTGGCTTGCCGTCATCACCCCAGAGGACGTTGTCGACGAAGCCCGTGCCGGTCTGGTTCGGCATGCCGGTGACCGGGAACTCGCGGTCCCGTGGCTGATCGAGTGCCCAACCGGCCTCGTGCAGCAGCAGATCGATGAAGGCGTCGCGGGTCTGCGCCTCGTTGTAGTCGTGCGCGTCGGGGACGGTCTGATTGGCCTGCTTGGTCGCGGCGATCTCGGCGCGAAGTGCCTTGAGCTGGGCGTCCAGTGCGTCGCGCTGCTGCTGGGTCTGGATATGCGCGGCCTCGGCTTCCTCGCGGGCCTTGGCCTGCTTGGCATAGTCCTCGGCGAGTGCCTGCAAGCGAGCGAGGGTCGAGACCTCCACCGGCTGCATCTGGGGCAAGGCATCGGCGGAGAACGACAAGCCCGCCGCCGGTTTCTCGCCCTTGGCATAGGTGCGTACCAGCCAGTAGGCGATGTGGAACAGCTCGCGCAGGGTAACGACGGCGGTGTTCTCGGACACCGCACGGATGTCATGCACCGCGCGATTGCCGTAGTCCTTGATCAGACGCGCCTTGGTGACCAGGGCATTGCCGACCAGGGTACGAAAGGTCGCCTCGTGGATCAGGGCTGAGAGTGCGTTGTCGTAGGGCGAGTGCAGCGATCCGTCATGCTGGTACATCCAGCCAACGGCCGTCTCCAGGGCCAGCCGTGCATAGAAACAGGCCGCGCGTGGGTCGGAGCGTGCCAATGTCTCCGCCTTGCTCGCGTGCTCGAAGACTGGGGAGAATTCTGCTTGGAGGAAGGCGAATTGAGACATGGAGATCCGTTCCTAGAGTTCGCCTCGGAAGGCTCGGTGTTGGAGGGATGAAATAAGACAGGTAGAACTCATCAACGCGGTTGAGTATTCGGATGAAAACGCGGAAATAGCTTTCATTCGCTCCGAAAAGACATTCTGAAGATATAGTGGAGGAACTATTAATCGGAGTTTCCGCAACTCCTTAACGTTTAAATGACGGGACGTTGATCCAACCATGACATGATTAATTCTATCAGGTGCAAGGACATACAGAAGTAAACGCAACAAGCATTCGGAATTCATTACGCTGCTTGAAGGCCTGACTTGAACAAGTCTTTGCCCCATACACCAACGCGCCTCATGCGGCACAATCGCCGCTATACCAACTGTTCCTTCCCTGCTAAGTACAATGTCCCCTTCTTTTAAGTATCCGCGTTTCGAACGCTCGTGGTAAGCCTCCTCTGACACGTAACGCTTATCGGACCAAGCCCAAGATCCAATAGTGATGTTTGATGTCCGCAAACACGTAACCCCTTTATCCGTCCAAGTTGGCGTGGAATGAGGGCAGTCGTTGATGCTATCACATAATTCTTCAAGGCTTTTTGAAGGCCACCCTTTTTGGTTTGCGATTGGATCACCAAACATCTCATAGAAAATCGCCTGCCCGAGTGTGTTGAGGCGGTCGATGGCGCGCTGACGCAGACGGCGCAGGCTGTCCGCCTGATCGAGGATTGCTGCAATGCGTTTTTGTTCTTCGAGGGGCGGGAGGGGAACGAGTGTCTCACGAACAATCTCAGAATTCAGATTCTTAACTGTGGAACCAGGAGCACGCGCTGCAAAACGAGCATAGATTTCGGAGGAACCGAGTAAATGATAGAAAAAATCTTGATGCACCTGTTCACTACGAGGACGAAGCAATAGCCAGCCATCATGAATACATCCACTTGTTTTCATGATATAAGGTCGCCCGAAACTCATAGAATTTGTTAACAGGAAATCTCCGGTCTTTACCTCGCGAGATTTTTTGCGACCCTCGGGAATAATTCGTTGTTTTGTTTTTGTGATGTATTTATTGCTTAAGCTGGCATCAGAAATCATGACCCAGTTGATGCCATCAGCATCATCGGTAAGAAACTTTTGAATCGGACGAGGCGATCCGCCTCGTGCAACTTCAAAAATCTCATCGATGGCAACGTTTGACCAACTCATCCCAGCATCTCCTCCAGCCGCGTCAGTCCTTCTGTAATCTCCTCCGCGATCTCCCGCAGCTCACCGATACTATCGGCGAATATCTCATCATTCATCATGTCTATTTGTGCTCCGCCGGACGTTGGGCCGGCTGCACGAGCGGTGGCGGGGAGGACTGTTCGAGTTGCCATACATCATAGGCCACCTGCTCGCGCAGGAAGCTCTCGGCAGAGGGGCCTTCACGATCCGTTGCGAGCCAGAGTGCGAGACGTCTGGCAAGGTCTGGCGTGATCGCGGTCCGTCCATTCAACACCCGCGACAGGACCAGACGCGATACGCCGAGTTGCCGCGCTGCCTCGCTGACCGACAGGCCGAGCGCGGGTAACACGTCCTCACGCAAAGCCTCGCCCGGATGAGGGGGGTTAAACATCCTAGCCATCTCGATAGCCTTCTAGTGATAGTCCAGATAATCGACGAGAACGGCATCTTCGTCCTCGAACAGAAAAGTGAGACGCCAATTTCCATTCACCCAGACCGACCAGCGTCCGTCGGATAACGGATGCAGGCGCCAGCCCGGATAGTCCATGTCGCCGGGCGCCGAAGCCGCATTGAGTCGTGCAAGTTGCCTCGCGAGACGCGGGGCATGATGCGGCTGGATACCCGCTTTCGATCCCGTCTCGAAGAATCGACGCAGACCGGCATGGCGAAAGCTTTTGATCATTGTATCGGGTGATCATTCGCGACCGTGCCGCTCAGCCAGATCGGCGACACCGGTCTCCACGGCAACCTGCTCGATGTTCTCCAGCAAGGACCACCATTGATCCTGGCTCAAGCCGGATTCGAGCGAGGTGGTCAGCAGGTTGACGATGAACTGTCGCGCATCGGGCAAGGCATCGAGTTTCTGCGCCAGATGATCGGGGATCTCCAGGGTCAGGTGCATGGTTCAGTCTCCGGACGATGTGAATCCGATGAGCCGAGCATGTCCTCTAACCGCGTCAGTCCCTGAGCAATCTCTCCCTCGATCTCCCGCAACTCACGGATGATGTCGGCGGGCGCGTCATGCTCGACCTGCTCGTGCTCAACCTCCTTATAGCGGTTGAGTGACAGGTCATAGCTCTTGGTCGCGGCGATGTCGGCCTTGGGCACGCAGAAGCTCTGTGCCGTGCGCGGTCGTCTCTGTTCGCTGCCCTCTCGCTTCTGCCAGCGTTCCAGCACATCGGGCAGGTTGTTCTTGCCGTGCTCCTCCTCTGTGAGTGCCTGCCTCGGAACCGGGCCAAGCTTCTCCCGTGGCAACAGCTCGGTGCGCTTGTCATCGAGCGAGTAGCCGTCGGCCTGCACGTCATAGAACCAGACCCGGTCGGTCCCGCCGACGCCGGTCTTGGTGAAGAAGAGGATGGCGGTGGAGACTCCGGCATAGGGCCGAAACACGCCCGATGGGAGTTTGACCACGGCATCGAGCTTGTGATCCTCGACCAGCATCCGGCGCAGCGCCTGATGGGCCTTGGACGAGCCGAAGAGCACGCCATCGGGCACGATGACCGCCGCCCGGCCCCCCGTTTTCAGTAGGCGCAGGAAGAGCGCCAGGAACAACAGCTCGGTCTTCTTGGTCTTGACGATCTTCTGGAGATCCTTGGCCGTGCTCTCGTAGTCGAGCGATCCGGCGAAGGGTGGATTGGCGAGAACCAGCGAGTAGGTCCCGGCATCGGCGGCGTGGTCCTGAGCCAGACTGTCACGATAGGTGACATCGGCATTCTCGACCCCATGCAGGATCATGTTCATGGCACCGATGCGTAGCATGGTGCCGTCGAAGTCGAAGGCGTGAAACAGCTTCTCGTGGAAGTGGCGGCGCTGGCGTTCATTGCGGAACAGGCCCGGATGCTGATCGCGTAGATACTCGCCGACCGCCACCGGAAAGCCGCAGGTTCCAGCGGCTGGATCGCACATCACATCGTCCGGGGTCGGGGCGACCATCTCAACCATGAGCTGGATGATGTGGCGCGGTGTGCGGAACTGTCCGTTCTGCCCGGCAGAAGCGATCTTGCCGAGCATGTACTCGTAGAGATCGCCCTTGGTGTCGCGGTCGTCCATCGGGACCTTGTCCAGCATCTCGACCGCCTTGGCGAGCAGCGCCGGGTTGCTGAAACCGAGGCGCGCATCGCGCATGTGGCGACCATAGCTGGAGCCTTCCTCGCCGAGGGTGCGTAGGAAGGGAAAGACGTGATCGGCGATCACATCCATCATCTCGCGGGACTCGACGTGCTTGAAGCGCGACCAGCGCATGGCCTCGTAGGCACAGCCCTTGTCGTCTTGCCCTTCCGGGAAGATGCGCCGTTCCATTGGCCGGCCCAGCATCTGCGCCTTGTTCTCCTCCAACGTATGCAGATCGTCCAAGCGCTTGATGAACAGCAGGTAGGTGATCTGCTCGATCACTGACAGCGGGTTGGAGACCCCACCAGACCAGAAGGCATTCCAGATTTGATCGACTTGGTTGCGGATTTCGCCGGTGAGCATAGGGCTTGAGTAACGTCCTGGTGACTGGGTGGAGCGAGTAAGGACACGGCATGAGGCCGTCTTGCCCCCGAAGTTTACGGCAGTTCAGGTGCTGACGACAGATTGCGGGTTAGCGGACGAATCCGTCAGGGTAGCGGGTGTCCTGGTGTAGGCGCGCAACCAAGTCATTAAAGTGTAATTTCTGCCTTATAGATGGCCCTTGTTTGGGCGATCAAGGCGTTGTTGTGGTGGTTGTCGCAGGCAGAAATAACCTAAAAGCGTATTGCCGGTACGTTATTGCCCAGGAAGCGAATCACATCAAGTCAATATATTTTATTGCTAATTTTCCTATCCGATACGGAATTACACTTTTATCAAGACTTTGCAAACGAGGATGAAAGGCACGTATCCACAATTATATCTACGCCTCTGCGAGATGGCAGTAAAAAATGCAATTTCGTATTGTGTAACTTAGGTGCGTGATCGTTCGCCTTGCGGCCCCTCATCAAGACTCCAGGGAGCAGGCGTGATGACCCTTTGCCCAAGTAGGAATAATGTGCTCATGGTCGTTGGTTCTCTATGGATTCAGCCGTCCCTGGCGTTCTGGTATCTGGGATCAGAGTAAACCGCGTTCTGCCAGTGAAGTACCCTCCTAACTCGTGCCGAGCCAGAATCGTTGGGATAAGGGCGTCAAGGTCGCGTCTGCTGAATGCGCTGAGCGCTGCCCGTGTGATGACCGTTCGACCCAGTGGAAAGAGTGTGTTCATGCAACCAACCTCCCGGTCAGAACATCCAGCCAGTCGACACTTTTAGGAACTGTCCATCAACAACTTCCCCCCTTTCGCAAAGGGGGGCTAGGGGGGATTTCGGGCGGCATCGCTCGCATCGGGAAACAATTGATGGACACTTTCTTAGCATTGCTCACGATCGGCGGTAGTCTCACCTCAACTGCCAGTCCTCGCCTAGCCAACCGCTCCTTCAGTCGCTGAGCGGCTTTCTCACCTCGGCCTGACTGGTCCCTGTCAGCCCAAATCGTCAGCTTCTCGATCGGGGTTGGTGGATCGAAGGTCTCCAGGAGCGTTGCACTCCCAGCCGCCCAGATCGGGGTTCCCGTCATCATCTGCACAGCAAGAGCCGTTTCGATCCCCTCGGCAATGCCTAGTTCCGATCGAGCTTCCGCCAGGCGGATAGCGCATCCAGCCAACTTACAACCCTCTGGGTAAGGCATCAGCTTTCTCGGTGCTAGTACATCTGCCTTCCGCCCGTCAAGACTGAGGTAGGTCCGATGCAGAGTCACAAGCCGCCCCTCCTGACTGGTTACAGCCGAGACCATCGCGGGGTATATACCAGCTCCTCCGGTTCGATGCTCTTGCCTGCCATTTCTTCAGCCGTGTAGCTGGACTCCTCCGGGAAGGCTGCACGCAAAGACGCTGCCTTGGCACACTTCAGCAACTGTCCCCGTGGTCGTTTAATCCACATAACCGTCGGGACTTCTGAGGAAGCGCCTCCAGCTCGGCTGTAGGTCTCAAGCCAGAAGACCGTTTCGGTGAAGGGACAGCGCATCCCACCGATCAGTCGGTAGACCCTAACCTCACACCACTCGGGGAACGTCACCTGAACCCTCACATCACGCCAGCCGTCTTCAGTCTTGGCTCTGCCTGCGAAGATCCGAGCACTGTCTGGACCGAAGCGAGGCGAGTCCATGCCGGCCCACTCCTTGGTGCGTGCCGCTGTGATCTGGACTTCATTGATGCCGGGCCAGACGGTCTCGATCTCCCGATCGAGTGCCTTGCTCCACATCGGCACGACATGGACCGGGCGCTTCATCACATCGAGACCCCGTGCTTGGCAGTAGCGGACAGCAAGCAGGATGCCTTCAGCCGTCTTGGCACTGGGAAAGATGCTCTCGGTCAGGACCTTCCAGGCGTTGAAATCGAGCCCAAGCTCTGCGAGCGTACTGTCTGAGATGGCGAGTCGGAGATCGGGGGCTGGCGTGGTGGTCTTGAGTTGTGTCTTGGCTCGTGTAGCCATGTTGCGGGCACCTCGTCGGTGGGTGGACAATCCATCACCTAACGCGAAGCGCCTTTTACCTTGAGGTAGGCAGAGGGCATGATGGGGGGGTTAGGGGGTTTCTGGGGGTTATTCCCAGCCCGTGGAAAATTGAAAAGCGCGTAGCCAGTTCCTTGAACTTAGAGCGAAGAACCTTGAGGTTTGTATGGCAAAGCTAGGCTCAGAGAAACGTCCGATCATTTGTCGCGTTCAAAGCGACGAAAGGGCGCAGTACGTGGCAGAGACCTGTACTGCAAATGGTTGGCACTACATCATCGGTTTCGAGTTTGATAAGCCCGAGGATATATCCGACTTGGAGCGCATGCTGAATCCTGTGAAAGCGGCGGTATCCAGCAAGGTTGGCAGAAACGATCCTTGTCCCTGTGGTAGTGGCAAGAAGTACAAGAAGTGCTGTGGTGCTAGCGCTGAGTTGGTGGCGTAGATTTGGTAGAGCCTTCCTGATTCTTCGTTTTGATAAAAACGAGAGCCATCAGATTTGACTAGATTTTTGTCAGAGTTCTAAGACAAGAAGGACAGGTTTTATCCTATAGAGTTTATACCAGCTGGCGAAATTATCGGGGCAGCGCATCAGGTGCGTACAGTATAGATGTTTCATTTGACATGGGGACGCCGGGAGTGCTTCACTAATATAAATAACTGATTTTAAATTACTTTAAATTTTAAATAAGATTCTAGCGTCTCCATGAGAGGTGAAATATCTATAAAAACGATGAGATCCAAAAACAAGGCGCCGCCGATCTTGCTTTCTCTTTGAACGAAACCTGTTTCTTTGGCCAGC
>NZ_JAAIJR010000058.1 GCF_010915725.1 Thiorhodococcus mannitoliphagus
GACTGACTGTCCGGCTTCGATCGGAACGGCTGTCCGCTTTCCTTCGGACTGGGTGTCCGGTTTCACTGGAATACGCAGCCGGCGCCGGATCGGGACAATTCCTGCGCGCGTCAATGGCCCGTCGCCGTCTGAACCAGCTCGGCGGAACCCTGGTGGCCGGTATCCTTGCCGGTCTCTTCTACTTCGGTGTCACCGATCTGCTGATCTGGGCCGGCCATCCCAGCCCCCATCACGAGGCGGGCTATACCTCATCGCTCTTGTTCTTGATCCCGGGCTTTCCGCTGATCACGGCAGGATTGGATCTAGCACGCCTGGACCTCACGGCGGGGATCTCGCGCCTGACCTATGCGCTGCTGGTCGTCGCGGTGTCATCGGTCGGTGCCTGGGTGGTCACCGTCCTGTTCGATCTGGTCCCGCAGACGGCGCCAGCACTTACACTGTCCGATTGGAACCTGATACCGCTCCAGTTCATCGCGAGCTTCTGCGGGGTTTTTGGCTTTGCCTCCATCTTCAACACCCCGCCGCGCATCGCCCTAGCCGCCGCCCTGATCGGGGCGATCGCCAATCTGGGGCGTCTCCAGCTGGTGGAGTTCGATGTCCCGTTGCAGGCCGCCGCACCCTGCGCCACCCTGCTCGTCGGGATCTTGGCCCATTGGGTCTCGCCGCGCTTGCGGTGCCCGCGGATCGTGCTGTCCGTCCCCGCCGTGCTGATCATGATCCCCGGAACCACGGCCTATCGCGCGCTGGTCTATGCCAATCAGGGCATGTCGCTGGAGGCGATGACGAGCGCCTATGAGACGACCTTCATCATCGCCGGGATCGCCACCGGACTCGCACTCGCCCGCCTGCTGACCGATGGGGTCTGGGCCTTCGAGGATCAGCTCCCGGGGTCAAAGCGGGCGTGACTCAAAGCTGGACGGGGCATCAGCCCCATGCGGAACCTAGTGATGCCAGCCGGTCGCATCACCCGCCGCCAAGCAGGGCGTCCAGATCCAGCTCGATGGCGTCGAAGGGTGGAATACGGGCGCGGTCTCTGCCTTCAAGCGTCGCGATCGTGCGCCAGTCGCCTTCGCTGAGCATGTGGGCGACCAACATCCGCTCCTCGGGCCAGATCAGCCAGTAGTAAGGCACGCGATGGCGCTTGAGCAGCAGCGGCAGAACCTGGGTGTCTTTCTTCTCATGACCGGGCGAGACGATCTCGCAGACCCAATCCGGGGGTAGGTCGATGACGCCGTCGGGAAGTCGCGGCAGCCGCTCCCGGCGCCAGCCGGCGAGGTCGTGCGACGGGCACTCGTGGACCTCGTAGGCGACGCTGACCTCGGTCGCGAGCCACCAGCCGCCGCCGGGACCACCACGGCCGCTGAACGGATGCAGCTCACCGCGCAGGTTGCCCTGCGCCGCGCCGTGGGTGGCGCGAGCCATCGGCCGACGCACGATCTCCCCGCCGATCAGTTCCACCCGCTCATCCGGGGACAGGAGCAAATCATCCAGGGTCTTGAGCTTCACTGCCTCCATGGGGCGCCTCCGGCAATGGATTGATACGCCCTCATATTCGCGCAACCGGCCCGCCGAATCCATCGGGCCGGGCGCGGTCAGGCGGGGCACCCAGGGGATCGCGATCATCAGGCTTCAACGCCTCTATTTCCGTCCGTCGGCCGTCGCCGATCTCGGCTATTATATACAAATGTATGGTATCGATCTGATGGGTCGACCAAGACGCCGACGGCCCGCGCACGCCCATCGCGCAGGCGTCCGAGCCTGCCGATGGGTGCGTCGCCTGGTCGAGAGATTCCTGGAATTCACCTGAACGCTGGCGGCTCCCCGAATGATCCCCCTCTGGTGCAAGAGCAACTTCTCCTTCCTGGAAGGCGCGAGCCACCCGGAGGAGCTGGTGGAGACCTGCGCGGCGCTCGGCCTGGCGGCGCTAGCGCTGACCGACCGCGACGGCGTTTCCGGGCTGGTGGAGGCGCACGTCAAGGCGCGTGAGCTGGGGGTGCAGCTGATCCAGGGGGCGGAGGTCTCGGTCGACGACGGCTCGACGCTGATTCTGCTGGCGCAGAGCCGCACCGGCTACGCCAATCTCTGTCGGCTGCTGACGATCGGTCACCGGCGCTGCCCCAAGGGCGAGAGCCGGGTCGGCTGGCGGGAGGTCTATGCGCATGCCGAAGACCTGATCGCGCTCTGGGGCGGAGAGCGCTCGCTGCTCACGGGCGAGGCGGATCCCTTCTTCGTCGCCCATCAGCTGCGCGAGGCCTTCGGCGACCGCCTCTATGCATTGGCGGCCCGTCATCGCCGCGCCGAGGAGCCAGCGCTGGAGGCGCGTCTGCGCCAGCGTGCGGCGCGCTATCGGCTGCCGGTGGTCGCGGGGACCGAGGTGCTCTACCACCAGCCGCACCGACGTGAGCTGCAGGACGTGCTGACCTGCATCCGCCACCGCATCCAGCTCTCCGAGGCCGGGCGGCGCATCAAGCCGAACGCCGAGCACGCCCTGCTCTCCCGCTTCGCCTTCGACAGGCTGTTCGAAGACGATCCGAGCGCCCTCGCCCGCACCCGGGAGATCGCCGAGCGCTGCCGCTTCAATCTGGACGACCTGCGCTACCGCTACCCCTCCGAGGCGCTGCCGGACGGCTCGACCTCGTCGCAGTGGCTGCGCCAGCTCACCCTCAAGGGCGCGCGGCGACGCTACGACGGCAAGGTGCCGGAGGATGTCGCCCGACAGCTCGCCCGGGAGCTGGCGCTGATCGACGAGCTGGACTACTGCGGCTACTTCCTGACCATGTGGGAGATCGTCCAGTTCTGCCGCCGCGAGCGCATCCTCTGCCAGGGGCGCGGCTCAGCGGCCAACTCGGCGGTCTGCTACTGCCTGGGAATCACGGCCGTGGACCCGGTGCGGCTGGGGCTGCTGTTCGAGCGCTTCCTCTCGCGCGAGCGCGCCGAGCCGCCGGACATCGATCTGGACATCGAGCACGCGCGCCGCGAGGATGTCATCCAGCACGTCTTCAAGAAATACGGCCGTGAACATGCCGCCATGGTCGCCAACGTCATCCGCTACCGGGGGCGCTCGGCGGTGCGCGACGTCGGCAAGGTGCTGGGCGTGCCGGAGACGGCGCTCGACCGGCTCGCCAAGCTGCTGCCGCCCTATGGCGCCACGGTCTCGCCGCAGGTACTGAGCCAGGCCGGGCTCGACCCGGAGCAGCCGGTCTTCCAACACCTGATGCGGCTCTCGACCGAGATCCTGGACTTCCCGCGTCACCTCTCGATCCACCCCGGCGGCTTCCTGCTCGGGCAGGAGCCGGTCTCGACCCTGGTGCCGATCGAGAACGGCGCCATGGCCGACCGCACGGTGATCCAGTGGGACAAGGACGACATCGAGGCGCTCGGGCTCTTCAAGGTCGACCTGCTGGGACTGGGCGCGCTGCATCAGCTGCACCTGGGCTTCGACCTGCTGCGCGCGCATTACGGGCAGGACATCGGCATGGCGAGCATCCCGCCGGATGACGCGCCGACCTTCGCGATGATCCGCCAGGCCGATACCCTCGGCGTCTTCCAGATCGAGAGCCGTGCCCAGATGGCCATGCTGCCGCGGCTCAAGCCACGCACCTACTACGACCTGGTGATCGAGGTCAGCATCGTGCGCCCCGGCCCCATCACCGGTGGCATGGTGCACCCCTATCTGCGCCGACGCGCGGGACAGGAGCCGGTCGTCTATCCGCACCCCAGTCTGGAGCCGGTGCTGAAGAAGACGCTCGGCGTCCCGCTCTTTCAGGAGCAGGTGATCCGGCTCGCCATGGTGGCGGCGGACTATACCCCAGGTGAGGCCGACCAGCTCAGGCGCGACATGGCCGCCTGGCGCCACAGCGGCCGCATCGAGCGCCACCGCGAGCGGCTGATCCGGCGCATGATCGCCAAGGGCATCGACGCCGCCTTTGCCGAGCAGGTCTTCGAGCAGATCCGCGGCTTCGGCGAGTACGGCTTCCCCGAGAGCCATGCCGCCAGCTTCGCCCTCATCGCCTACGCCACCGCCTGGATGAAGTGCCACTACCCGGACGCCTTCGCCTGCGCCCTACTCAACGCCCTGCCGATGGGCTTCTACGCGGCCGCGACCATCATCGAGGACGCCAAGCGCCACGGTATCGCGGTGCGTCCGGTCGACGTGGTGCAGAGCGACTGGGACTGCAGGCTTGAGTCGACCGCCAGCGCGCAACCGCCACATGCCATCCGCATGGGGCTGAAGTTCATCAAAGGGGTTGGACAGGCGGATTGGGAGCGGCTGACGAAGGAGCGGACCAAGCAGCCGTTCAAATCGGTCGAGGACCTGACAAGGCGCACCCGACTCAACGCCGGAGTCATGGAGCGTCTGGCCGAATCCGGCGCCCTGCGCTCCCTGGAGCAGGACCGCCGCGCCGCACTCTGGCAGGCCGCCGGTTCAGCCAGTACGCCCGATGTCCCGCTGGAACTGACCGCCCAGGCGCCTGAGCTGCCCTTCGCCCCGCTCGACGACTTCGAGACCATCAACTGGGACTACCGCACCAGTCTCCACAGCACCCTCGGCCATCCGCTCAGTCCACTGCGCGAACAGCTGCGCGGGCAGCGCCTCCCGGACGCCACCCAGGTCAAGGCGATGCGTCACGGCCAGCGCGCCCGCTACGCCGGGCTGGTCATCTGCCGCCAACGCCCAGGCACGGCCTCGGGCGTGCTCTTCATGACGCTGGAAGACGAGACCGGCTTCGTCAACGTCGTGGTCTGGAATCAGCTGCTAGAGCGCTACGGGCTGCTGATCAAGACGACCAACTTCCTCGGCGTCACCGGCCGTATCCAGCGCCAGGATGGGGTTCTGCATCTGATCGCAGAGTCCTTCTGGGATCCGCAACCGCTGATCCATGTCCGGCTGGAGCCGACGCGGAGTCGGGATTTTCAGTGAAGACGACGGCGCGGGATTCGGTGGACTTCGCGCTCGCCCGAACCCCCTACACCCTCTCTCCTGAACCGACCGGCTCGTCGGTCGGACCGAAGTACGAGCGCCCGCTCAATGGCAAGCGACAGCCTGTCAGACGCGCTCGGTGACAAAGTCACAGAGAAAGGCAGCGGATACCGCTAGTCTGCACCCACTCCTTCAAGACCAGTCCGCTCCGGGCCTGGTCGGTCATAGGCTTACAAGCAAACAGGAATCAAGCATGAACAAGAACGTAGGCAGTCTCGATCGCACCATCCGTATCGTCGCCGGTCTCGCTCTCGCCGGCTGGGGCGTCTTCACTCAGAACTGGCTCGGCGCCATCGCCATCCTTCCCTTGGCGACCGGCCTCATGAGCTGGTGCCCGGCCTATACCCTGCTGAAGCTGAACACCAACAAGGCATAAGCAAGCCGGTTAGCCGTGCCTCCGTCGCGTCCGGTCCCTCCGGGGCCGGATGCTCCAGCCTCCAGCCTCCAGCCTCCAGCCTCCAGCCTCCAGGGCAGTATCCTTCGATCATCGGCGCTTCGCCGCATCTGATGGCGCTTGTTTTCTGGCTCGATGCCAGCCCATTGATCCCCTGCCAAAGGTACTGAAACATCGGCGCCCGCCTGCCTGGGCAACGCCTATACTGGGGCATAGTTCATTTGAAGTCCGCGAGACGCGCCGCATGTTGACGCCCTTGCGCCGAGCCCCTTGGCGTCCTTTGCGCCTTTGCGGTTCAACCCTACGAGTCCTGAATCAAGCCGCTCGCTAGCCAGGCCAGCCAATGCCCCGTTCGACGCTGCTGCGACAACGCATGCTTACGCTCTTTCTGGCGGCGATGATGCTGCTGTTCTCGCCGCTGGTGCTGCAGTTCGAGGCCTTCGGACGCTGGCTTGGCATCCCGATCCTCTTGCTCTACATCTTCGCGGTTTGGGCCGCCGTGATCGCCCTTGCCGCCTGGCTCCTTTCACGCGGTGCCGACTGAGCCGCGCACATGATCACAGGCCCCCTCATCATCGGTGTTTCCTTCACCTACGTCGGCCTACTCTTCGCCATCGCCTACTGGGCTGACCGCCGCGCCGATCAGGGCCGCTCCGTCATCGCGCATCCGACCGTCTATGCGCTTTCCCTCGCGGTCTACTGCACGGCCTGGACCTTCTATGGCAGTGTCGGTCGCGCGACCGAGAATGGCCTGGGTTTCCTGCCGATCTATCTGGGGCCAACCCTGATCGCGCTCCTCTGGGGCTCGGTCATGCTCAAGATGATCCGGGTGAGCAAGGCCGAGCGCATCACCTCGATCGCCGATTTCATCGCCTCCCGCTACGGCAAGAGTCAGATGCTCGGCGGCCTGGTCACCGTCATCGCCGTCATCGGCGTCGTCCCCTATATTGCACTGCAGCTCAAGGCCATCGCCTGGAGCTTCACCATCCTCAAGCACTATCCGGATCTGCAGATGCCGGACCAGACCACCCTGCAGCTGTGGCATGACACCGCCTTCGTCATCGCCCTGCTGCTCGCGGCCTTCACCATTCTCTTCGGCACCCGTCAGCTCGATGCCAGCGAGCGCCATGAGGGTCTGGTCGCCGCCATTGCCTTCGAGTCCATCGTCAAGCTGCTCGCCTTCATGGCCGTCGGACTCTTCGTGACCTTCGGGCTGCTCGGACTCGGCGGACCTGAGCTTCCCCAAGCCGTCGACCAGGCAAGAGAGGCCGCGCGTCTTGACCCGCTCCTCAAACCGAGCATCTCGCCCTTCCAGGACTGGCTCGCCATCACCATCCTGGCCGGGCTGGCGGTGATGCTGCTGCCGCGGCAGTTTCAGGTCGGTGTGGTCGAGGTCAGCGACGAGCGCCATCTGCGGCGCGCCATGTGGCTGTTCCCGCTCTATCTGCTGATCATCAACCTCTTCGTGATCCCGATCGCCGTCGCTGGACTCGCCATCTTTCCCAATGGCGAGGTGAACGGCGACACCTTCATGCTCACCCTCCCCATCGCCTTCGAACAGCCTTGGCTGGCGCTCCTGGTCTTCATCGGCGGCCTCTCGGCGGCCACCGGCATGGTCATCGTCGAGACCATCGCGCTCTCCACCATGGTGAGCAACGACCTGGTCCTGCCCGTCCTCATGCGGCACTGGCGGCACCGTCGCGCCCCGGAGGATCTGGGCTGGCTGCTGCTCAACATCCGGCGTGGCGCCATCATCGGCATCCTCATGCTCGGCTATCTCTACTACCGACTCGCCGGCGAGGCCTATGCGCTGGTGAGCATCGGCTTGATCAGCTTCGTGGCCATCGCTCAGCTCGCACCCACGGTCATCGGCGGCCTCTATTGGCGCGGTGGAACGCGCGAGGGTGCCCTGGCGGGACTCTCGGCCGGCTTCCTGGTGTGGATCTACACCCTGCTGCTGCCTTCCTTCGCCAAATCCGGCTGGCTCCCGACGGCCTTCATGGAAGCCGGCCCGGGCGGACTGGACTTCCTGGCACCCATGGCGCTCTTTGGCCTGACCGGCTGGAACCCGATCACCCACGGGCTCTTCTGGAGCCTGGTCGCCAACCTGGGGGCCTTCTTGATCGTCTCGTCCTTGCGCGAGCCCAACGCCACCGAGGCGACCCAAGCCCGAACCTATGTCGACGCCCTGCGTCACCGACAGCCGACCAGCGCGCCCCTGTGGCGCGGCAGCGCGGACATCGCCGAGCTGATGCGGCTCGCGGAGCGCTTTCTGGGGGTCGAGCGCACCCGGCGTGCCTTCACCGACTATGCGGGCTCACGCGATCTCCCAAGCCTGGACGTCCTCCCGGCCGACGGCCAAACCGTGAGCTTCGCGGAGACACTGCTGTCCGGGGCCATCGGCGGCGCCTCGGCGCGCCTGATGGTGGCCTCGGTGACCGAGGAAGAGGCCCTGGGCCTGGACGAGGTGCTGGATATCCTGGACGAGGCATCCCAGATCCGCGCCTATAGTCGTGAGATCGAGCAGAAATCGCTCGCGCTGGAGGCCGCCAGCGCCGAGCTGCGCGCGGCCAACCTGAGCCTTAAGGAGCTCGATCGGCTGAAGGACGACTTCATGTCCTCCGTCACGCACGAGCTGCGCACCCCGCTTGCCTCCATTCGGGCCTTCTCCGAGATCCTCTATGACGACCCGGAGATCGACCTCGACCAGCGCAAGCGCTTCCTCGGCATCCTAGTGAGCGAGACCGAGCGGCTCTCGCGTCTGGTCAACCAGGTGCTCGACCTCGCCAAGATCGAATCCGATCATGCCGACTGGCGCAATGAGGCGGTCGAACTCCAAGAAGTGGTGGAGCAGGCAGCAGAGGCGACGGAACAGCTCATCCAGGACCGCGGCATCCAGCTTGGCCTCGAGCTGCCGGAACAAGCGGCCGTCGTCTGGGGCGACCGCGACCGGCTGATCCAGGTGCTCATGAACCTGCTGTCGAACGCCGCCAAGTTCGCCGCGGCGGAAGCGGGCCGCATCGACGTCAGTCTGTGCGCCACCGACGATGGCTGGCATCTTTGTGTCGCGGACAATGGCCCAGGTATCCCAGAGGAGGCGCTGGAGCTGGTGTTCGAGAAATTCCGACAGACCAAGGTCGGCGGCACCAAGCCGGCGGGCACTGGGCTTGGATTACCCATCAGCCGCCAAATCATCGACCACCTAGGCGGCAAGATCTGGGCGGAAAACCTGCCCCAAAAAGGTGCTAATCTCTGTTTCGAGCTTCCCGCTCACCGCTCGAATACACCGGACTGAAGGCGAGACCATGAGCAAGCGCATCCTGATCGTCGACGACGAGCCCAACATCGTCATCTCCTTGGAGTTTCTCATGATGCGGGAGGGGCACGAGGTGCGCGTCGCGCGGGACGGGGAGGCCGGACTCGCCGCCGTCAAGACGCACAAGCCGGACCTGGTGGTGCTGGATGTCATGATGCCCAAGCTCGATGGCTTCGCCGTGCTCGAGGCCGTGCGTGCAGACGCAAACCTGGCAGCGACGCGGATTCTCATGCTCACCGCCAAGGGGCGCGAGGCCGAGCAAAATAAGGGACTGGCGCTTGGCGCGGATGCCTACATGCCCAAGCCCTTCTCGACGCGGGACCTGGTCGAGAAGGTCAAGGAGCTGCTTGAGCGGAACGACTGAGCCGCGGTCGCAACGCGACCCCCGCCCCACCCCAGATCAACGCGCGAGGCCTGCCATGACCGAGACCGAAAACCAGGCCACTGCAAACGCAGCCGAGCCCGCGCCACTGCGCACCTTAGCCCAGCACCAACCCTTAGTGGTCGCGCCCGACGCCCGGCTGCGCGAGACGCTCTACTACTTCAGCCAGCAGGACGCCGACGCCGCGGTGATCGCGGATCCCGACAGCGGTCTGCCACTCGGCCTAGTGACGCTGAGAGACATGCTGCAGGTGGTCAGCTTCGAGGACGGAAGCCTGGACGACCCGGTCGCCGTACACATGACCGGGGCACCGCCCAGCCTAGCCGCCGACGCCCCCAGCCACCGCGCGCGCGTCGAGATGGCGAAGAAAGGCATCAGCCACCTGGTGCTGACCGAGCCGGACGGGCGTCTCTGCGGACTGATCAGCCAAGCCGACCTGCTCGGACTGCGCGCGGGCGGAAGTCAGGCGCTGATCGAGGGCATCAACGCCGCCCGCGACATCGACGCCATGATGATGGCGGCGGACCGCGTGCGCCGACGCGGCGCCGAACTCTTCAATTCTGGCATGGCGGTCGAGTCACTCTGTCAGTGGATGTCCGGTCTGAACGACCTCATCGGCATGCGTATCATCGAGCTGATCGAGGACGAATTCGACCTGCCGCCCGTGCCTTGGTGCTGGATGCTCTTTGGCTCCGAGGGCCGCCTGGAGCAGACCTTCTCGACCGACCAGGACAACGGCCTGCTGTTCGTGCCGCCCGAGGCCGAGCAGACTTCCGCCATCCGCGAGGCCTTCCTGCCCTTCGCCCAAGCGGTCAACCAGGCGCTCCACCATTGCGGCTTCGAGCGCTGCCGCGGCGACATCATGGCCGGCAACCCTGAATGGTGTCTAAGCGCGGCCGAGTGGCAGCAGCGCTTCGCCAACTGGCTGCGGGTCCCGGAGCCGGAGGCCGTGCTGAGGAGCACCATCTTCTTCGACTTCCGCCCCCTCTACGGCACCAGCGAGCCGGTCGACCGCCTGCGCGCCTGGCTGATCAAGGAAGCCCCCGGCCATGGGCGCTTCTTCCATGCCCTCGCGGAGCAGTCGCTCGGCGTCAGCCCGCCGCTCGGCTGGGCCGGCCAGTTCACCTTCGACCGCAATCGCGATTTCCCCCACACCATCGACCTCAAGCTGCAGGGCGCACGCTATTTCATGGACGCAGCACGCATCTGGGCGCTCAAGGACGGGATCTGGGCCACCAGCACGGTCGAGCGCTTACGCGCCACGGGCGGGCAGCGCCAGCACCGCCCCGAAGACATCGCGGCCGAGATCGAGGCCTTCCATCTGATCCAGCGCTTCCGCATCAACCAGCAGCTCCAAACCAAGGATCAGGACGCGGCCAACCGGGTCGACCCCAGCGATCTCAACGAGCTGCATCGGCTGATGCTCAAGGAATCCTTCAAGCAGGCGCGTAAGCTCCAGACGCGATTGCGCCAGGAATTCGGCCTCTGAGCAGCACCGCCCGACGTGGGCGTTATCATGACCAGCCTTTCCGGGGAATGCGCGAATCCGAACACCCAAACACATCACTGAGCGAGATCAGCAACATGCAGAAGATGCACCAAACCACAATAGGCCTCTTGGCGGCTGCCCTGACCTTGACCAACGTCAGCCGCGCCGACGAGGTCATCGACCAGATCGACACCGCCAAGAAGGCCTACGAATCAGGCGAGCTGCGCAGCGCCGTGGAGACGCTCAACTTTGCCGTCGCCAAGATTCAGGAACAGATGACGGAGAGCTTACTCAAGCTGCTGCCCGAGGCGCTCGACGGCTGGACCGCCGATCCGCCGGAGTCCCAGAGCGGGGGCATGGCGGCCATGATTACCGGCACCACGCTGAGCCGTCGCTACGCGCGCGCGGATGGCGCCGAGGTCACACTCAATCTCATGGCCGATTCGCCCATGATGCCCATGCTCACCATGGCGATGTCCATGCCCTTCGTGATGCAGAGCAACCAGGACATGAAGACCTATTCCTTCAAGGGGCATCGCGGCATGGTCGAGCACGCCGCCGATACCACGGACTACGAAGTGACCTTGATGGTCGGCAACCGACTCGTCATCCAGGGCCAGGGCAGCCAGCTCGAGGACATCGCATCGATCGAAGCCTATTTAGAGCGCCTGGACCTCGATGCCATCCAGGCGGCGCTGACCAAGTAGCCCCGCGCTGGAGCGGCGCCCTTGGCGCGACGCCGCCGTTCCTAGAATCCTTGAGGGCGCAAAATGCTTGCAGATGAGTCAGATTTCGATGAAGCGTCCGACCATCCAAGGCCGTCGGGATCGGTATCGAACCGACGATAGCGATCCCGATCCCGATCCCGATCCCGATCCCGATCCCGATCCCGATCCCGATCCCGATCCCGATCCCGATCCCGATCCCGTTGGCATGACTCGTCGGTCTGAGGCGAAGCCTCGCTAGAGATTGAAAAGCAACCGCACTCAGTGGGGCAGCCCGAGCCCCGTCGAGAGGCTGAGGCTTTCCGAGACACCAAGCCCGAAGCTGGCCCCGAGCCGCTTGGCGACGGATTCGAGCAGGTCGCGTTTTTTGGTGTAGTCGACGAGCGTCTCGGTACCAATGATCTCGCGGGCCACGGAGCTCGAGCTGCCAAGCCCGTCGGCGAGACCAAGCTCGACCGCTTCCTGTCCGCTCCAGAAGAGTCCACTGAAGATCTCCTCACCGCCCTTCAGCTTGTCGCCCCGCCCCGCCTTGACCTCGGCGATGAACTGCTGGTGCAAGGTGTCGAGCACGCCTTGGACGAAGAGGCGCTGAGCCTCGGGCAGCGGCGAGAAGGGGTCGAGAATGCCCTTGTTGTCGCCGGCAGTCAGGAGCCGCCGCTCGACCCCGAAGTCGTGCATCGCCTGCTGGAATCCGAAGCTGTCGATCCGCACCCCAATGGAGCCGACCAGACTGGCCTTGTCGACGTAGATGGCATCGGCGCCGACGGCGATGTAGTAACCACCGGAGGCGCAGAGGTCGACGGCGACGGCATAGACGGGCATATCCTTGTCGTGCTCTTCCTGGTACTTCGCCTTGAGCCGTTTGATCTCATCGTTGATATAGCCGGCTTGAACTGGACTCCCGCCGGGGCTGTTGATGCGCAGGATGATGCCTTGGACCTTGTCCGACTCGAAGGCGGTCCTGAGCGCGCCGATCACGCGGTCCGCACTGGCCGCCGACTCCGGGGCGATCACGCCCTTGATGTCGATCAGCGCCGTGTGGTCCTCATCCGAGGACACCATACCCTTGAGGCTGCCCAGATTGGCCAGTGCCAGCAAGCCGATGAGGTAGAGCAGGATCAGCAGCTTGAAGAGATTCCCCCAACGGCGCCGGCTGCGCTGATCGTGCAGGTATTCGCCCGCCATGCGATTGAGCACCGCACGCTCCCAGTCGGGCTGGCCTGGGGCCGGCATCGGCTCCTCAGGTCGTTTCCAGAATCTCCACTTCATGCTAAAGCTCCTCGCGGGCGCGCTGCGCCCATGCTCGAAATTGGGTAGGGATGTCAGATTCTTACGGCGAGGCGATCAGCCTCCGCTTGATCGAGCCAGCCAGGCAGGACATGAAGCGAGTCCAGGCACGCCAAGGGCGCCTGCGCCAGCAAGCGTTCCGCGGAATGAACCCCGTAGCAAACGGCTAGTGAAGCCACGCCGGCATTGCGCGCCATCTGCAGGTCGTATTCGGTGTCGCCGACCATGAGCGTCTGCGCCGGCCGCACGCCGAGTTCATCCATCAGCTCAAGCAACATCTGAGGGTTTGGCTTGGAAAAGGTTTCATCCGCGCATCGCGTCGCGTGAAAAAGGGTATCCAATCCCGTCTCGGCCAAGGACCTGTCCAGCCCCATGCGGCTCTTGCCCGTCGCCACCGCAAGTCGATAGCCGCGCTCCGTCACCCACTTGAGCGCCTCCAGCGCCCCGGGGAAAAGCACCGAGGGCGTCTGGTTCGTCACCAAGAAGTGGCGCCGATACCTTGTGATCAGCTCGGCACGCAGCCTTGCGTCAGCGGACGGCATGAGTTGCTGCATGGCCTCGTCGAGCCCGAGCCCGATGATATCGCGCGCCGCCTCGGCCGAAGGCGGTGTCAGTTCCAAATCCAAGAAGGCGGACTGAAGACAGGTCACGATGCGTGCCTCCGAGTCCATCAGGGTCCCGTCCCAATCGAATACGATCAGCTCGAATCTCACGTCGTCGCCTCCAAAGCATCCAAGACATCCTGCAGCGCTGCCGGCAGCGGGGCCTCCACACGCAGCGGGCGCACCATCTCGCCGAGCCGGAAGCTTAGGGCTGAAGCGTGCAGGAACAAGCGCTTGAGCCCGGCCTCCTTGAGCGCCCGATTCATCGTCTCATTCCCATATTTGGGATCTCCGGCCAGTGGCGCACCCAAGTGTGCCGCATGGACCCTTATCTGATGGGTTCGCCCCGTCAGCAGCTCGGCCTCGACCAGCGTCAGGGCTTGCCCCTGAAAGCAGAATCTTTCCCGGCGTCGAAATCGCGTACGCGCCTCCTTGCCCTCGGCGCTATCGACTTCGACCAGGCGCTCGCCGCTCCTGAGCACGTTCTTCTTCAAGGGCGCATCGACCAACAGCTCCGCACGCGGCAGCTCGCCAACCATGAGCGCAAGGTAGCGCTTGCCCATGCCGCCCTCGCGAATGATGCGATGCAGCTCACGCAAGGCGCTGCGGCGCTTACTGACGACCAGACAGCCAGAGGTCTCGCGATCGAGCCGATGGACCAGCTCCAGCTCGCGCCCTGGTCTGAGCTGGCGGAGCGACTCGATCAGCCCATAGCTCAAGCCGCTGCCCCCATGCACGGCAAGCCCCGAGGGCTTGTCGATCACCAGCAGGCGCTCGTCCTCATAGAGCACGGCCGTCCCGAGCTGAGCCAAATGCGCATCCGAGGCCCGTCCGACGGGGGCGGCCTCAGCCTGTCGCATGGGAGGGATACGCACCATGTCGCCCTGGCGCACGCGATGATTGGCTTTCACACGGCCCTTGTTGACCCTGACCTCACCACGACGGAGGATGCGATAGACGTGGCTGCGCGGCACGCCCTTTACGAAGCGCAGCAAGAAGTTGTCGATTCTTTGCCCGTCCGACTCCTGATCCACACAAACCTGTTGTGGTGCGCTAACAGCACCCCCACCATGGTCTTCTGAGGAAGGGAATGGTGAATGGGCGCGGGGCCTTGCCTTGAGCTTGGGCTTCAACGCGGATCTTGAGGATTTCAATTTGGCGACGGACCTGCGGTATGTGGTCAATAGCTGCTTGCGGCTCAATTGCTGCTTAGAAATTTCGCTGCTAACATTAGCGGCTTGCGCTAGCCAGTGGAAATAGACATCTTTCCCGGAGCGGCGAGCGTTTCCCGAGGTTCGAGTCCAACACCTGTCAGCCGGGCGCCATGAGCGACCCTCAGACCCATATACCGGCATCCATCAATTTGGCCATGCCGCCCGAGGGCCGCGAGGTGCTTCCAACAAGCTCGCCGGGTCGAACGACGCAGAATTCTACACCCTGCGACCTACCCGTGCGGCGCACGTCTAGGCGGACAGGCGCCTCCGGCAACTTCTCTGCCGCTCCAAAGCGGACATCCCTCCAAGCGGGATAGGTCCGAATGACGCGGGTCCCTCAAGGAACCCGTAAACAATGATTAATGTGCGCGTGCCCGCAGAAAGCCCGCCCAAGCGCGTGCCGGCGAAGCGGACAATGCAGACGCCTGGAGAGAGCGACACGCCGGGCTGACGGGCGACGCGCCCAGCCAACCGCAGCCCCCTAAGCGTGCTGCGGCGAGGCGCCAAGCCACGGGTTACGCGCCGTGGTGTGCAAGAAGGAACAACATGAAAAGAATGCTCATCAACGCAACTCAGCCGGAAGAGTTGCGCGTCGCGACCGTCGACGGGCAGTTGCTTTACAACCTCGACATCGAGTCCCCGGGGCGAGAGCAAAAAAAGGCCAACATCTACAAGGGCGTCATCACCCGGGTCGAGCCAAGCCTGGAAGCGGCATTCGTCGAATACGGGTCGGAGCGCCACGGCTTTCTGCCGCTGAAGGAGATCGCCCGCTCCTATTTCGAGCCCGATAGCGTCAAGCCGGGTACCCGCGTCAGTATCAAGGAAGCGGTTCGCGAGGGCCGCGAGGTCGTCGTTCAGATCGACAAGGAAGAGCGCGGCAACAAGGGTGCGGCACTGACGACCTTCATCTCACTCGCCGGCCGCTACCTGGTGCTGATGCCCAACAACCCCCGCGCCGGCGGCGTCTCCCGCCGCATCGAGGGTCAGGACCGCAGTGAGCTGCGCGATGCCATGAGCCAGCTCGAGATCCCAGAGGACATGGGACTCATCGTGCGCACCGCTGGCGTCGGCAAGAACGTCGAAGAGCTGCAGTGGGATCTGAACTACCTGCTGCAGCTGTGGAAGGCCATCGTCAGCTCGAGCGAGAGCCGCAAGGCCTCCTTCCTCATCTACCAGGAGAGCGATGTCATCATCCGCTCGATCCGCGACTACCTGCGCGCGGATATCGGTGAGATCGTCATCGACGACCCGGCCGTCTACGAACGCGCGGAGAATTTCATCCGTCAGGTCATGCCGCAGAACCTCAAGAAACTGCGCATCTACCAAGACGAAGTCCCCCTCTTCACGCGCTACCAGATCGAGACGCAGATCGAGTCGGCCTTCCAGCGGGAGGTTCGACTGCCCTCCGGCGGTTCGATCGTCATCGATCATACCGAGGCCCTGACCTCCGTCGACATCAACTCGGCGCGCGCCACCAAGGGCGCCGACATTGAGGAAACGGCGCTCAACACCAACCTCGAGGCGGCGGACGAGATCGCCCGTCAACTGCGACTGCGCGACCTCGGCGGGCTCTTCGTCATCGATTTCATCGACATGACCCCGCCGAAGAATCAGCGCGAGGTCGAGAACCGCCTGCGCGAGGCCCTGAAGCAGGATCGTGCCCGCGTCCAGATCGCGCGCATCTCACGCTTCGGCCTGCTGGAGATGTCTAGACAGCGCTTGCGCCCATCGCTCGGCGAGTCCAGCCAGCAACCATGTCCCCGCTGCAAGGGCCAGGGCACCATTCGCGGCGTCGAGTCGCTTGCGCTCTCGATCCTTCGCGTCGTGGAAGAAGAGGCGATGAAGGACAGCACCCATCGCATCCTGGCGCAGCTCCCCGTCAGCGTCGCGACCTTCCTGCTGAACGAAAAACGCCGCGCCATCTTGGACATCGAGGAGCGTCAAGACGTCGAGATCCTCCTCCTGCCCAACGAGCACCTCCTGACCCCCGAGTACCAGATCGAGCGCGTCCGCACCCAAGACTCGGACAAGGATGAGGCGGACGAGCTACCCAGCTACGAGATGGCAACGCCGGGAAACCCTGACGAAGCACCCCACTACGCCAAGCTGGGACAGCCGCTGCGCGTCGAAGAGCCAGCGGTCAAGCAGGTCACGCCTAGCGCGCCCGTACCGCAGCCGTCACGCGAGCGCACGCCACCGCCCGCCGTCGCCATTCGTCGAGAGCCAGAGCGTAGCGAACCAGAGAGCCTCCTCAAGCGGATCTGGACCGGCCTGTTCCAGCCGCGAGCCCCAGAGTCGCAGGACGATAGCGCCATGAGCGCGGCGCCCAGCTCCGACGCAAGCCGGCCTCCAGCTCAGCGCAGTCAAGGACGCGGGCCAGCCCGTCCGAGTGGACGCAACGGCAACGGCGACCGCGAGGGGAGATCGCGCACCAATGGGCATGCGCCATCATCCCGCGCCGAGCGCGGTCGCGCCAACGCTGGGGCCGATGCGAGCAACCCAGAAGCAGGACGCAGTCCCCGCGACAATGCAAGCGCAGACACAAGCAGCGGCGACGAGGCATCACGCGGCCCGAGATCCGCAGACAGCCGCAATCGCCGAGGCGGCACGCGCGGACGCGGACGCAGAGGCTCGAGCAGCAGCACTCAGCGCCCGGACAGCAACGGCGCATCAACTGCAGGGCAATCCGATCCTGGCGTGAGTTCTGCTGCCACGGAGAGCGACTCGCAAGCGCCGCAAGCGGCTCACTCCGCCCGCAGCAAGCCTCAGGAGCGCGCCAACCGAGCCGACGATCCCAGACGCAGCCAGACGCAAGCGGAAAGTCCCGAGGACAGCGGCCTGGACACGGCATCCGCGCCGGACGCTAGCAGCGCGGAGGCTGATGCCGAACGAACCCAGGGTGCTGGCGGCACTCCCGGCAACGAGCGCTCACGCTCGTCTCGCCGCCGCCGCGGTGGACGCAACCGTCGGCGGCCGGCGGCCAACGGCGATTCCGGCGACATCGCCCAGTCGGCGGATGCAGCACAAGGCCATTCACCCTCTGGCGATGCGCCCGCCTCCCCAAGCGAAAGCAAGCCCGCAGCGGAGAGCGCGCGGACTCAGGATGTCGCTGGGGAGCAAAACCCGAAGCCGTCACGAGAAGCCGCACCGAGGCGAGACGACTTGGATCAGGACCGCCCGACGACACAAGCCCCGCCGAGCGTTGAGCCGAAAGAGCCACCAGCGCCGAGTGCGACGCGGGAGCCGGACAGCGCATCGCCAATGCCGATGCTGCCCGGGCCTGAAACCAAGCGTGACTGGGGGGATGCCCCGGCCTCGCAAGACGTGCCCCCAGCCGCCGAGCGGCCGCGCGCGGCACCCCCTGAGCCAATGCAGAGCCAGCCGCCAATCGCCGCATCAACAGGCGGCCCGAGCGCAAGCTCGGATGACAGCTGAGCCGATACCACCAGTGATGACAGCGGGGCTCGATCAGGAGCCCCGCTGAGCGCCGGACCGCCCAACCCGCGAGCCCCTATTGGCAGCCTCCGCATCATGCTCAGACTCTTCGTCGAAAGCCAAGTCCGCATCCTCAGCCTAGCATTCCGGCTGCTTGTCCCTCGCAAGGCTGGATCCCGCGCCAGCCTGAAACGCCTGACGGTCCTCTTGGCCTTCATGCCGCTCTTCGCCGTCGTCCAGCTCCTTCACTGGGCCGGCTTTCTGCTCGACGAGATCCTCTTTCCAGCCTACCGACGCGTCGAGGTCCGCGCCCCGCTGTTCGTCCTCGGCGTCCCGCGCAGCGGCACGACCCATCTGCATCGCGTTCTGGCGGAGGACGAGCAGTACACGACCTTCTCCACCTGGGAGTGCTTCTTCGCCTTGTCAGTCACGGCCCGACGCTTCTGGCTCGGCGTCGGATGGCTGGACGCAAAGGTCGGAAGGCCCTTGGGAAGGCTCCTGAACTGGTCGGAGGGGAAGCTGCTCGGCGGCATGGCCGAGGTCCATCGCATGAGCCTCGGGGATCCGGAGGAAGACTACTTCGCGCTCATGCCCGCGCTCGCTTGCTTCATCCTGGTCCTGCCGTTCGCACACTCGGACTTCGTCTGGCACATGGGCACCTTTGACCGCGACATGCCCGAGGGCGAGCGGCAGCGCCTCATGCATTTCTACCATCGCGCCCTGCAGCGCCACCTTTACGTTCATGGGCCCGACAAGCGCCTA
Source organism: Thiorhodococcus mannitoliphagus (assembly GCF_010915725.1). Lineage (GTDB taxonomy): Bacteria > Pseudomonadota > Gammaproteobacteria > Chromatiales > Chromatiaceae > Thiorhodococcus > Thiorhodococcus mannitoliphagus. Next base: position 18,588 of record NZ_JAAIJR010000058.1, read on the forward strand.
CTCTCCAAGAACGCCGCTTTCGCACCCTTGGCACATGCACTCAGGGACCGGTTCCCGGATGCGCGCTTCATGATCTGCCTGCGCGAGCCCACCAGGACCATCCCCTCTCAGCTCAGTTCGATCGAGTCTGGCATCCGCTTTTTCGATGCCCTCTCGCAAGCGCCGGACCTGCGATCACGCCTGACCGAGCAGCTCGGCTTCTACTACCGAAATCTCGACCAAGCCTTCAGCACGACACCCGAAAACCGCTGCGTTTGGGTTACCATGAGCACGCTCAAGAAGGATCTTGGCGCTGCGATCGGACGGATCTACAACCAGCTCGAACTGGATCTGAGCACTGAATTCCGCAGCCGATTGGCACACCAGGAAGCGCACAGCCGGCAGTACCGCAGCGGCCATCGTTATTCGCTTGAGCAATATGGTCTGACCCAGGAAGCGATCGAGCGGAGACTTGGGGGCCTCTACGCCAAGCTCTCCAAGCGCGCCATCGCACTTGAGAGCGCACCTGAGGCCAAGGCAAGGCGAGCGCAGCTCGAGGCGCTGGTGACCTGAGCCGAACCCATGGGGGCGCGCCGAGATCCACCAAAGCCGAGGCAAACCCCTTAGATCCTCACCATGCGAGTGCAGCCCAGCAACCTCGCAACGGCCTTCAAGCTCGTATCGACTCAGAGACTCCGGCTTGTCGACAATGGAGCCCGCGCACTCATGCTGAATCTCTCAGGCACTGACACCGGCATCACAAGCCCCACCCCGAGCAGCGCACAGGGCCTGCGTGTGGCGATCGTGTCGGACGCGGCGCCAGAGCGTAACGGGGTCGGGGCCTACTACCGTGACCTCGCGGACCATCTCAAGGCCAACGGCGCCCGCGTCGCGCTGATCGCACCGCGCCATCACGGCGAGCGCTGGCACGGCGGCATGCAGTTGCCCTTGCCCGGCGATCCGACCCAGAAGATTCTCGTTCCCTCTTGGTCGCTGGTGAGCAAGCGTTTGAACCGACTGCGCCCCACCGTGATCGTGGTCCCCACCCCAGGCCCTTACGGCATGCTCGGCATGTATCTCGCTGGACGCCAGGGGGTCAATCTGGTGGTCGGCTTTCACACGCATTTCGAAGCCCTGACGGATCTGTTCCAAGACTGGGGCTTGCGGGCGCGCATCGCCAACGCCTATTTGCGGACCTGTCATCGCTTGCTCTTCAAGCGCAGTCAGCTCGTACTCGCCAATTCGCAACAGATGGTCGATGTCGCGCGCGAGATTGGCGCACGCCGGGCCGACCTCATGGCAACCCCCATCCCCAAGCGATTCTTGGACTACCCAGCAATTCGAGCAGGCACGGAGGTCAAGCGCGTGCTCTTCGCTGGTCGCCTTGCCCCAGAGAAGAATCTAGAGGTCATCGTGGAAGCCGCCCAGCGCCTGCCGGAGATGGAGTTTGTCATCGCCGGCGACGGACCACTCAGGGCTTGGCTGGAGCAGCAGTGCGGGGGCCTACCGAACCTCAATCTCATCGGCTGGGTCAGTCGCACCCGCATCATGGCGCTCGTCGACAGCGTCGATGCACTGGTGCTGCCTTCGCGCGTCGAATCCTTCGGAACCATTGCCCTGGAGGCCATGGCACGGGCCCGTCCCGTCGTGGTCTCCTCGGCGTGCGGCATCATGAGCTGGGACATGCTCAGCCGCGGCATCTTCCCCATTCGTAATGACGAGCATTTGGCCGACGCCTTGACGCGGCTCCGCGATCTGGACCCGGCGATGCGCGAACGCAAGGCGCGGATCGCACGCGAGGCCGCAATAGAACTCAATCAGCGCAATCTCGATCATTGGATCGCCGTCTTGCGCGGCGACTTCGGACGCTCAATCGATGCCACAAGCTGAGCAAGTACGGGCATTGGTCTCGGTGCATGACGTCATGCCCGAGACGCTGCCGCAAGTCGAGCGCATCCTCAGGCTCCTAGAAGCCGAGGGGATCAGCGCCGTCACCCTCCTGGTGGTTCCCGGGCGTACCTGGTCGTCCGAGCAGATCGACGTCTTAAAGCGCTTCGAGTCGCAAGGCTACGAGCTGGCGGGGCACGGCTGGCTCCATCGGGTCGAGCGCTACGGCGGCCTCAAGCACCGCCTTCACGCAAGCCTCATCTCGCGGAATGTCGCTGAGCATCTAGCGCTCGACGCCGATGGCATCTTGGCATTGATGCACCGATCGCACGCTTGGTTTCGTCAGCAGGGACTGAAATCGCCCACGCTCTATGTCCCCCCGGCCTGGGCCTTGGGCCAGATTGCCCGCAACGCACTGGCCACCCTTCCCTACCTGCAATACGAGATCTTCTCCGGGATTCTATCGGGCCAGACCGGGCGCCTGCACCCCATTCCAATGCTCGGCTACGAGGCCGACAGCGCTTGGCGCGCACCCGTTATTCGGCTGTGGAATCGCTTCAATCGGCGCCGCTCCCGCACCAGAGGCTGGCTGCGCATTGGCATCCACCCGCACGACCTGGACCTCCGCCTCGCCGAGGATCTGCGCAACGACCTCAAGCGATTCCGGCTGCACGCAGACTATTCCGCCGTCGACGACCAGCCGGGCGCTCAGAGATACCGTCTGCTCACATCGTCCAGGAGTCCGCGCGAGGCCGACTCCACCATGTCGAACACCCGATCGAATCCGCGCTGACCACCGTAATAAGGGTCCGGCACCTCACGAATCCCCAGTTCAGGCGCAAACTCCATGAAGAGGCGCAGCTTGTGCTCCTGCCCCGGCGGGCAGAGGTCCGCCAGGCACGCGTGATTGTCCTCGTCCATCGCCAGAACATAATCGTAGTGATGGAAGTCCTCGGCCCGCGCGCGTCTGGCGCGCAAGTCGCTAATGTCGATGCCGCGCTCGGCGGCGGTCTCGCTGGCGCGCCGATCCGGCTGCTCACCCGTGTGATAAGCGTGAGTCCCGGCGGAATCGATCTCGATGAGATCCAGCAAGCCCGCCTCCCTCACCATTTGCCGAAAGACGCCGTGTGCCGTTGGCGATCTGCAGATATTTCCCATACAAACGAATAGGACTTTGACTCTTACGCTTGTGCTCATAGGCATAAAAAACGTCTCTCCAAATCCAAAAGGCGCACCAGGATAAGGCGAGCCATCAGGTTTCTATAGCGGTTAGAAAGTGACCATCAACAACTTCCCCCCTTTCGCAAAGGGGGGCCAGGGGGGATTTCGGACGGGATCGCTCACATCGGGAAACAGTTGATGGGCGCTTCCTTAGCAGGACTGCCCGCCGTCCGGGAAAACGAGACCACACACAAGGACACACACACGGAGACGCAATCGACGTCAGGGTGTCGACCGCAGCTTGCGCCGCAGCTGACTTGACTCACGTGCCTGTTCCTGGCGCGTCGAGAGTGACCTGAGACGCGCCCGATAGCCTGCCGCACTGGCCCCGGGCTGCTCGACTTCTAGGGGCGTCGACTGCTGCAAGCGTCGCTCCCGACGCAGGCCTTGTCGCTCCAAGCGCTGCTCCCGCTCAAGGCTGGCATCGCGAGTCTGCTCCCCAAGCCGCTCTGCACTGCGCGATCGACCCGACGCATCCGGCGCTGCCCCGGGGTGAGGCGTCCGGTCGGGACGGTCCAAGCGCAGCCAAGATCCGCCCGTCACATCCGGGCGCGGCCGGTCGAAAAGGGTCGGAGACTCCTGGCCGAAGGCGGCGGGTAGATGGAGAATTGTTGCACAAAGGAGACAAGCAAGACCAATCCCACAGGCCATGCGCACCAGGCTAGTGCATTTTACCAACGCAGGAACCTGAACTGTGCGTCGCTCAGCGAAGGAAAGGGACCAGGGTGATCGCCATTTCATACAAGCCTTTGATTAAATTAACCTCAAACGTCGAAAAGCGAGCTGGCCCCGAATCTGCTTATAAGCTTACAAAGCAAGGTTTCCTTCATGCTTTGATCTGTTCTCTGACCTCCTCAGTGGTGATTCGCCCCGCAGTTGCGGGGTTTTTTTTGCACTGTCGGCAAAATCACCCGTCCAAGGCCGCTTGGGATGGCATCGGCAGCACTTGAGGCTCGCGCATCGGCGATCAGGCTAGGCCTGCTCGATGCGGCTTTCAAACTGGGGAAACTGCTCGATGGTCCGCTTGACGGCGCAGAGATCCATCGCCTTGAGAATGCCGTTCTGATATTTCTCGGGAAACCCCTCTGGGAGCTGGAGCCGCAGCACCATGCGCGACGCCGAGGGGTCCGACTTGTTCGGCTCCCAGTCCATCCAGAGCTTCAGCCCATCCGTCGACAGCTTTCTACTCTGACAGAACTTCAGTGCGAAAATCCCCGCGCAGGTGGCAATGGAGCTAAGAAAGAGGTCATAGGGCTGAGGCGCGGATTGATCGCCGCCCGCCTCCTTCGACTGGTCGGTCGTAATGTTGAATTCGCGAATCGCCGCGTCGACGCGCTGTCCACCGGGAAAACTGACTTCGATCGTTTCCGCCATTTTCGATCCTCTCTGCAAGCTGCGGTTCGACTGATCTCCTTGGGTTCGAAGGCTCTGGCTCCGATGAACCAGCCTACCGCTTTCCAAGCGGCCGGGCTCTCCACGCGCTCAAGTGCCGACCAGGTAGGCCGCCGCGCGCGCCAGATCGGCCCGAGTATCGACGCCAGGCCCCGGCTCCTCCGCCGCAATGCCAACGCGAATCGGCTCCCCGTGCCACAGCGCCCTGAGCTGCTCCAAGGACTCGGCGATCTCCAAGGGAGACGGCTCGAAAGCGACATAGCGCCGCAGAAAGGAGACCCGATAGGCATAGAGGCCGATATGTCTGAGGAAGCGCACTGAAGTCGGCAACTTGGCCCGATCCCCGAGAAACTCGTCACGATGCCAGGGGATGGGTGCCCGCGAGAAATAGAGCGCCAGACCGGCGGCGCTCGTAACCACCTTGACCGCATGTGGATCGAAGAGCACGGAACTCTCCGTGATCGGACAGGCGAGCGTCGCGATGCCGACGCCATCCGCTGCCACGAGTTCGGCAGCGACTTGGCTGATGAGTGCCGATGGCATGCAAGGCTCATCGCCCTGAAGATTGACGATGACGGTGTCATCGCCCCAGCCGCAGCGTTCCATGGCCTCGGCAACACGATCCGTTCCGCTGCGGTGGGCCGAATCCGTCAGCAGCGCTGTCACGCCTAGCGCCGCGCAAGCATCGAGGATGCGTTGATCGTCGGTGGCGACCACGACCTCATCGGCCTCACTCGCGCGGGCGCGCTCGACCACATGCTGGATCATCGGTTTGCCGGCGATCTCCAGCAGCGGCTTGCCCGGCAGACGTGTCGAGCCGTAGCGCGCCGGAATCAGGACCTTGAACCCTTTATCCATGTCTCAACTCACTTAGAAAGCGTCCATCAACAACTTCCCCCCTTTCGCAAAGGGGGGCTAGGGGGGATTTCGGGCGGCATCGCTCGCATCGGGAAACAATTGATGGACACTTTCGTAGTCTCTCAACGCACTTAACTCTCTCAGCCCACCGTATCTCTCAACCCGCTTTCTCCCTCAACTCAATCAGTTTGGACAAAAACTGCGTGTCGAATGCGTCGTCGAGTTGCGCCTGTACCGGCAGATACCAATGATTCGGTGCAGCGAAAGCCGCACATTTGACGGCGTCCTTTTCCGTCATGATCACGACTCGATCGCCCCAAGACGCGACATCAGACCCTGTATAGCTGTAGTGATCGGGAAAAGGGCGACGCTCGATCGACAGGCCATGCGACTCCAGCAATGCGAAGAAGCGCTCCGGATCGCCGATACCCGCCACCGCCAGCACCCCTGAGCCTCTAAGCGCCTCAAGACCGCGACGGCACCGGGGGTCGACCAGATTCACCAGTGCACCCGGCACGAGCCGCATCGCCAGACCCTGCCCCGCACCGTCTTTATACACCACGAGGTCCGCTTGGGTGAGCCGCTGCGCGGGCTCCCGCAGCGGGCCGGCTGGCAGGCAATGCCCATTGCCGAAACCGCGCTGACCGTCGACCAGCGCAATCTCTAGGTCTCGGGCCAGCGCATAGTGCTGGAGTCCGTCATCGCTCAGTAGAATATCGCAGCCGGCGCGCTCGATCACGAGGCGACCGGCGGCAACCCGGTCCGGACCGGCCACCACCGCGCACCCCGAGCGAGCAGCCAAGAGCACCGGCTCATCGCCGACCTGCTGCGGATCGCTATCAGCCTCAACGAACTGGGGCCACGACTGCGACCTGCCGCCATAGCCGCGCGCGATGATGGCGGGGGTCCAACCATGCGCCCTGAGCAAGCCGGCGAGGTACAGGGTCAGAGGCGTTTTCCCCGTCCCGCCGACGCTGAGATTGCCCACGACGATGACCGGGACCCCGAGGTGCTCGGATCTCAGCAATGCCCAGCGATAGGCCAGACGGCGCAGCCGTACGATGCCGCAATAGAGCCAGGACAGCGGCACCAGAAGCCGAGCGACAGGGCTCGCGCCGTACCAGATTGGCGTTGGATCTAGCATCTAAATATTGAGCCCTGATGCCTGAGCTGAAAGCCACCGCTTCATGCCGAAGCAGCGAATGGCAGAAACCCCCTGTCCAACCAAGGCGGAGATCATGTGCTCGACGCTAGGCCAGAAGCCTCGGCTCGGCGAGCGCATCGTGGAACTGCAGCTGATGTAAGCGCGCGTAATAGCCCCCGAGCGCCAGCAGTTCCTCATGCCGTCCCTGCTCGACGACGCACCCATCCTGAAGAACCAGAATGCGGTCTGCGTTCTCGATGGTCGAAAGACGGTGCGCAATGACCAAGGTCGTGCGGCGCTCCATCAGCTCTTGCAAGGCTGCCTGGATATGGCGCTCGGCCTCGGTATCCAAGGCTGAGGTGGCTTCATCCAGGATGAGGATGGGCGCATCCTTGAGCATGGCCCGAGCAATCGCCAGACGCTGACGCTGCCCACCCGAGAGCAGAACCCCACGATCGCCGATGAGCGTGTCGAATCCGTTCGGCAGCGACTGGATGAACTCCAGCGCATGGGCGCTGGCTGCCACGCGCTCCAGCTCGGCTTGACTGGGAGTCTCAGCGCAGCCGTAGGCGATGTTGTTGGCGACGCTGTCGTTGAAGAGCACGACCTCCTGACTGACGAGCGAGAGCTGTGCGCGCAAACTCGCCAGCCTGAGTTCGCCAATGGGGATGCCGTCGATGCGAATCTCCCCGGCGCTGGGATCATAGAAGCGCGGCAGCAGATTGGCGATGGTGCTCTTGCCGCTACCGGAGTGCCCGACCAGCGCGATCTTCTCACCAGGCTCGATCACCAAGCTGACATTCTGGATCGCCGGGGCCTTGTCTTCGGAGTAGAGGTGACTGACGTCGAGGTACTCGACACGTCCCTCGGCCCGCTTCAGCGTACGCGTACCCAGGTCCTGCTCCTCTTCGGAATCAATCAACTCGAAGAGGCTCTCGGCGGCGATGATGCCGCGCTGCAGCTGAGCATTCACCGAGGTCAGGCGTTTGACCGGGGGTAGCAGCAGGCCCATGGCAACCACGAAGGACATGAAGGTGCCAACGGAGATGTTCTCCTTCAGCCCCTGCATGGTGGAGAGATAGACGACGAAGGCGATGGCCGCGGCCGAGATCAGCTGTACCAGAGGCACACTGGCCGCCTCGGTCGCAATCATCTTCATTTGCAGCGAGCGGGTCTTCTCATTGATAGCGACGAAGCGCCGCGCCGCGCGCGCCTGTCCTCCGAACGCCTTGACCACCCGGTGGCCGTCGATGATCTCCTGGGCGACGTGCGTCAGATCGCCAACGCGGTCCTGAATCCGGCGGCTGTGACGACGAAACCGCTTGGTCGCGTACTTGATCGCACCGGCCATCACGGGACCAATGACCAAGAAGATCAAGGACAGCGCGGCATCCAAGTAAAGCATATAGGCCATGAGGCCGATGACCGTGAAGCCGTCGCGCACCAAGGTCGTGACCGCCGAGGTGGCCGCGTTTGCCACATTCTCGACGTTGTAGGTCAGCTTGGCCAGGATGTGGCCCGAGCCACTCTTGTCGAAGAAGCGCGTCGGCGCACGCAGCAAATGCTCGAACATCTGCTGACGGAGATCCGCCACGACGCGCCGTCCAACCCAGCTCAGAAAGTAGGTATTGATGAAACCCGCGATGCCGCGCACCAAGAAGAGTCCGACGAGCAACCAAGGCATGGTTTGCACCAGCTCGATATCACGCTTGACGAAGCTCCCATCGATCAGAGGCTGCATCATGGCGGCGAACAAAGGCTCGGTCGCGGCAAAGATGAGCATGCCCAAGATCGAGAAGGCGAACATCCGCCCGTAGGGTCGGACATAGCCGAGCAACCGCCGATAGATCACGCTGGCCTCGGCGGAAGAGAGGACCTCGTCTTTACTCATGGGTCCTCGTCGTCGGGTCGCGTGGCGGCGAAGGCAATGCGGTTGAGACCGGCTTGACTCGCCGCATCCATTGCCGTCATCACCGACTGATGCGTTGCCTCGGCATCGGCCTGAATGAGCACGGGCAATGCGCCGCCCTCGCGCTTGATCTCACCCAGCACCCGCGCCAGCGATTCTGGCTTGGCGTCCGCGACGGCCTGGTCGTTGACGAAGAAATGCCCGGCGCGATCGATCACCAACCGAATCATGGTCGGCTCTTTTGCTGGAATGTCCTCGCCCTGAGCTTCTGGCAGCTGGACCCTCAGCCGTGCTTCGTCCTTGAAGGTGGTCGATACCATGAAAAAGATCAGCAGCAAAAAAACGATGTCGATCAAGGGGGTTAGATTGATGTCGGCCGAGGTGCGCCGATGCGGACGCAGATTCATGACGGCATCTCTCCGGCGCCCTCACGCTCCCCTCTGAGCACTTCCACAAGGCGCAGCGCCTGCTCTTCCATGTCGATGGCGAGCTGCCCGACTCGATTGTCGAAGAAGCGATGAAACAGCAATGCCGGGATCGCCACGGAAAGTCCGGCGGCCGTGGTCACCAGGGCCTTGGAGATGCCCCCGGCGAGCACGCCCGCATTACCGACACCAGCCTCCATGATGACGCCGAAGACATCGATCATACCGAGCACGGTCCCGAGCAGACCCAGCAGGGGCGCGACGGCGGCGATGGTGCCAAGCGTGTTGAGGAAGCGCTCGAGTTCGGCCACCACGTGCCGACCCGTGTCGTTGATCGACTCCTTCATGATCTCGTGGCTGTGATGCCGATTGATGAGCCCGGCGGCAAGCATGCGCCCCAGCGGCGAGCCGTTGCGGATCTCTAGGATAGCCGCCTCAGTGAGCGCCTCGTCGCGGTGGAGCTGCCAAATCCGCGTCACCAAATTCTTCGGCATGATCCTGCGGCGGCGTAGCGTCCAGGCACGCTCAATCACAATCGCGGTGGCAATCACCGAGCAAGCCACGATCGGCACCATCAGCCAGCCACCGGCATAAATCAAATCAAGCAAGGAAGACACCCCTTAGAGCAATTTGAGCGATTTCGTCGATAGCGCATTGTTAGTCGATCACCCAGTGTTATCAGTACAGGTTCATCGACTGAGCGGATTGATCGACGGCAATCCCCGAGTCGTCTGGCGGGGACGTGCCGAGGCTCATGATACTCGAACCCGGCAGTGATCCGCAGTCGGCAGCCGCGACCGGCCAGCACCAAGCGGTCGAGCGACACAGATGCCGGGCGGTCATAGTGCGACGAGCGAAACCAAGAGACCTGGCCTTGCTGCTCCACACAAAATGTGACAGCATTCACAGAAATTCACGTTTCGGTTACGGGCTCGCCTCATGCCGACATCAGCGTCGTTGCTGCGATTCGAATGCAAAGCCGCCGATCTATGGCCAGGAAAACGCCATGAAAGCCCATGCAAGCGCGGGCCAAAAATACACGAAAAATGTATGCTCAATGCGTTCGCATCGCCGCACCGCCCGCTTCGACAGACCGGGTTCACCCTACTCGAGCTGCTGATCACCTTGGCGATCGTCGGCATCCTCGCCGCGCTCGCCTACCCCTCTTACCAACAGCAAGTGCGCCAAGCACGGCGAGCGGATGGTCAAACCGCGCTGATGAGGCTGGCCATCGCCCAAGAGAAATTCCGCGGTACATGCCCGCGCTACGCGGATCGGATTGTCGGCGAGGCCGGCTGTGCCGCGACCGGAATGGGGTCCGGCGCACTCGGGCTCGACAACCTCAGCGTTGACGGACACTACAGGCTGCAACTGGACAGCGTCAGCGCGCGCGGGTTTCAGGCGCTGGCGGCGGCACTCGGCAACCAAACCAAAGATCAGGCCGGTGGGCAGAGCTGTCGCCTCTTGAGTATCGATCAGGACGGCAACCGCATGCCGAGGGAGTGCTGGTGAGCATGCCCTGGGTGAAGTCATCGAACGGACAGCGGGGGCTCACACTCCTCGAGCTGATCCTTGTCGTCGCCATTCTAGCCATCCTGATCGGCGTCGCCGTGCCCTCCATGCACGAGATGCTCGCCCGCAACCGCCTCAAGGCCGCCGCGCAGGCCATCGCCGAGGACTTGCAATGGGCCAGATCAGAGGCCATCAAGCGCAACCGGTCGATCGCAGTCAGTCTGGAGCCGAGCACCTGGTGCTATGGCATCACCCTGGCAACCGCGCTGGGCTGCGACTGCCGACAGACTCAGAGCGCGCCCAAGGGTTGCGAACTCAAGCGCGTGAACGGTGTTGACTATCCCGGAACCAGTCTCAGCGCAACATTCCCCCAAACCGTCTTCGAGCCACGTCGAGCAACCGCTAGGAACGGCAGCCTGCTGCTGCAATCCGACCGGGGCACCGCAATCAAGGTCATCTTGTCACGGCTCGGACGCGTCCGCCTTTGCACCCCGAACGGCACCCTACCCGGCTATGAAGACTGCTGAAGGCCCTCGCGGCAGCTCCGCCGCTTCACAGCAAGGCATGACGCTGTCAAGCCTCATGGTCGGACTCGCGGCCGGAACACTGACACTGACGGCGACGCTCAGCACCTATCTGATGATCTCCGAAGGGGCCAGAGACACCCTGATGGAGGCAAGGCTCAACCAAGAGCTGCGTGCGGCACTGAATCTGATGCAATCAGACATTCGGCGCGCGGGCTACTGGGACTCCAAAGACGCAGACCACGACGGCGACGCCAACGCCGACGGCGTCTTCGATTGGCGCGACTTCGGCGCCAACGACAGCCCGAGAGGCGCCTTCGACACGGACGGAGATGGCGACTCGGATGCGGACGACCTGACCCCCATCCACAACCCCTTCCAGCGCCGCTACAACCAGGTCGTCAACAACGACCTCTGTACCGACACGGATGCGGAAACGGGGGACTGCACAGCGCCTCGCTGCATCGAACACACCGCATCAGGCAGCTGCCGGACCTCAGTCCAAAGCGGCCACTGCATCACCTACAGCTACGACCTGGACGCGGATGGACGCGTCGGCATCCGCGCATGCGATCGGACAGACAGCGAAGACGACTGCCCCCGACCGACAGGGCGAGACGGCGGCGCACCCTTCGCCGCGCACAATGCCGAGCCTTACGCCTGGCGCGCCTGGTATCCGCCCGACGCGCAGGACAAGACCAAGTCCATTGAGATGGAGATGTTCGGGTTCCGCTATCGAGATGGCAGCGTCTCCATGAGGGTAGGCCGTTTTGGCAAGGAGGACCTGAGCTTTGGCTGCAACACCGGCCGCTGGGAGCGCATCACCAGCCCGGACATTCGCATCACGAACCTGGAGTTTCTGCTCACGACCAGCCTTCAGAACGCCAACGCCACCAAGCCCGCAACAGCACCCTGCGAGTCCGGCGACCTCTGTCGGCAGATCCGATCAGTCAAAATTACCATCTCCGGCCAGGTCGCAGAGGACCCAAGCACTGCGAGCACCCTGTCAACGATAGTGGCGGTGCGCAACCATCGCTACGAGGTCACCGAATGAATCACCTCAGCGCATCCTCGTTGACGGGATGCTGCCGCGCCGCTCGCCGGCAGCACGGTGCCATGACCTTGCTGTTCGGGCTCCTACTGCTCATCGGCGCCGGCATCTTGGTCTTCAGCTCGGGGCGCACCAGCGTCGTCGAGCAGCGCATCGCCAACAACGAGCAGCAAGGCATCGCAGCTCAGGATGCGGCAGAAGCAGGCTTGGAATACGCCCGCGCCTGGCTGGGCCAAAACCCCTGGAGGACGGGAACAGCGGTACCAACGCCGCCGGCACAGAACACGATCAACGGTGAGGTCTACGACATCGCCCTGGACTTCAGCGCGGTGGCCAACGCCATCTGCGTCAGCTCGCAAGCCGCGGCCAGGGGTGACGGCGCACTGAGCGCCACGGCGCAGGGCTGCTTCATTCAGCATGGTCTTTTCGAGGCATCACCAGGCACCACAATGCCGCCGCCTCTGGTGCTCGGAGGATGCTTTCGAGCAACCCCCGAAGCGTCCGAGGTCTATGTCTTCGAGGACACCGAGATCACAGTGGCAAGCGCCTCAGCCGCGACCCCAGCCTGTTTGCCGCAGGGCGACATCCTGGTCAGCACCTGGAACGACCGTGACCAGGACCGCGTGCTCGCGCCAGCGGAAAAAGGCCCAAGCGCAGACTATGAACGCGGAAGCTTCGCAGACTGCGACGCGGCGCATTGCGCCTGGAACAACATCTTCGCCCTGCCCTTCGAGAAAGCCGTGCAGTTCGCCAAGGACGCGGACCATCGCTTCAGCGACCGCATCCCGTGCGGCGGCACGTCAGCGCCAGGCATCTACCTCATCGAGCACTCAGGCACCATTGATGCATTCGCTCTCAGAGGAAGCTGCGCGGCGCAGGACGGGCTCGACGACAGGACAATCGGCACGCCGGACAGCCCCATCCTGCTGATCGTATCAAGCGAGGCCGGATGCCCCGTCTTCAGCGAAGAGATCAGCATCTACGGCATCGTCTACTTCGAGAATCCCTGCGAAAACCAGACCTGGGTGGGCGCCAGCATCCAAGGCAGCCTCATCTGGGAAGGCGACGCGGCGCCTCCAGGACATGGTTCGGTCGTCATCGCGACCGACTACGGAGCCGGCAGCGCGCTGAACGCCGCATTTCAGGTGGTTACCGAGGCCTCTCAAGTCCCGGGAACTTGGCGCGATTGGCAATGAAACCGAAGGCGGAGCAGAGAGACACAATGCAGCGCAGCATTGGAATTCACAAAGAGCGCGGTTTCACGCTGAGCGAGGCCATGATCTCGCTTACCCTGCTCACCTCCGGACTGCTGGCGCTCGCCCAGTTCCAGGGCGAGGTTCACGAGAGCAGCCGCTCGGCAAAAGCGCGAACATACGCCATCAGCCTCGCGCAACAAAAGCTCGAGGCACTGAGACATCAAGCCGTACTCGACTACGCAACGATTGAGAGCGGCGGCGACCGGCCACCCATTGAGCCGGGCTCAAGCACGGAATTCCATCGACACTGGACCGTCGCCGCACACGCAAATCCAGACTTCAAGGATGTAAAGGTCTATACAGAGTGGCAATCGACCAAAGGCGAGCCCCAGTCCGTAGGCGTGTCATCCATTCTGACACCCTCCCGACCCTATCCGGCCGGAAACAGCTCGGCACCACCGTTCGCGGTCGAGGAAACCACGCCCCAGATTGTGAGCGAGTCCACCCCAGCAACTCTGAACCCAATGCAAACCAGCCCCTCGGCCACCTGTATTTGCGCACTATCTCCAATCAACGGCTCGGCCGACCTCGATCCACGCAGCAGCGACGAATCCTGCTCCCCAAGCTGCTGCGAGTCACACAAGCCAAAGGACGATGCGCTGTGCTCAAGAGACACATGCACTTTCATTGCCCGCTGCGAGCCACTCTAGTCAAGAGACTCGAACCATTCCATTCGCGCACCGCCGGGATCTGACCGACGAATTTCTGACAAGCGAATCCTCTGCGGTGATTGAACCGGGACCCTTGAGGAAATTTGGTGCCCGCGCCTAGCCGATGAAGGCATTCAGACTGACTCCTAGCCGCCAGTTCGGCCTGGATAGCGTCCTTCCCGGCATTCCGCACCCCTTCACCCTACCAATAGATCCCCCCAATTCCCCTATACATCGCGTTTTCCGCGAACACTGAAGGAAAGCACGCACGGCCGTTCACATCGAAACCGGCTCAATGGCCAGCCCGCGTCGCCACTACAGCAGCAAAGCGCTCGAGGATCTGCGCTTGCTCACCAACTATCAGATGGATTCAGGCAATCGCCTCTGCCTGCTACCGGTCGGGCTCACGGAGCTGCGCCGGCGCTTAAGCATGGCGGTGCATGAGTCGCTGGCCCAGCGCATCGTGGTACGTCATCACTTGAGCGGACTGACCCGCGAGGAGGTGCCCGAGTACCTCGCCCATCGCCTGCGCCTGGCCGGCTGCGAGCCTGGCACTGTTCGAGCCCGCCGCCGTCGAGGCGTTGTTCCAGACCACGCAAGGCATGCCGCGCAAGGTCAATCGTTTGGCCCATTAAGCGCTCACCAACGCCGCGCTCGAGCAGGCCCGCCAGGTCAAGTGCCGAGCATGTGCAAACCGCCCGTGAGGAGGTCGCGCCATGACCGACATCCCCGAGTCCTTCACGCTCACCCTGCCCACCACCTGGACGCCCGAGCAGACGGGGTTCGTTCATGCCCTTCTCGAGGATTTGATCGCGCAGATCGAAGCGCACTATGGCGCGGCCGTGCAGCACTGGCTCAGTGCAGAACTCCTGACTTGGCGCCAAATTCAATGCGACTGGATCGCCTCAAACACGAGGCGCAGCTCGGTACCGGGGTA
>NZ_JAAIJR010000059.1 GCF_010915725.1 Thiorhodococcus mannitoliphagus
AATTCTTTTATCCCCCCTTTTTTTACCGGGGGGGGGTCCCTCCCCTTTTCGCCCCAAATTTCGGGGTTTGGGGGGCCGGGGCCGGGGCCCGTTACACCCCCCCGGGGGGCGGCATGGCGGCCCGCCGCGCGGGCTTGGTGCGAGCTTAGAGGATGTAGCCGCGCTCGTCGTGTTGGGAGATGTCCAGACCTTCGGTCTCCTGCTCTTCCGTGACACGCAGACCGATGGTGGCCTTCAGGATGAGTAGGATGACGAGGCTGACGCCGCCGCTGTAGATCAGGGTGGCCAGGACGGAGATGACCTGGACCCAGACCTGAGAGCCCATGGTCATGCCGTCGGCCAGTCCAGCACCGCCGAGGCTGGCGTCGGCGAAGACGCCGGTGAGGATGGCGCCGACGACACCCGCCACGCCATGCACGCCCCAGACATCGAGCGAGTCGTCATAGCCGAGCCAGTGCTTGACCTTGGTCGAGGCGATGAAGGCGAAGAGCGCACCGGCGAAGCCGATGGCGAGGGCGCCCATGGGGCCAGCGGTGCCAGAGGCTGGCGTGATGGCAACCAGACCGGCGACGGCGCCAGTGGCGATACCCAGGACGGACGGCTTGCCGTGGTTGATCCACTCCGCGAACATCCAGGTCAGTGCCGCGGCGGCGGTGGCGAGCTGAGTGACGGTCATCGCCATGCCTGCGGTGCCGTCGGCGGCGAGTTCGGAGCCCGCGTTGAAGCCGAACCAGCCAACCCACAGCATGGATGCGCCCATGACGGTCAGGCCCAGATTGTGCGGCGGCATGGCCGTGCCCGGATAGCCTTTGCGCTTGCCGAGGACCAGGGCCGCCATGAGGGCCGCGATGCCCGCGTTGATGTGCACCACGGTGCCGCCGGCGAAGTCCAGGGCGCCCTTTTCGGCGATCCAGCCGCCGCCCCAGACCCAGTGCCAGATCGGGACATAGACCAGGGTCAGCCAGAGTGTCATGAAGATCAGCATGGCGGAGAACTTCATGCGCTCCGCAAAGGCGCCAACGATGAGCGCGGGGGTGATGATCGCAAAGGTCATCTGGAAGGTCATGAAGAGGGACTCTGGAATGGTCCCGCTAAGGGAGTCGACGGTCACGCCGGACAGGAAGAGCTTGTCGAAGCCGCCGATAAAGCCGTTCATGGGCCCTTCCGTTGCGGCGAGGCTGTAGCCGTAGACGGCCCAGAGGATGCTCATGACGCCGGTGATGGCGAAGCACTGCATGAGCACGGAGAGGACGTTCTTCGAGCGGACGAGGCCGGCATAGAAGAGCGACAGGCCCGGGATGGTCATGAAGAGCACCAGCGCGGTCGCGGTCAGCATCCACGCTGTATCGCCAGAACTGAGCGCGGGCTCGTCCTGAGCCGCTACCAGCGCGGGTAGGCAGAGCAGCGAGGCCGCTAGCAGCGGCTGCAATAGGTTGCGGATCGATTTCACCGTTAACTTCTCCAGGGCTGAGTCAGAGCGCATCGGCGCCGGTCTCGCCGGTGCGGATGCGGATGACCTGGTTGAGGTCGAAGACGAAGATCTTGCCGTCGCCGATCTTGCCGGTTCTGGCGGCCGCGCTGATGGCCTCGATCACCTTCTCGACCATGGCGTCGTCGACGGCGATCTCGACCTTGATCTTTGGCAGGAAGTCCACGACGTACTCGGCGCCGCGATAGAGCTCGGTGTGGCCCTTCTGACGACCGAAGCCCTTGACCTCGATGACGGTAATGCCGGAGACGCCGATATCTCCTAGGGCTTCGCGCACGTCGTCGAGCTTGAAAGGTTTAATGACGGCAGCAACCAATTTCATTGCGTTTTTAGCTCCTGTGAAGACCGGGGCCTGAGCTTTGCCCCGGACGTTGGGTCTCAAGTCGCGAAGGTCGCTCGATCAGAACTCTTTGTTCCAACCGATCCAGAGCTTGGGGTCTTCGTCGTAGGTGTCGCGAAGGATCTGGTCGTAGTTGAAGCTGAAGGTGCCGAACTCGCCGGCCTCGCGGCTGATCGAGGCGCCCACGTGACCGTAGTCGTTGCCACCGTCGTTGTAGCGGAAGTCGTAGTAGCCGCCGCGGATGTTCAGGCCGAGGTCGTAGGGCAGCGCGAAGTCGAGGGCGGCGTTGTAGTAAAGGTCGCCCTGGATGAACATGGCCTGGCCGTTGGCGACGCCTGGGGCGTCGTCGGCTTGGCCGTAGACGGTGTAGGAGACGCCGGCCGTCAGCCACTTGTAGGTTGCGCTGGCGCCGATCTCGGAGAAGTCTAAGTCGCGGCCATCCGGGTAGGCGTAGTAGATGACGCTCAGGTCATAGCTGAAGTCGTCATTGACGGCACCGCCGAAGCCGGCGTAGAGATCCCACTCGTAGTTGGTGCCGTCGCCGAAGTCGACGTTGGAGAGCCAGGTGCCGGCGGAGAAGCCGCTGTCGTGGCCATAGTCGATACCGCCCTGAACAGCGGGCTGATTGTCGGTCTGGGTCTGGCCGCGCCAGATGTAGTTGCTGACGACGCCGAGGTTGGCACTGATCGCGTTCGGGCCTTCTGCGGCCGCGGTCTGCCATGCGCCCGCACCCATTGAAATGGCGCCGACGGCCAGGATGGCGCTGATGCGTTGTGCTTTCATCGTTGGATTCCTCTCGGTTCCGGACATGTTTAAGAAGTTTTTTTGAGCCTGCTCGGCGCCCGGAATCTAGCCGGCGGCCCGGGGTGAAGTACCGTCGCAACCTGCATGTAATATGCCAGTAAGGCGGCGGCGTACTGATTGCGACGTTTTTCAGCCTCATGTGCCAAAGTTGCCACAGCGGTTTGCCCTAAATTGATGCGCGCTTATCGTTCTTCCTGATCTGGCGCACTTTTTTGGTGCATTGCCTTGCGCAGACGTTCTGAGCTAGCGCGCCTATAATGCTCAGCCAACATCGGGAGGGCCGGGGCAGTCGGTGGCTCGATTGGGCCGCCCGTCAAGACGCTCCCGGCGGTCTCGCGCTCCTAATCTTTAAGATCATTCTGGCCCTTTTGTAGAGGTATCCCATGCTCGACCCGAAACACTTCGACGATCTCGTGCAGCGTCTGTCCTCGGCCATGCCGAAGGGGATTCAGGTGTTGCAGGAAGACATCAACAAGAACCTACGTGCCTCGCTCGAGGCGGGGCTGTCCCGGCTGGATCTGGTGACCCGGGAGGAGTTCGATGTGCAGTCCGCCGTGCTGGCGCGCACGCGCGAGAAGCTTGCTGCCGTGGAGGCCCAGGTCGCGGAGCTGGAGCGAGCGCTGGATGCCGGCGGCGTCGCGAGCGAATAGACGCTTGGTGCCGGGGTGGCGCTCTGCATTCTTCACAGTCGGGCGCGCGTTGGCATCCACGCCCCACCAGTCACCGTAGAGGTCCATCTGTCCGGCGGCCTGCCGGCGCTCTCGATCGTCGGCCTGCCGGAGATGGCGGTGAAAGAGAGCAAGGACCGCGTGCGCGGCGCGCTCCTGAACAGCCGCTTCCGCTTCCCGGACGGCCGAGTCACCATCAATCTGGCGCCCGCCGACCTGCCTAAGGAAGGGGGGCGCTTCGATCTTCCGATCGCGCTCGGCATTCTCGGCGCCTCGGGACAGGTCGCACCGCAGGCGCTCGGTGGCTGTGAACTGATCGGTGAGCTTGCGCTCTCGGGTCAGCTGCGGCCTGTTCGAGGTGTCCTGCCAATCGCCCTGGCGGCGCGTGATGCCGGCCGCGCGCTCATCCTGCCGCAGGAGAACGCGGACGAAGCGGTGGCGGTCTCCGGCCTGGCGGTGCACGCGGCGGGGCATCTGATGGAGGTGTGCGAGCACCTGAGCGGCACCAACCCGCTGCCTGCCCACCTGTCGGCGCAGATCGGCGAGACCCAGCCCGATTACCCTGATCTGGCCGAGGTGCGCGGCCAAGAGCAGGCGAAGCGCGCCTTGGAGGTTGCCGCAGCTGGCGGACATAGTTTCTTGCTGATGGGGCCGCCAGGGACGGGTAAGTCGATGCTTGCCAACCGTCTGCCAGGTCTGCTGCCGCCCTTGAGCGAGGCCGAGGCGATCGAGACGGCGGCCATCCGCTCCGTCTCCGGGCATGAGGCCTTCGATCCGCTGCGCTGGCGAGTGCGGCCTTTCCGTGCCCCCCACCATACGGCGTCCGGCGTCGCCCTGGTTGGCGGGGGAAGCAATCCCATGCCGGGCGAGATCTCTCTGGCGAGCAATGGGGTTCTTTTTCTCGATGAACTCCCGGAATTCGATCGTCGGGTGCTGGAGGTGCTGCGTGAGCCGCTCGAATCCGGTGAGATTCACATCTCGCGGGCGGCGCGCCAGGCCTGTTTCCCTGCGCGCTTCCAGCTGGCCGCGGCCATGAATCCTTGCCCCTGCGGCTATCTCGGCGACAGCAGTGGACGCTGCCGCTGTACGGCCGAGCAGATCGCGCGCTATCGGGGGCGCATCTCGGGGCCCTTGCTGGATCGCATCGATATGCACGTGGAGGTGCCGCGATTGGATGCCGCGCGATTTGCGGCCCCGGCCTCGGGCGAGGTAGAAAGCTCGGCTGAGGTTCGCGAGCGTGTCATGCGCGCCCGTGCGCGCCAGCATCGCCGGGCGGAGAAGGTCAACAGTGCGCTGACCCCGCGCGAGATCGATCTGCATTGCGCCCTTGATGACGCCGGGCGGCAGTTGATGGAGCGGGCGCTGTCCCGTCTCGCGCTGTCCGCGCGCGCCTATCATCGAATTCTGAAAGTGGCACGCACCATCGCCGATCTGCAGGGCTCAGAGGTCATCCAAAGGATTCATCTCAGTGAGGCTATCGGCTATCGTCGTCTGGATCGTGGTTCGCAGACGCCTTAGGAACTGTCCATCAACAACTTCCCCCCTTTCGCAAAGGGGGGCTAGGGGGGATTTCGGGCGGCATGGCTCGCATCGGGAAACAATTTATGGACACGTTCTTAGTCTGGGTCGCAACGCCTGCCCGACCTCCTCTGCCAAATTTTCCGGTCAATCGAGATGCTGCAACTTCAAGACTTGAGCCTCAGGCGCGGCCCAAACCTTCTGCTCGAAGGGGCCTCGCTCACCATCTACCCGGGCCAGAAGGGCGGGTTGGTAGGGGCGAACGGATGCGGTAAGTCAAGCCTGATCGCGGTGCTTCTGGGCGAGCTGCATGCCGACACCGGCGAGGTGCGGATTCCGCCGTCCTGGGAGGTTGCGCATGTCGCCCAGCACACCCCGGACACCCATCGCTCCGCCATGGACTTCGTGCTGGACGGTGACCGCGAGCTGCGCCAGATCGAAGCGGAACTGGCACAGGCCGATGCGGCCGGTGACGGTCTGCGCCACGCCGACCTCCTGGGTCGCTTCGAGCACATCGATGGCTATGGTGCGCAGAGCCGTGCCGCCAAGTTGCTCCACGGCCTAGGGTTCAAGCCGGGCGATGAAGCGCGGCCCGTCAACAGCTACTCTGGCGGTTGGCGCATGCGGCTCGCCCTGGCTCGCACCCTCATGTGTAGGTCGGATCTGCTGCTGCTGGATGAGCCGACCAACCACCTGGATCTGGACGCCGTCATTTGGCTCGAGGGTTGGCTCAAGGCCTATCCAGGGACGCTCATTCTCATTTCGCATGATCGTGACTTCCTGGATGCGGTGGCCACGCACATCCTGCACTTGGAGCGTAGGGGCTTGACGCTCTATCAGGGCAGCTATTCCGCCTTCGAGCGTCAGCGTGCCGAGCGACTGGCTCAGCAGCAGGCCGCTTACGTCCGCCAGCAGCGCGAGATCGCGCACATTCACGGCTTCGTGGAGCGCTTTCGCGCCAAGGCGACCAAGGCGCGTCAGGCGCAGAGCCGTCTCAAGGCGCTGGAGCGCATGGAGTTGATCGCGCCCGCGCACATCGATTCACCCTTCCGTTTCAGTTTCGAATCGGCCGAGCACCTGCCGCGGCCCTTGCTGCGCTTGGATGAGGCCGCTGCGGGCTACGGCGACGTCTCGATTCTCACCGGGGTTGGCCTGAGTCTGAATCCGGGTGACCGCATCGGCCTCCTGGGCCGCAATGGGGCAGGCAAGTCGACCCTGATCAAGGTGCTGGCGGCCGAACTCGATCTGCAGGCTGGCCGTTGTGAGCGTGCGCAGGATCTGAGGGTTGGCTACTTCGCCCAGCATCAGGTCGACCAGCTGCGCCTGGAGGACTCGCCGCTCGAGCATCTGCGGCGGTTGGATCCGAACGCGAGCGAGCAGGCGTTGCGCAACTATCTGGGCGGTTTCGACTTCGTGGGCGACCGCGCCCTGGAGCCGGTGGCGCCGCTCTCCGGTGGCGAGAAGGCGCGGCTGGTGCTCGCGCTCATCATCCGTCAGCGTCCGAGTCTGCTCCTGCTCGACGAGCCGACGAACCACCTGGACCTCGAGATGCGCCACGCCCTGAGCGAGGCGCTCCAAGGCTTCGAGGGTGCCCTGGTACTGGTCTCGCACGACCGCCACCTCCTGAGGGTCACGAGCGATACGCTCCTGCTGGTGCACGATGGCGCAGTCGAGCCCTTCGATGGGGATCTGGAAGACTATCCCGCCTGGCTTGCACGCACTGATCCGAGCGCGACGAGCGAGGCTGCCGGCGCGCCCCAGCGGGAGGTGGTCGATCGCAAGGAGCAGCGCAGGCTGGCGGCTGAGGCGCGCAAGGCGTTGCAGCCGCTGAAGCGGCGCGAGAAACAGCTGGAGCAACGACTCGCCACCCTGAGCGAGCGGCGGGCGAGTCTGGAGCAAGCGCTGGCCGCGCCGGATCTCTACGAGCCCGAGGCCAAGGAGCGGCTCCTTGCACTGCTGTCCGAGCAGCGCGAGGTTGGCGCCGAGCTGGAAGCGGTGGAGTCGGACTGGCTCGAGGTGAGCGAGGCCATCGAGCTGGCGGAGGCATCTGGCGCATGAGGATCTCACCTCGATGAGGCTTTTCTCGCATCGGCTGCCTGCTCGCGCGCGCGCTACGGTTGAACGCCTTTGGCGTCGAATGCGGACTCCGACCCTGAAGGTTTTGGCCGCACTGCTGCTTGCGCTGATGGTTTATGGTATCTGGCCCTATGTCGCCCTCTGGAATCTGCATCTCGCCGTGATGCATGATGACCATGCGGCGCTGGCCGCCATGGTGGACGTCGATGCGGTTCGCGATGAGATTGCGCATCGGCTGAACAAGGAGTGCGACACCGTGATTGGGGAGCTGTCTGACGCCTTCATCGCATGGCTGGAGACCGGCATCCGCCAGGACGGTAAGGATGCCCTGGAGACTCAGGTAACTCTGGGCTGGGTCCAAGATCAACTCATTGCCGCGACGGCCCCTGGGCTGGGGTTTCTGTCGGCGTTGTCCTACGGCTTCTTTGATAGCCCGGGAGGCTTCATGGTGCGAATGGAGCGGGGCGATGGCACCCCTGTCACGCTGCGGCTGCGGCTGACCGGCGCGCAATGGCGCGTGACGGCGGTGTACTACTGAGATGGCAGATGCCAAGCTCAAGGCTTCGGCTCGGGCGCGTCAGCTCATTGCCCCCTTGCTTGCGCCGAGCGAGACGCCATTCAAGGACTATCTGAAGGCGACCGATTACTGCAGCGCTATCATGAGCTATACCAATCTGCAGGAGGACCGCGAGTACATGGCCCAGTGGCGGGCAGCCTTCGCGGCCCTGATGGTGGCGAGTGACGCTGAGCGCGCTCGGCTGCTGACCCGGCTGCGCGCCGACTTCACTCAGGGCCGCTCGCCCCTCTCGAGCCTGATGCCCAATCGCCGTTGAGGCCTGTCCCTCTTTAGAAAGTGGCCATCAACACCTTCCCCCCTTTCGCAAAGGGGGCCCAGGGGGGATTTCGGGCCGGATCCTTCGCAGCGGGAAACAATTGATGAGCGCTTTCTTAGCTTGCAAAGCCCCTGATCCGGCGCTGAAGCGAGTATGATTTCGTTGTCTATATCGAGCTTACTAAGGAATCCTAGGCGCATGTCTTCTCTGACGAATCCCATCAAGAATCACCCGAACGATCAGGTCTTCGAGCTTCCACCGCTGGCGATGGACGCCGAGGGATTGTCGCAGGACTTCAAGCACTACTACGCCCACACCTTTGGGCGGGACCGCGATTGTCAGTCCGCCTACTACCCTTACAAGGCATTGGCCATCACCCTTCGCGACCGCCTCATGGAGCGCTGGAAGCGCACGCGCCAGGCCTATGACGAGACGCGCTGCAAGCGCACCTACTATCTGTCCCTCGAGTTCCTGATGGGCCGGGCGCTCTCCAACGCCATGCTCAATCTGGACGTCGGCGGTCCCGTTGAGAAAGGGCTTTATGACCTTGGGCTGATGCTTGAGGAGATCGCTTCGAACGAGCCGGATCCCGGGCTCGGCAATGGCGGCCTGGGTCGGCTCGCCGCCTGCTTCCTGGACTCCTGCGCCACCCTGCAGCTGCCCGTGCGAGGCTATGGCCTGCGCTACGAGTACGGCATGTTTCGGCAGCTGATCGAAAAGGGTGAGCAGGTCGAAGAACCGGACCACTGGCTGCGCGACGGCAACCCCTGGGAGCTGGAGCGGCCGGAATTCACTCAGCGTATCCAGTTTGGCGGGCGCACCGAGAGCTACACGGATCACGCTGGCCGCTTGGTCTCCCGCTGGGTCGACACCCATGATGTGTTGGCTGTCCCTTACGATATTCCGGTACCCGGCTATCGCAACGACACCGTGAATACGCTGCGCCTGTGGAAGGCGGCGGCCACGGATGAGTTCGACCTGGACGAGTTCAACGCTGGCAGTTATCCCGAGTCCGTCGCCCAGAAGAACGCGGCCGAGCACATCACCATGGTGCTCTACCCCAATGATGCGAGCGAGAACGGCAAGGAGCTGCGGCTGCGCCAGCAATTCTTCCTGGCGAGCGCGAGTATCAAGGACGTGCTGCGGGACTGGGTGCGGCTGCACGGGGAAGACTTCAGCCGTTTCGCCGAGCTGAACTGCTTCCAGCTCAACGACACCCATCCCGCGGTCTCCGTGGCCGAGCTGATGCGACAGCTCATGGACGATCACGGCTTGGAGTGGGACAAGGCCTGGGAGATTACGTCCAGCACCATGGCCTACACCAATCACACCCTGCTGCCCGAGGCCTTGGAGCGCTGGCCGGTGCGCCTGTTTCGCCAGCTGCTGCCGCGGATCCTCGAGATCATCTTCGAGATCAATGCCCGCTTTCTCGCCGAGGTTGCGCTGCGCTGGCCGGGCGACAATGACCGTCAGCGACGTATGTCGCTCATTGAGGAAGGCTACGAGCCTCAGGTCCGCATGGCCTATCTCGCCATCGTTGGCAGCTTCTCAGTCAATGGCGTGGCGGCGCTGCACTCGGAACTGCTGGTCGAGGGGCTCTTCCGTGATTTCCACGAGCTTTGGCCGGCGAAGTTCAACAACAAGACCAATGGCGTCACGCCACGTCGTTGGCTGTCGCTCTGCAACCCCGGACTGCACGAACTGCTCGACGAGACCATCGGCGCGGGCTGGGTCTGTAAGCTGGAGGAGCTTGCCAAGCTGGCTCCCCATGCGGACGATGAGGCCTTCCGCAAGCGTTGGTACGCCATCAAACAGGACAACAAACAGCGCCTGGCCGATGTCGTCGGACAGCTATGCGGGGTCGAGTTTCCAGTCGACGCGCTTTTCGACGTCCAAGTGAAGCGTATCCACGAATACAAGCGCCAGCTGCTCAACATCCTGCATGTCATCCATCTCTACAATCGCATCAAGCGCGGTGACACGGAGAACTGGACACCGCGCTGCGTCCTGATCGGCGGCAAGGCGGCGCCGGGCTATGTCATGGCCAAGCAGATCATTCACTTGATCAATCGCGTGGCGAGCCTGGTCAACAAAGACCCCGCGACCGAGGGATTTCTGCGCGTCGCCTTCATTCCGGACTATCGCGTGTCGCTCATGGAGGTGATCGCCCCTGGGACGGATTTGTCGGAGCAGATCTCGACGGCCGGCAAGGAGGCCTCAGGCACGGGCAATATGAAGTTCATGATGAATGGCGCAGTGACCATTGGGACGCTCGATGGCGCCAACATCGAGATCCGCGACCAAGTCGGCGAGGAGCATTTCTTCCTCTTCGGTCTCACCGCCGCTGGGGTCGAGTCACGCCGTCAGCACTATGACCCCAATGGCATCATCGCTAACGATCCAGCCCTATTGGATGTGATGAATCTGCTCGAATCCGGTCACTTCAACCAGTTCGAGGGCGGGGTCTTCGATGCTGTCATCGGGTCGATTCGCAATCCGCATGATCCCTGGATGACCGCAGCGGACTTCCGTAGCTATGTCGAGGCGCAGGAGCGGGCCGCAGCCGCCTACCGGGACCGCGACGGCTGGGTGCGCATGAGTATCCTCAACGCAGCCCGTAGCGGGCACTTTTCGTCTGACCGCACCATTGCCGAGTACAACGAGGACATCTGGCATTTGGAGCAGGTTGCGCCCAAGCCTTGAGCGCGGCCTGCTCGCGTCGCCGTTCGGGGGTCACTCCCCGGGGGCCTCGAGCACGGCCGTGATGAGTGCGGTGCTCGTCAGGGGGCCGGCGATCCCGTCGGCCGCCAGGCGCGCGCGGCGCTGAATGTTCACCGCACTCCAATATTCTCAGGCCTAGGGAACGGGCAATCACCCGTCACGTCGTAGCGGGCGTTGATCGCTGGATCGCCGGATCGCCGAGTCGATTGAGTCGGCGCCGGGCTACTTGAAGCAAGGCGAGGTGGGAGCGGCGCCCCGCCGCGATTGCGCGCGTAAAGGGCCGTGGCTGGCCCACGGCCCTGTCTGTTACACCGCCTTGTAGATGGCCGCCCCTTTCTCCCTGAACTCCTGCGCCTTCTCCTTCATCCCTTCCGCGACGGCTGACTCGACGTCCTTGATCCGGTGCGCCTCGGCATAGTCGCGCACGTCTTGGGTGATCTTCATGGAGCAGAAATGCGGTCCACACATGGAGCAGAAGTGGGCGACCTTGTGCGAGGCGTGCGGCATGGTCTGATCGTGGTACTCGCGGGCGCGGTCCGGGTCCAGTGAGAGGTTGAACTGGTCCTCCCAGCGAAATTCGAAGCGGGCCTTGGAGAGGGCATTGTCGCGAATCTGGGCGCCGGGCAGCCCCTTGGCCAGGTCGGCGGCATGGGCCGCGATCTTGTAGGTGACGATGCCGTCGCGCACATCCTGCTTGTCCGGTAGGCCCAGGTGTTCCTTGGGGGTGACATAGCAGAGCATGGCAGTGCCGTACCAGCCGATGTTGGCGGCGCCGATCCCTGAGGTGATGTGGTCGTAGGCGGGTGCGATATCCGTGACCAGCGGGCCCAGGGTGTAGAAGGGGGCCTCGTGGCAATCCGCCAGCTCCTTGGTGACGTTCTCCTGGATCATCTGCATGGGCACATGTCCGGGTCCTTCGATCATGACCTGGACGTCGTGCTCCCAAGCGAACTTGGTCAGTTCGCCCAGGGTCTCGAGCTCGGCGAACTGGGCGCGGTCGTTAGCGTCGGCCAGCGAGCCGGGGCGCAGGCCGTCACCCAGACTGAAGGCGACGTCATAGGCCTTCATGATCTCGCAGATCTCCTCGAAGTGGGTGTAGAGGAAGTTTTCCTGGTGATGGGCCAGGCACCACTTGGCGAGGATGGAGCCGCCGCGTGAGACGATGCCGGTGAGTCGGTCTGCGGTCAGCGGCACATAGCGCAGCAGCACGCCAGCATGGATGGTGAAGTAGTCGACGCCTTGCTCGGCCTGTTCGATCAGGGTGTCGCGCATCAGCTCCCAGGTCAGCTCTTCCGGCTTGCCCTCGACCTTCTCCAGCGCTTGATAGATGGGTACGGTGCCGATCGGCATGGGGGCGTTGCGCAGGATCCATTCGCGAGTTTCGTGGATGTTCTTGCCGGTCGAGAGGTCCATGAGGGTGTCGCCGCCCCAGCGCGCGGACCAGGCCATCTTTTCGACCTCTTCCTCAATGGAGGAGGTGAGCGCCGAGTTGCCGATGTTGGTGTTGATTTTCACCCGGAAATTGCGCCCGATAATCATGGGCTCCAGCTCTGGGTGATTGATGTTGGCCGGGATGATGGCGCGTCCGCGGGCGACCTCTGCGCGGACGAATTCGGGCGTGATGGTCTCGGGCATCCCCGAGGCGAAGTCTTGCCCAGGGTGTTGGCGCAGCAGCTTGGCGTAGCGCGGATCCCTGCGCAGTTCCTCGAGCTGCATGCTCTCGCGGATGGCGACATACTCCATCTCGGGCGTGACGATGCCCTTGCGCGCATAGTGCATCTGGGTCACGTTGCAGTCGCCCTTGGCGCGTCTCGGGGTGCGCAGGTGCTCGAAGCGTAAGTGCGCCAGGGCCGGATCATGCTGGCGCTGCCGACCGAAGGCCGAGGTTGGGCCGTCGAGCGGCATGGTATCGCCACGCTCTTCGATCCATTGCTTGCGCACGCATGCCAGGCCGCTCAGGAGATCGATGCGCGCATCCGGATCCGTGTAAGGCCCCGAGGTGTCGTAGATCAGGACGGGCGGATTCTCTTCTGGGCTCGTGTTGGTCTCGGTGGCGGTCAGTGTGACCTCGCGCATGGGGACGCGCAGATCGGGACGCGAACCGGTCACGTAGATCTTGCGCGAACTCGGGAAGGGCTGGGTGACTTCCTCTGAAAGCTGGGCGGTCTTGCGGACGAATGCTTGCGGGATGGCGCTCATCTGAACTCCTGAAGGCTGATCCAAGGCGCAGGATGGCGTCTTGGACCTGGGTGCTCGAATTTAGCTAACTGGGTTCTTGAAGCGCGTCATGGGATGGTCGAGGCATCCCAGCCAGAGCAGGCCGTTAGGAAAGCGTTGCGGGGCAGGGCCGCTCGTCCGACGACTGATCGGAAAGGGCGAGCGCGCCTGATACCTTCTCTGCTTTCCTGCGCCGGCATGATCCGGTTCAGGTTCAAAGGGTCTTCTCTCAGCCCGGGACCACGCATCGTTGGCAAAGACCTCGGCTGGACGTCACAGGCCCAAGCACCGAAAATCCAAGCCTAAGCGTGTCGTCACGGACACCCCCAGCAGCATGACTCGTTCGAAGCTAGCGAAAGGGAGCGGCGATTTCAATAGATAAGCGCCTCTAGCCATTTGCCAAGCCTGGTACCTTCCTCACTCGGGTACCCGGGCAACGGCTCTACCAGAGACCAGGGCACACTAGGATATGACACCGACGACCAATGCAGAGCGGATGAATCGCGTCTTCTATCTGGGGGCGGACCAAGCACTGATAGCCGATCTAGCGCATTTGCTCGCGCCCTCGGGTTTGCAAATCGCGCCCTTCGAGGATGCCTATGATCTAGTTCGGGAATTGGCCGACGCGGCGCCTGAGGTTGCCATCGTGGAGACGGCGGCGCTGCCGGAGGAAGACGGGCTCGCAAAGCTCGTTGCCGAGCTTCACCGCGCCCGCGGGCAGACGCATGTCATCTGCATCGCGCGCGAGGATCAGCGTGAGAATGCCATGGAGGCACGGCTTGCAGCGGTGCGCGCCGGCGCGGCCAGTTATCTGGGCGCACCGGTTTCCCCCAGACGGCTGGCGGCGCGCGTGCTGCGCATGTGCGGGGTCATCGAGACGACCCGCTATCGCATCCTGATCCTCGACCAGGACGCTCGACAGGCCAAGAAGATCGCTGCCCTGCTTGCCAGCATCGGCATGGAGACGCTGGTGGTCGACGCGCCGATGAAGCTGCTGGCGCGGATGCAGGCATTCCGCCCGAATCTGGTGCTCATGAGTCTGCACCTCGCCGAGGTGACGGGATCGGAGCTTGCCAAGATCATCCGCGACCACGACGACTTCTACGGTATCCCCATCCTCTTCCTCTCCGAGGAGGATGACCTCAACAAGCAGTTGGCCGCACTCAAGGCCGGTGGCGATGGCTTCATCCACAAGCCGGTGAAGCGCGCGGCGCTGATCGCCGCGGTCGAGTACCGCATGCGCATGTCGCGCTGGCTGCAGGATAGGCGGACCTTGGTCAACCGGCGCGAGACCGCCAGCGGCTTCCTGCCTCGCGACGTCTTCATGCGGCATCTAGAGCAGATCGCCAAGGCTGGAGCGCCGCAGAGCGGAGCAACCGCACTCATTCTGGTGGATTTGGACGAGCACCAGCGCATCTTGACCAAGTTGGGCCTGACCGCGACCGAGAAGCTGCTGCGCGAACTCGAAGGGGTTCTGAGCAAAGTCATGGTCACGGCGGATAGTGCGACCCGAATGGATGATTTCCGCTACGGATTGCTCATGACGCGTGAGGACGCCAGCGCGCTTGAATTGCTGGCGACCTCGCTGTGTCAGCAGATCGCTGACCTCGAGCCCGAGGAGACCGAGCTTGACATTGCGATCAGCGCGAGTCTTGGGGTTGGTTTTCTGGATTCGCCCTCCGAAGACGCCATTACCATGGTCGCACGGGCTGAGAAGGGCGTGGCGGGGGCGCGCGCCGCGAGTGGCAATCAGGTGCATGTCTGGTCGTCGCAGCCCAAGGCGGGTGCCGCGCCCGAGGCCGAGTCCGTGCTCAAACGTTTGGTCAGCGCGGCCCTGGCTCAGGATGGTTTCCTGCTGCTGTTCCAGCCTGTCTTGGCCTTGAATCAGTCCGACGGCGAGCTGTACGAGGCACAGATTCGCATGCAAACCTTGGACGGCGAACAGGTCCCGCCGGCGGATTTTCTCTCCGTCGCCGAGCGCTCCGAGATGATGCCGCGGGTCGATCGCTGGGTCTTGCGCCGGGCCTTTGATGTCATGAGTGCGCAGCGCAAGGCGCATCCCGGATTGAAGCTACTGGTGCACCAGAGTGTGGGTACATTGTCCGCGCCGGAGTGGTTTCCCTGGTTCAGGGACCAGATCCTCAAGCGCAATTTGACGCAGATCTATCCCCTGCTCGAGTTTCAAATGTCCGATGTGCATCAGCACCGCGCCGAGACCAAGGTGCTGATCGAGCGCTTGGCCAAATACGGGATCCAGGTTTGCGTCGGGAACGTCTCCGGCAGCCGCGATGAGGTGTCGCTGCTCGGTCGGATTGGTGTGACCTTGGCGAAGCTCTCGTTCAATGTCGTGCTCAATACCGACCGGGCGCAGCTCACTGAAATCGTGCAATCGCTCCAGGCGCGGGGGATGGCGGTCGTCGCGCCGGGCATTGATGATCAGGAGACCGTCGCACGCGTCTGGACCTGTCGGCCAGACTTCATCCAGGGCAATTATCTGCAGTCACCAAGTCAAGAACTCAGCTTCGATTTCCATCGGATGTCCCATGACAGCTGAGTCACCTTCTGCATTGACCGCCGGGGTTGCCCCTAGATCCGCCGCTTCTGCTCCGGTTGCAGCCAGCCACACGGGCCGCTTGGTGCTGACCCCGGCGGATCCGCATGTCATTCCTCAGGTTGGGCTGCTGATTGAGATGCTCGCTGACAAAGGCTTTGTTGGCGAGTCTTTGGGGACTTCTGAAGAGCAGGCCTATCGCATCGGCCCGGGCTTTCTCAGTCTAATGACATTCGCTGGCTGCGCGGTGCGCATCCAGTCTGATCCAGATCGACAAGGCGGCTTCTGCCATATTCGGGTCCTGCCAGCTCGGGAGCATCCCTCCCTGCTCGTCGGTCGCAACACGCGCGCCCCCCGCTGCGTTGGCTGTCGCGCGCGCTTGGTCGATTGGCGCGAGCACACCGCGCATTGGGCCTCTCATCCGCACGCCGGCGTGACCTGCCCGCAGTGCGGTGAGACCCGGCCTCCCTGGCTCTGGGACTGGAAAGAGCAAGGCGGCTTCGGTCGTCTCTTCATCCTGGTCGAAGAGATCTTTCCGAGCGAGGCCACGCCGGCCCCCGCGCTCTTCGATCTACTGATTCGCGCGAGCGGGACCGGCTGGCGCCATTTCTACGTCCAGGACTAAGGCGATACCCAAATAGACGCGGATCGGTAGTCAGGATGGGCAAAGTCCGCGCGCTGGGCTCGCGCGCAACCTCGGCGCCAAACGGACGTGCCCATCTTGCAAGACGCTGAGCGGGGATGATGGGCACGCCCCGCGACCCTCGGCACGCCGAACGAAGCGCATCGCCAGGGCTTTGCCCATCCGGGATCGGAACTGCGGGTCTGTTGTTTCCCCGCAATCGCCTAAGGTCCCAGCCACCAGCTAATCGCTAGATCAAGACCTCTCGTTCAGCCATTTGCCGATTGCCGGCGTGACTTCCTTCTGGGCCTTGCCACTGACATAGATGCCGATATGGCCGCCGGGGAAGGCCAGCTCGGTATAGTCCTTCGACCCGACGAGCGCCTTCAAGGCCTTCGACGCATCCGGCGGCACCAAGTGATCCTGCAGGGCATAGATATTCAGCACCGGGCAGCTGACGTTCTTGAGGTCGACTTCCTTGCCGCCGAGCTTGACGCCGCCGTTGATGAAGCCGTTGTGCTGATAGAAGTCCTTAGTGAACTGGCGGAAGGTCTCGCCGGCCTGGTCTGGGCTGTCGAAGATCCATTTCTCCATGCGCAGGAAGTTCTTGACCTTGTCCGGGTCATCCAGCAAGTCGACCATGTTGACGTACTTCTGGCCGGTCAGGCTGAAAGGCTTGAGCGACAGGAAGGTCCAGTTGAGCAGCTCGCCGGGGATGTTGCCCATGGTGTCCACGGCCAGGTCGATGTCGACATTCTGCACCCAGGCGGACAGCAGATTGTCCGGGGTCTGGAAGTCGACCGGCGTGACCATGGTGACCAGGTTGTTGACCTTTTCCGGGTGCAAGGAGGCGTACATGAGGCTGAAGGCACCGCCCTGGCAGATGCCCAGGATGTTCACCTTGTCGATCTCGTGCGTTTCGCAGAGGTAGTCGACGCAGCGGTCGATGTAGCCGTTGATGTAGTCGTCCAGGGTCAGGGCGCTATCGGCCTGATCCGGATAGCCCCAATCGATCAAGTAGACGTCCTGACCGGTCGCGAGCAGCCCCTTGATGGTGGAGCGGTTCTCCTGGATATCGGTCATATAGGGCCGATTGACCAGGGCGTAGACGATGAGGAGCGGCGTCTTCTCGGGGGTGATGTCAGCTGGGGTGTCGTAGCGGTAGAGGACCAGTTTGTCCTCGCTGTAGACGGCCTCTTTCGGGCTGACGCCAGTGTCGATGGCATCCGCGTCGAGCAGGTTCTCCATGCCCTGCCCGAGCTTGCGGCTGTAGTCGAACATTTCCTGGGCGAGCTTGTCCGGCCGAATGTCGATGGGAAGCATGATCTCTATCCTCGCAGTAGTCTCTGAGTGGCGCTCATTCGTATTGGCGCTGCACATAATTCTCGGAATCGAAGCGACGCTCAGTCGTCCGAGGCGCTGCTGGTCGTCTTGGCGGCCGTCTTGCGCCGAGTGGTTGTCCGCGTTGCCGGCTTCGCGGCCGACTTGGTCGCGGGGGCCGAGGTCTTGAGTGCAGTCGCTGGGGGCTTGCCGTTCAGGGCTGCGACTTGCTTCTCCAGGGCGTGAAGGGCCTGACGGAGCTGCTTGTTGTCGCGGCGGGTCTCCTGGAGACGGTTCTGCAGGGTGCGCAGCTCGCTGCGGGTGGGCATGTTCATGGCGCCGAGGTTCTCGTCCACCATGATGGCCATGCGCCGCTTCAATGCCATCTGCGCGTTGACGAGGTGCCCGTGGATCTTGGCGTATTCGGGGGTGGCGACCTCGTCGGCATAGACGCTCTCGCAGCAGCTGATCCAGCTATCGTAAAGGGCGCGGGCCGAGTCGATGCTCTTGCCGCTGTCGATCACGCCTTGGATGAAGTCGCCCATGCGCTCGACGGACTTCATGCCGAGCCGGTTGTAGAAGCCGGTGTACTCTTGCAGGGCCGCTTGATAGTCCATGGAGGTGCGCATCAGTTCTTGGTATTGGCTCTGCTCCTCGCGTGTGTAGCCGAGACCCGGCGCGGAAAGGGCGCGGTCGAGCCGGTCCTTGAAGTGCTCATGCGGCATGTTGCGCAGCATGTCGCCGGGCATGGGGGACATGGACGACATCATGCGCTGCCAATTGTCGAGCGGCATCTCCCAGAAGGACATCATGCGCTGCATGGTATTGCCGCCGTCGTCGAGCGAGCCGGTGAACTGCTTCTGCATGTCCTCGAGCGCCTTGGTCCACCAGGCGATGCCGTCGGTGGGGGGCGTCTGGTTGGAGCTGTTGGAGAAGGTTTCCGCCATGCGGAAGAAGTTTTTGCCCTGCTCCATCATCTTCTCCATGAAGCCATTGGAGAAGTCGGGCGCGGCCGGGGACATCGCCTTCCACCAGTGATCCAGGGCGCCCTCCCAGGGTGTCGTCATCTTCCTTTCGCCCTCGACCCCCATGGCCTTGCGGCCCATTTCGGCCCAGTTGTCCCAGTACTTGCGCTGAATCTCGAGCCAGTCTTCGTTGAAAAAGCTATCGTTACTCATGCCTTTGCCCTCCTCGGGATGGTATCTGTCAGAACTTAGCATGCGGATTTGTGCACTGCAACAAAGATGCGTAGAATCCGCGCATCATAAGCCCCCCAACCCAACAAGCCCCCAACCCAAGGGGTGACTCCACCTTGTCAGAGAGGATATCCACACCATGAGCGACAACATTGTCATCGTCGATGCGGGCCGGACCGCGGTCGGAAGCTTCGGCGGCGCACTCTCATCCCTCCAGGCGACCGACATTGGCACGGCCGTGCTCAAGGCGCTGCTCGAGCGCACTGGGATCGCTCCCGACCAGGTTGACGAGGTCATCCTGGGGCAGGTTCTGACGGCGGGCTGTGGGCAGAATCCCGCGCGCCAGACCACCTTGCAGGCGGGGTTGGCGCACTCTGTTCCGGCGATGACCATCAATAAAGTCTGCGGCAGCGGGCTCAAGGCGGTCCATCTGGCCATGCAGGCGGTTGCCTGCGGTGACGCCGACATCGTGATTGCCGGCGGTCAGGAGAGCATGAGCCAGTCTTCGCATGTGCTGCCGCGCTCGCGCGATGGCCAGCGCATGGGCGACTGGAAGATGAAGGACACCATGATCGTCGACGGGCTCTGGGATGCCTTCAATCAGTACCACATGGGCGTTACGGCGGAGAACATCGCCAAGAAGTACGCCTTCACCCGCGAGGCGCAGGATGCCTTCGCTGCGGCGTCGCAGCAGAAGGCGGAGGCGGCGATCGCCTCTGGTCGCTTCAAGGACGAGATCGTCCCGGTGAGCGTCCCGCAGCGCAAGGGTGATCCGCTGGTGTTCGATACCGACGAGTTCCCGCGTCCTGGGACTACGGCCGAGAAGCTCGCCAAGCTGCGCCCCGCCTTCGACAAGGAGGGCACCGTCACCGCCGGCAATGCCTCCGGCATCAATGATGGTGCGGCCATGGTCGTGGTCATGAAGGAGTCCAAGGCCAAGGAACTGGGGCTCACGCCCATGGCGCGCCTGGTCGCCTTCTCGAGCGCTGGTGTGGATCCAGCCATCATGGGCACCGGCCCTATCCCTGCGTCGACGGATTGTTTGAAGAAGGCAGGCTGGACGCCGGCTGATCTCGATCTGATCGAGGCGAACGAGGCCTTTGCGGCCCAGGCCATGTCCGTCAACCAGGATATGGGATGGGACCTGAGCAAGGTGAACGTCAACGGTGGTGCCATCTCCATCGGGCACCCGATCGGCGCCTCAGGTGCCCGCGTGCTGGTCACACTGCTCTACGAGATGCAGAAGCGCGATGCCAAGAAGGGGCTTGCGACCCTCTGCATCGGTGGCGGTCAGGGCGTGGCCTTGGCGGTCGAGCGCCCCTGAGTCTTGTGTCTAGGGGGCTGAGTGCGGCCCCTTCGTATGACAAAGCAACGCCTCGCCGGCTCACGCCGGCGAGGCGTTGTCGCGAGTCGGGTACACTTGCCCGAAGCAAAAGACAAGCCCAAGCAGGTCAGGCGTCTATGAACAGCGAGCGCATCATCAAGAAATACCCCAACCGCCGCCTCTACGATACCGAGGTCAGCCGCTATATCACCCTCGCGGACGTCCGTGAGCTAGTCATGAGTAGCACCGGCTTCAAGGTTGTCGATACTGCCAACGAGGGCGACATCACCCGCTCCATCCTGCTCCAGATCATGCTGGAGGAGGAGACCGGGGGCGAGCCGCTGTTCAGCGCCGCCATGCTGGCGCAGATCATCCGCTTTTACGGTGGCACTCTGCAAGGCATGTTCGCCCGCTATCTCGAATCCTCGCTGGACCTCTTCGCCAAGCAGCAGCAGGAGATGACTAAGGCGCTGAGTGAGACGCCGTTCGAGGCCATGACGCGCATGACCCAAAAGAATGTCGAGATCTGGACCGACCTGCAGGAGGACTTCATGCGCGCGGCCGGGTTCCCCTTGGGTCCTGATCGCAAGAAGGATGACGAGGGTGCGGGCTGAGCCTGGTCTGCGCATGCACCTGTGTGCGCGGCGGTCGCGCGAGTGTTGGGGCTTCAGCGACCGCAGCGCCATCAGGCCTGGGGCCTTCACCCAAGAAAGCGCGATCGGCCTCCCAGCGGTCACCTTGCAGCTTTGTGTTGGTGCGGTCTTCTGATCGCTCGCGGCTCGTCCAGCGGCAGAGTCGCTGGTTGGCGGTGAGAGGGTCTCCAGTCGCTTGATCTGCCTTCGCTCGTGGCGGACGGCTTCGTTCAGAATCAATGCACCGCTCGGAATCAATGCACCGCTCGGAATCAATGCACCGCTCGGAATCAATGCAATGAATTTCAAATTTAGGTGTTGACCAATTTGCTCCGCAGGGATATTGTGCAACGCAACATTGCTGCACTGCACAACAACTTTTGGAGACGACATGATGAACGCGACCGACAGCATGAAGACCATGAACGAGCTGACCAACAAGAGCGTCGAGCGCATGACAAGCCTGGGCGAGCTGAACGTCCGCATCTTCGAGAAGATGGCTGCCCGTCAGATGGACGCTGTGACCCTCTACATGGATCACGCGATGAGAATGATGAAAGTTGCGACCGAGTCCAAGGGCTACAACGAGTTCTTCAAGGGCCAGGTCGACGCGACCAAAGAGTTGAGCGAGCGCATGATTGCCGAGGGCAAGTCCACCATGCAGATCGCCAGCGAGGCGCGTGACGACTACCGTGGCTGGGTCGAGACGAACATGAGTGAGATCAGCGCCGACCTGCGCAAGAGCGCCAGCGCGGCTTAATTGCGCGACCGGCTGATGGCGGTCCAGGGAGGGGCTGCCTTCTTTGTGGTCCTACTTCTTTGGTGGTCCTAAGTGTGACGGGCACCACAATAGCTCGTGGCGAGGCTTCACCCAGCCTGCCTTGAGATGTAAGTTCTAAAGTCAAAACAGCAAAAACGAGAGTTTGGAGGAGCCCATGGCACGTATTGCACTCGTCACCGGCGGTATTGGCGGCATTGGTACCGCGATCTGTACGCGTCTCGCGAAGGACGGCTGCAGCGTTGTGGCGAATCATCACCCTTCTGAGTCCGATGCTGCGGAAGAGTGGAAGAAGGCACGCGCGTCTGAAGGCTTCGATATCGCTACGATCGCCGCCGATGTGTCTTCGTTCGAAGACGCGACTCGCATGATCACGGAGATCAGCGAGCAATATGGCCCGGTCGACGTGCTTGTGAATTGCGCTGGCATCACGCGCGACAAGACATTCAAGAAGATGGAGGCTGCCCAGTGGCAGGCCGTCATCAACGTGAACCTGAATAGCGTCTTCAACGTGACGCGTCCGGTGTGGGAAGGCATGCTTGAGCGTGGCTTTGGCCGCATCATCAATATCTCTTCCGTGAACGGTCAGCGTGGTCAGTTCGGCCAGGCAAACTATTCTGCGGCAAAGGCGGGCATGCACGGCTTCACCATGGCCCTCGCGCAAGAAGGCGCATCCAAGGGTGTGACCGTCAATACGATCTCGCCCGGCTATGTCGAGACCGCCATGACTTTGGCTATGGACGACGCGGTGCGCAACAGCATCATCGGCGGCATTCCCATGCGCCGCATGGCACAGCCCGATGAGATTGCGGCGGCGATCGCCTTCCTGGCCAGTGATCAAGCGGCTTATGTGACCGGTGCGAACCTCCCGGTCAACGGCGGTCTCTTCATGCACTAATCGAGTTGGTTTCGTCGGGAGTCGCCTGGGCTGCTCTCGAGAAACCCAGAAAATTTTTACCGAGTCCTCCTCGTCTCTCTCATCATGAGACGTTTATAGCCCGGCTCCCCGCCGGGCTTTTTTTTGGCCCGCTTGCGGTGCACGAGTGTTGTGCCGAAAAGCGATTTGGGTCGCCAGCTCGATGGTCTTCCGCGGGGCGCTGATCCTCTCCGTTTCTCGTCGTGGCTCGAGGGTATCAGCCCTCATTACTGAGTCGCCCCTGCTGTCATCGTCGTTTGGCCCTTCGGCGGGACGCTTGGGACAGCCTGCAATGTGCCGGCGTAGCTGCCAGGGCGAGCGGGTGCGTTGGACCTGTCGAGGAGACTTGGATTAACCTAAGAAAGCGTCCATCAACAACTTTCCCCCCTTTCACAAAGGGGGGCTAGGGGGGATTTCGGGCGGCATCGCTCGCATCGGGAAACAATTGATGGACACGCTCTAAGGGTGCTCCTAGGTCCGGCCGTTGGAACCGCAAAGACGCAAAGTGTGCTAATAAAAACAAAGACGTGCTCCCTGTGATCGCTTCACCTGGAGGGTGAGCCTCTGCGCTAGAACAAGGCATTGAGGTCCTTCCTTGCGGTTCAGCTGAATCTTTGTTGGGATTGTGCAATATTAGGACTGCCTAACATTAGGGTTGTCTAACGCTGGGGTTGTCCAATTGGGGCTTGGTGGGCGCGGTGCGGTGCCCGAAGGTTGTCGGCTTGCGGCGACAGTGGACCCTCCGTGCGCTTTGGTTTCCACTCCATAAGGGCTGACACATGATTGAGCCGCGCGCATTGGTCGCCTACTGCGACCGCTTTCTCGATGCCTCTAGCTTCAGTGACTATGCGCCGAACGGTTTGCAGGTCGAGGGCGAGCGGCCAATTCGCCGACTCGTCTCGGGGGTCACCGCGAGCGCTGCCCTAATCGAATCAGCGATTGTGGAGGAGGCCGACGCCATCCTGGTTCATCACGGTTGGTTCTGGAAGGGCGAGAGCCCCTGTCTCGTCGGCATGAAAGGGCAGCGCGCAAGGATGATTCTCAGGGCGGGGATGAGTTTGATCGCCTACCATTTGCCGCTCGATGCCCATCCCGAGGTCGGTAACAATGCACTGCTCGCACGGCGGCTCGGATTCATTGGAGCGGAACCATCTGCGCTCGGTCATGGTCTCTTGTGGGTCGCTCGCCTTCAGGAGCCAGTCGCTCCCGATGACTTTGCGGCTCTTGTTGCGAAGGCTTTGGGGCGTGCGCCCTTGCTGGTCGGTTGCATGCCGAGACGTATTGGGCGCGTCGCCTGGTGTACGGGGGGTGGGCAAGGCCACATCGAGCAAGCCGCGGAGCTTGGTGTGGACGCCTTTCTCAGTGGGGAGATCTCCGAGCAGACGACGCATCAGGCGCGCGAACTCGGCTTATGCTTTGTCGCCGCAGGTCATCACGCGACAGAACGCTATGGCGTTCAGGCGCTTGGCGAGCATTTGAGCGAGAACTTCGGGTTGCGTCACCGCTTCGTCGACATCGAAAATCCGGCTTGAGAATTGCTGCCTGCTAGGGAGTAGGCTTGCTTTTTCTGGGCTTTTTCCTTGACCTATCGCGCTGGTATCGAACAGAATGCGCGGTCGATTTTGCAGTTAATTGTCATCTTCTAAATTTTTCCACCTGAACGTTTCATCCAAGCTGCGTGGAGTGCTTGCCTGGCTCGCTTTTGGGCGGTGCTTGCAGCAGCCGGGGGATTTTGGCCTATGAGCGCGCAAGGCGTGAACAAAATGAGGCGACGAG
This sequence comes from Thiorhodococcus mannitoliphagus, assembly GCF_010915725.1. Classification (GTDB taxonomy): domain Bacteria; phylum Pseudomonadota; class Gammaproteobacteria; order Chromatiales; family Chromatiaceae; genus Thiorhodococcus; species Thiorhodococcus mannitoliphagus. Next base: position 23,782 of record NZ_JAAIJR010000059.1, read on the forward strand.
TGCTCGTTGCCGCGACTAGCGTGGTTGGTGCCGTTGGCGCCGGTTACGCCCTGGTCCCGTTCGTCGCATCCATGAACCCGAGTGCTCGTGCTCGGGCGGCGGGTGCGCCGGTCGAAGCCGATGTCAGTAAGCTGGAGCCGGGCGCCCTTCTGCGCGTTAAGTGGCGTGGCAAGCCGGTATGGGTCGTGAGCCGCACGCCGGCGATGCTCGAGGCGCTGCCGAGCAACGATCCAAGACTTGTCGATCCCAACTCGGAGGTGCCGCAACAGCCCGAGTACTGCCAAAATCCGACTCGCTCGATCAAGCCGGATTATTGGGTCGCCATCGGTATTTGCACCCATCTCGGATGCTCACCGACCTATCGGCCGGAGTTTGCTCCAGACGATTTGGGTCCGCAGTGGAAGGGCGGGTTCTTCTGCCCGTGCCACGGCTCCAAGTTCGATCTCGCGGGGCGGGTGTTCAAAGGTGTTCCGGCGCCCACCAACTTGGTGATCCCGAAGCACACCTACCTTAACGACACCACCATCTTGGTCGGTGAAGATCGAGGAGCGGCCTGATGAGCGCTGAAAAGACCGAAAACCTCAACTGGATCGACAAGCGGTTTCCGCTAACGGAGACTTGGCGTGCCCATCTCTCCGAATACTACGCGCCGAAGAATCTGAACTTCTGGTCTTTCTTCGGTTCGCTGGCGATCCTCACCCTCGTGATTCAAATCGTGACAGGCATCTGGCTCGCCATGAGCTATAAGCCTGATGCCGGCCTGGCCTTCGCCTCGGTCGAGTACATCATGCGCGATGTCGACTGGGGTTGGGTCATTCGCTACATGCACTCGACGGGTGCGTCGGCCTTCTTCATCGTCATCTACATGCACATGTTCCGCGGTCTACTCTGGGGCTCTTACCGTAAGCCGCGCGAGCTACTCTGGATCATCGGCGTGGTCATCTACCTCGTGATGATGGCAACGGCCTTCTTCGGCTACCTGCTGCCCTGGGGTCAGATGTCCTATTGGGGCGCGCAGGTCATCGTCAACCTCTTTGCCGCCGTTCCCGGGATTGGTGAGGATCTCTCGGTCTGGGTCCGTGGTGACTACGTCATCTCAGATGCGACCTTGAACCGCTTCTTCGCCTTCCACTTCCTGCTCCCCTTCCTGCTCGTGGGATTGGTGTTCTTGCACATCGTCGCATTGCACCACGTCGGCTCCAACAACCCCGACGGGATCGAGATCAAGCAAGGCCCCAAGGGTAACAAGTGGAGCGACAAGGCTCCGGCCGATGGCATCCCCTTCCATCCCTATTACACCGTCAAGGATCTGATGGGCGTCGTGGTTTTCCTGGCGCTGTTCAGCATCGTCATGTTCTTCATGCCGACCTTCGGGGGGCTCTTCCTCGAGGCGCCAAACTTCCAACCGGCGAACCCCATGCAGACGCCGGCGCACATCGCGCCCGTCTGGTACTTCACGCCCTTCTACGCCATGCTGCGTGCGGTGCCGCCCATGTGGGATTCTCAGTTCCCTGGCGTGGTCGTTATGTTTGCGGCCATCCTGATCCTGTTCGTGCTGCCGTGGCTCGATCGGAGTCCGGTCAAGTCGATGCGCTACAAGGGGCCGATCTTCAAATGGGCGACGGCGATCTTTGCTGTGTCCTTTGTCGTCCTGGCCTGGCTGGGCATGCAGCCGGTGTCTGACCTCTACACCTTGCTCGCGCAGATCTTCACGACGCTGTACTTCGCCTACTTCCTACTGATGCCGATCTACAGCGCTTTGGACAAGACCAAGCCCGTTCCTGAGAGGGTGACCTCATGAGAAAGCTGATCATTGCCACCCTTCTGCTCTTGGCGCCGGTCGCCCTGCTGGCATCCGAGACCGCGCATCTGGAGCACGCTGATGTCGATCTGCATGATCAAGCGTCCCTGCAGCGTGGTGCCAAGTACTTCGCCAACTACTGCATGGGCTGCCACAGCCTGCAGTACATGCGCTACAACCGCATGGCGGAGGATTTGGGAATCGACGAAGTGACGCTGCGTGAAAACCTGCTCTTCGGCGATGCGAAGCCAGGCGATTTGATGACCAACGCCATGCGCCCCGAGGATGGTCTCAAGTGGTTCGGTGTGGTCCCTCCGGACCTGACACTGGTGACGCGTTGGCGCACACCGGATTGGGTCTACACCTATCTCAAGAGCTTCTACTTGGACGACACGCGTCCCTACGGCGTCAACAATGTGCTTTTCCCGCTGGTAGGCATGCCGCACGTCCTGGGCGATCTCCAAGGCAAGCAAGAGGCTGAGATGGGTCCGCCGCACGAGGAAGGTGGCGAGCCGGTCATCGAAGGCGTCAGGCTGGTCGAAGAGGGCTCCTTGTCTCCCAAGGAGTATGACGCCATGGTGCGCGATATCACGGCGTTCCTGACCTATGCCGGTGAGCCCTTCCAGCTCGAGCGCCAGCGTCTCGGCACTTATGTGCTGCTCTTCTTGGGTGTGCTCTTCATCCTTGCTTATCTGCTCAAGAAAGAGTTCTGGAAAGACATCCACTGATCGGGACGGCGACCGCTCCACCCTCTGGGGCGGTCGTCAGTGTTTCCTGAGTTTGACCCGCGCCCGCGGGTCAATGCCCGATTCTGGAGCATCAAAGCAGTCAGCTCGATTGGGGAGTGCGGCTTCTTCGCCTGGCTTGCCTTCGTGCCGGCGTCTGGTGCTTTTCGTTGGCGCGTGTGGCCAAACGCCAGGCTAGGAGCCTGTCCGACTTGGGGGGATCGAAGCGAGGAAGTGGGAGAGCGAGGCCATTTCGTTCCGGTTTTGAGGCGCATAGTGGTTCTATGTAACGAAAAAGCGGGGCGAAAGGGACCGTTCTCCCGATTCCGCAGCCGATTCATCCTAAGTCGGACAGGCTCCTAGTCGTGCTTTGCCGGCTCTATCAGTCGAATGTCCCGTACAAGTCGCAACCACCGGGTATACTTGCCGGGTGGATGTTTGGCGCGTCCTCGCTCCATCTTGACTTTCCGCAATGGCTCACCTGCTGCCCCGTAGCCGTGATTGCTGGCGGTAAGCGAGCTGGGTGATGATGGAATGTCGGCTCGGAAGAGTCGATGACGGTAATTTTCAAGAGCCCTGCCGGGCTCCGCCCAGGTGCTGGAGAGGGGGAAGAAATGGCAGAGGCCGCTAGCAGACGAGCAGTGATGACCCTATTTTCCGACCCTACTTGCCCTTATTGCCACCGTGTGCGCATGGTGCTCGCAGAGAAGGGGATCTCGGTTGACGTCGTCGATGTGGACGCCCATGCGCTCCCGGACGAGGTCATGGACTTCAACCCCTATGGCACGGTGCCGACATTCGTCGACCGCGAGCTGAGGCTCTATGAGTCACGGATCATCATGGAATACCTTGATGAGCGTTTTCCTCATCCTCCGCTCCTGCCGGTCGATCCGGTCTCGCGTGCCAATGCCCGCCTCTATATGTATCGGATCGATCGCGACTGGTACAGGCTTATGGGGCGCATCCTCAAGGGCGAGGGCGACGACGTCGAGCAGGCGCGCAAGGAGCTGCGTGAGAGTCTGGTCGTGACCGCGCCTGTTTTCGGTGTGCACCCCTTCTTCATGAGTGAGGAGTTCTCTCTCGTCGACTGCTGTGTCGCCCCCTTGCTCTGGCGGTTGCCGGTGCTTGGGGTTGAGCTTCCCCCGCAGGCGGACGCGATCCGTGTCTACATGAAGCGTATCTTTACCTGGGACGCCTTCCGGCAGAGCCTGACCGAGGCCGAGAAGGAGATGATCGTGGACGTCGGCTGATGGACCATAACGCTGACAACATGACTTCCAGCAAGCCCTATCTCATCCGGGCGATCTACGAGTGGATCCTCGACAATGGTCTGACGCCACATCTTGTGGTCGATGCGGAGTATCCGGGCGCTCAGGTGCCGGTGGAGTTCATCGACGATGGGCGCATCGTGCTCAATATCGCGCCCAGTGCGGTGAAAGGGCTGGTTATCGGTAACGACTGGATCCAGTTCAATGCGCGCTTCAGCGGCGTTGCGCGTGAGGTCATGGTCCCGAGCGAGGCTGCACTAGGGGTCTTTACCCGCGAGAACGGGCAGGGCATGGTCTTTCCTGAGCCTAGCTATCCGGACTCCGAGTCTGTGAGCGAGGACGCAGCCTCACGTCCCAAGCTGCGGCCATTGACGAGTGGGCCAGAGGCCTCCTCCGGGGAGGGACCCAGCCCAGCCGCTCCGCGCGGCAAGGGGAAGGGCAAAGGCGGCCCGACACTCAAGGTCGTCAAGTAGTCGCTGAGGCGCGCGAGTGATCAGGCGTCGCCGACGTCTGTGGGCAGTCCGAAGCTCAGTTCCTCGACACTCAAGCCGCGCATGACGACATAGCCGCTTTGTCGGCCGACTCCCTCTTCGCTGAACTCGAAACGGTAGGCACGGCGGATGCGCACACCCTCGGACCGCCAGGCGAGACCGAGCCGACGCAGTGCAACGGCTTGATCGAGAAATTGAAGCTGCCTTTGCTTGCAGGCAGCCACGCAGACGCCGATTGCGATTTCTCGCGCACGTAAGCTGTCCAGCCAGAACCAGCCAAGGAGCAGCAAGAGGAGGATGGCGAGCAGATTGTCCATGGGGTTACTTCTGGGGTTGATGCTTGGTGGTCGCCGATGAGCCTCTGTGCGCTGCGATGGGGCTTCGCTTTGGCTGGGCTGCTCGGCGCTCTCTTGAGTGGCTGCGACCGCCCGAAAACGCCAGTTTCGCCCCAATCTGATGTGGCCGTCGGCCAACCGATTAGGGTGATCGCCGGCGATTCGCTATCGCTCGAGATCAGACGTATCAAGGATCTGCTGCTGGCGGATCAGGTGGTTGAGGCGCAACATGCCCTGCTGAGCCTCAAAGGCAGTCGGGCGACGCTGCCGGCTGAACGCCAAGTCGAGATCGACCGACTCGAAGCGCTCTTTGCTGCAGTGCGCTGAGGCATCGGCGCACTCGACTGCATGGTCCTAATCGAACTTGGGCAGGCCGGATTCAAGCCACCACTTCTTTTCTTCTTCGTCGTAGCGCCAGATTTGGCGATCGGTCAACGTCTTTACGACCTGTTTGTCCTCATGCAGATACTCGATCTTGACGAGCTGCATGGCCGTATTGCTGTCCTTTTTGGCAATGGGCGACTGCACCACGTCATATCCTGTCAAACGGATACCTTCCAGGTTGGCGGGTAGCTCGCGGTTTTTCCGTTTCTCAGGATCCACGAAGCCGAAAGCGTTCTCGAAATAGCCCCAGCGCAGCGCGCTTTGATAGCCATTGGTCGCGTTCTGTAGAGTCACTGCCATCTTGTCCTTCTTGATGGAGCCGCAGCCGGAAAGCATGCCAGTTACAAGGAGGGCGAGGACTATGACGACAGGCATCGTTCGATACCCATGAGCGGAGCGACTGGCTGACGGATTCATGATCTTGTCCTTGTGTCCTTGAGGGCTTAGGTGGCTGCGGCCGAATGATAAGGCGATTTCTGTCAAAGCTCATACCCGCTGAGCTGTCTCGAGCCCCGCCTTGCGTGTCGCCGCGGCGGTCACCGAGCTCGGCGATGCCCCAGCCGGTGCTCCTTGAAGGCAAACCTCGATCCGGTGCCATCTGTTCTGAGATTTTCCGACAATTGCCTGAGTGCTCGAAAATGACTTGGCTTGGAGGCCGTTTCTCGCGCTCTTTGCTGATTGCGCCCTCCGCCGGGATTCAATCAGAGTCCAGCTAGGGTATCATGCCGCTCTTTTGCCAACTCTGGTCGACGACGAGAGCCCAATGGTCGAGCCACTAGAGCCACAACGCGAGCTGCTGCTGGACGGCGGTGTCGAAGTGACCCTCCTCGGGACCGCGCATGTCTCGCGCGCCAGCGCTGAGCAGGTCCGCAAGCTGATTGAGACGGGCGAGTACGACGCCGTCGCGGTCGAGCTATGCCGTAGCCGCTTCAATGCCTTGATGGATCCCAAGTCCCTCTCGCAGATGGACCTCTTTTCCGTCATTCGGCAAAACCGCGTCTACATGGTGGTCGCGAATCTCGCCTTGTCGGCCTACCAACAGCGCCTTGCCGACCAGTTCGGCATCGAGCCGGGCGCCGAGCAGCGGACCGCGCTGCGCCTCGCCAAGGAGCGCGATCTGCCGATCATGCTGATCGATCGCGAGATCGGTATCACCCTGAAGCGCATCTCCGGCAACCTGGGATGGTGGAAGCGTTACAGTCTCTTTGCTGGGCTGCTGACCGCCATGGTGACCTCGGACGAGGTGACGGAGGATGAGATCGAGCGGCTCAAGGAGGGCGACGTGCTCGAGACGACCTTCGCGGAGTTTGCCGCCGATCGCGGTGATCTCTATGCCCCCTTGATCGCGGAGCGCGACCGCTATATGGCTGCCAAGCTGGCCCGCGAGGCCACGCGCATCGGCGCCAAGCGCGTTCTCGTGGTGGTCGGGGTCGGGCACCTCAGAGGCATTGCCGAGCACCTGTCGCGTGTCCAAAGCGAGCCGGCGGCGGTGCTGCGGGAGCTGGAGGAGATTCCGCCGCCGAGCAAGTGGCCGAGTCTCCTGGCGTGGGGACTCATGCTCCTGATCCTGGCGGGCTTCGGCTATGGCTTTGCGATGGGGCCGGAGATCGGATTGGATCTTCTGCTGTCCTGGGTCGTGATCACCGGAGGTCTCTCGGCTGTGGGCACCCTGCTGGCCGCCGGCCATCCGCTGACCATTGTCTCGGCCTTTCTTGCGGCCCCGCTCACCACCTTGAATCCAACCATCGGGGCTGGAATGGTCACGGGCGCCGTCGAACTCTACCTGCGCAAGCCCAGTGTCGGGGATTTCAGTCGGTTGAGGGCGGATGTCGCGACATGGCGCGGCTGGTGGCGCAACCGCGTGTCCCGCGTCCTCGTGGTCTTCCTGCTGAGCAGTCTTGGCGCGGGTATCGGTACCTATGTTGCCGGTTTCAAGATCGTGGATACGCTGTTCCAAGTCTCTGGCTAGCCCAGAGGCGCACGCGAGGGGCCAGGGCTGAGGTCCGCGCGCTCGAGCAGATGGGTGCGGATGACTTCGATGGCCGCGTCCATGTGCTGAAAGGCATGGTCGCCACCCTGCCAAATGAAAAGCCGGCCGCAGTCGGAGTAGATGCGCTCGGCGATGCGATAGTCGATCACTTCGTCTCCGGTGTTGAGGAAGAGCGTCGTTGCTATGCCGTCGCACGGCTGGTCGATCCCATAGGCTCGCGTCTTTTGAATCGTCGCCTCGTCTAGACCGACGTTGGTCAGCGTCCAGGGGGTCAGCGCAGGGTTGATCATGAAGAGGTGCGAGAGCGCGAAATGTCGCGCGATGTACTGACCATAGAATCCTCCCATCGAGCTTCCAACCACTGCGGGATTGGTGTCGCCGAGTCCAGCGAAGTAGTCCATGAGGCATTCCACCGCAGCGTCCGGCTGATGCGCGGGGTAGTCGACGGCGCGTACCTCCAAGGGGGCGAGGCGAGTGCGCAGGAGTGCTCCCTTGAGCGAGCGGCTTGAGCTATAGAGGCCGTGGAGGTAGATGAGCATGGCGGCAGCTGTCGCGGCACTAGGCCGACGAGCCCCCCTGTGGTGGGCGTTGGGTTTGGGCGCGCTTGGCGTCGATGTAGGTTCGCTTGAACTGTTGGCAGCGGTCGATGAACTCCCGCATGCTCTTAGGCATGGGGACGCGGGCGCGCACCAGGTGGCTCACCAGATCCGTGCCTTCGCGCAGCAGGCGCGTCCCTTCCACCGCTTCGCGGACGTCGGTCGCGTCGTGGAGACTGGGTAGGGCAGGGTCGTAGTTGCTGACCCGCTCGCTGGCGACCACATAAGCGGGCCAGACATCGAAGACCGCCGGATCTGTCCTCAAGATTTCACACTTGCGCTTTGCCGCTTCGACTAACTCGTCGAGGCGGGGTGCGATGTTGCGTATCTGTCGGCTCTCGGCAAAGGTGTCTTTTATGGCCGAGGCGATGCGGTCGATGTCCTGCATGGTCATGGCGATCTTCAGGTAGCGACTCGCATAGAAGGCCTCAATCGGCATCGAAAATGCCTTGAAGGGCTCGCCCCAGAGTTCGTCGATCCCTTCATCGCCGCCGCGATGCCGCACCATCTTGCCCAGCTCGAGCGCCTCAATGAGGCAGTGGCCGCACTCGCGCATCAGGCTGTGGTCCGGGCCGATCTCCACCCCGGCGGTCTGCAGGTCCACCAAACTGTGGAAGATGTCTGCAGCACGATTGAAGAGCGCGCCCGCCAGCATGGCCCCATTGACCCGCTTGCGTTCGGTATCGGTCTCGGCTTCATAGGCCTCGCGCGCCTCCTTCAGGCGTGTGCCTGGGATGTTGATGCCATGCTCGACGTGGTTGAAGAGGCGTCGCGTTAGCGCCTGGATGAGCTGCCGACGCACGTCGAAGCTGTCCTGCGGGGGATCGTAATACTTGATCCAGTACCCATCGTAGTAGATACGTGTTTGGCCTTCGAAGTCGCGCTTCGTGCCGTTGACTGGAGACTGATACATGCTGAGCATCAATGTCCGTAGCTGTGGATGGGACTTGATCTGAAGACCAGGATGCGTCCGTCGAGGTCCAGGATCGGCCATCGCTCGTTCCTGGAACTCATCTCTTGAGATCGATCACCGGCTAGGCTTGGGGGCATACTAGAATCAGGGGCCGTGATCAAAACTCAGCTAGGTGATTGAGCATGCTTACGAAGGACCAGTTTACCGCGATTGTCATGGCGCTCGTCGTCTGGGGATTCGCCGGGGCCTTGTTTGGTGCCTTGTTTGCCGGACTATACCAGGTGCTTGTGGTGCTGGGTCTGACTGGATGGCAGCCTCTGGTGATTGCCGCGGCGGCGGCGGCCATGACGACCTCGGCATTTTATAGCGCGATGCCGGTTGCCCTGGTAGGTGCCATGGCAGGCGTGCTGGCCTCCATTGGTTATTTGATTGCGACGGGTCAACAAGTTCAGCTCATGGCGATTGTCGGCATTGCCGCCATTGTGGGGGTGATTGCCGGCGGCTTCCATTCCTGGATCGCCAAGAGCGGGAGCCGCCCCTTGGCGGAGACCTTGACCGGACTCCTGGCTGGCTTGCTCGCCGGCGCGGTGCTCGCGCTTGTGCTCGATGTTCTCGGCCAGCGCGTTGGGATGTTCGTGCTCGCGGCGGGTGTTGTGGCCTTGGTCGGGACCTTTTTTCAGGTGTCGGAGCGCTGGCTGGTTGGCCGCAGTCTGAGGTGGTTGCCGGATGCCTTGTCCGCGCCTGTCGTCGCCGGCCTTATCGCCGCCGTGGTTGCAGCGAGCATTTGGATCCTTGGGGGGACAACCTCCGCGAT